>NZ_JAHHPM010000117.1 GCF_024606345.1 Endozoicomonas sp. YOMI1
ATAGCTGAACAGGGCTATTGATGCTTGAATAATGGATTTAGCGAATGGTTACACGATATGGAATATCGGTAATAAAAGCAGCATGTTCAGGCCGCGATTGCTGGTTTGCATTGCAAGTCCTTTTTAGTTGAGGTGAGGGAACTCAGGCGTAGCACCAGTGATTAGTACGTTAACACCATTAAAAATGCGCAATATTCTATCGGGATTTACAACGTTGAACAAAGTGATAATTTTTATGATGCTGTTTTGATGAGAGCTGGCAATGTATTTGGCGCATCTGCATTTGACCAGAGTCCCTTCAGCCTGGTTTTACGATTCAATGGGCAGCCTGGTAAAACTGTGCTATTTTTCCAGCCACATAATAACAACAATGGAGTAGTATCAATGCTGATCTGGTTAAGGAGAGGCTTTTTTCTCCTTGTATCAATATCCCTGCTGACCATTCTCACGGTCTTTGTTCTTCTTCGCCAAAGTCTCCCCGTGCTGGAAGGTGAAGTGAAGGCTCCCTTCCTGAATGCTTCGGTTACGATTGAGCGGGATGCTCAGGGTATTCCCCTGATATCCGGCAGTGATCGTACAGATGTTGCCTTTGCTACCGGGTATCTCCATGCCCAGGAACGATTTTTTCAGATGGATTTGAACCGGCGCAACTCTGCGGGCGAACTGTCTGAACTGGTGGGTGAACTAACGCTGGATCATGATAAACGCCAGAGAAAACATCGGTTCCGCAAGGTCGCTCAGCAGGCGGTTGAGATTATGACCGTTGAGCATCTGGCACTTCTGAAGGCCTATACCGATGGCGTTAATCATGGCCTGAAAGATCTTGGACAGAAGCCTTTTGAATATCTGTTGCTGGGTGTGGAGCCTGAGCCCTGGAAAAATGAAGACTCTTTTCTGTCGATCTTCAGCATGTATATGGATCTCAATGATGATGAAGTGAAACTGGATAACCTGAAAGGCTTCCTCAGTCGTGTAACCGTACCTGCTGTTATCGATTTTCTTTCGCCACTGAAAACCCGCTGGGATTCACCAATGCAGCCTGGTGAATTACCAGATGTGCCAACCCCGGGGGCGGAGCTGGTTGACCTGCGCAGCAAAGAGGCAGAACTCTATGCCAATCTGGGTGGAACTACTCTGGAAGACAGTCTTATCGGCAGTAACAACTGGGCAGTATCCGGGGAGTTAACGGACCATGGTGGGGCCATCATTCAGGATGATATGCATTTGAGCCATCGGGTGCCCACCATCTGGTATCGAGCGTCCTTGAGTTACCCACACCCGGACCAGCCAGAGGATAGGGTCAGTATTACCGGAGTCACATTACCGGGTACGCCGTTTATTGTGGTTGGCAGCAATACACACATCGCCTGGGGCTTTACCAATACCGGTGGTGACTGGGTTGATCTGGTGGAGCTGGATATCGATGATGGCCAGTACATGACCAATGATGGCCCGAAACCCCTTGAGCACTGGACTGAAACCATCAATATCAAAGATCAGGAACCGGTTGTCGTTGAATATTCAGGCACCCATTGGGGGCCGGTGGTTGATTCGGCCTACGACAATACGCAGTATGCCCTGCGCTGGACTGCCCATCGTCCGGAGGCAACCAATGCTAATCTGTTGAACCTGGAAGTGACCCGCAATGTAGAACAGGGAATGGCCATTGCCAACCGCAGTGGAATTCCACCCCAGAACTTTACGGTGGGTGACCGTGAAGGCAATATCGGCTGGACCGTTGCCGGACAGATTCCAAACCGTTCAGGTATCGATTCCACTTACCCACTGCCCTGGCAGCAGGCTGATGATAACTGGGATGGCTGGCTCCCTGAGGTGCATTATCCCCGCGTATTTAACCCTGTGGATCAGAGAGTATGGACTGCCAATGCCCGTATCGTGAGCGGAGAAGACTACGACAAGATGGGCAATGGGGGGTATGCCCTCGGACCCAGGCAGATACAGATCCGTGATGCGTTGATGGCACTTGAGCGTGCTGATGAACAGGCTTTGCTGGAGATTGCACTGGATCATCGTGCTCTTTATATGAATAACTGGCGGCGGCTGGTTCTGGATACACTCACCGACGACATTATGGCAGGTAACCTTTCCCGGCAGACGTTTTATCGTTATGTGAAAAACTGGTCTGGAAAGGCTGCGACCGACGAAGTTGGTTACCGTTTGGTCCGTGAGTATAAAGATGCTCTTAAACTCAAGATCATGTCGTCACTGGGGCGCTACTTTCTGTCCCTTTCTCCAGAAGCCAAAGAGGATGTAGAAGATGGCTTTATGCAGAAGTTAAACCATGAAAGTGAGATGATATGGCGTCTTCTGGCAGAGCGACCACTACATTGGCTGAGTCCTCAGTACGAAAATTGGGATGAGTTGCTGATCGAAACCGTGGATCAAGTAATAAGCGATCTTGGAGGCATAGATCAGCTGGCCAGTGCCACCTGGGGGCAGAGAAATACCGCTGATATCCGTCACCCATTGAGTGGTGCCATTCCCGTCTTTGGCAAACTGCTGGAGATGCCCGCCGTGCCTCTCTCTGGCGATGTCTGGATGCCCAGGGCTCAGCGTGCCGATCAAGGGGTGTCTGAACGGATGGTGGTTTCTCCCGGGCGTGAAGATGAAGCAATATTTCATATGCCGGGTGGTCAGAGTGGTCACCCTCTCTCTCCTTTCTTTAGCGCAGGTTATATGGACTGGGTGGAAGGGAAAGCCAGTCCCTTTTTACCGGGAGATGCAAAATATACCCTGACTTTGACGCCTTAAATCTCCGGGTTAAGCTTGTCCTGATAACGATCTTTCCAATGAAGTGAAAGACCCATCAGGACAAAGCTGGCGATTGCTGGCCACAGCCCGGGTGATAATAGCCAGCCATTGTTGCATAACCATTCCAGCAACATGGGAGTGGCTCCTCCAAAAATACAGAATGCCAGGTTATGGCAGAAAGCCACTGCAGTATAACGTGCCCCGGCAGGAAACAGCTTAACCATTGAGGATTCATAGGCCCCGTTGATCATGCCCTGCGCGATTAATAAGGGAAGCAGGGCCATCACTGGGTTGATAATACCGTTCAGTAGAAAGAAGGTCGAAGCAGGCACTGTGGCAATGATCATGATAGAGCCATATCGGATCAGGGGGAGTCTGCCGACACGATCTGACAATATGGCAAAAATAAAACTCAGAGTGGCCAGGATGGTGAAGAACACGAAGCTTCCCATAAACCGGGATGTTGGTTGATGAAGGTACTGTTGTTGAAATCTGGGCATGAACAACAGTACAGATGTTGTTACTGCTGGCGCTGCAGCAAGGCTCACACCCCTTAGCATTTGGCTTCTGTAGTCTTTCATCAGGGAGGTAACGGGAAGGGTTTTACGTTTGGCATGACCAGGGGATTCAAAGACCGGGGTTTCTGCCAGAGAATACCTCAGCCAGAGGCTGATCAGGCCAATCACTGCCCCTAAGACAAAAGGGATGCGCCATGCCCATGTATTAACAGCCTGTTCCCCAAACCAGCTATGAATGAACCAGACTGCGCCACTGGCCAGTATATTGCTGAACGTCAGGCTACTGACAATCAGGCCGGTTACCCGTCCTCTGCTGTTTTTCCTTGAATACCCGGATGCAAAGACAGCGAAACCAGGCACTTCGCCAACGAAAGAAACTCCCTGAATAAGCCGACAGCAAAGCAGCAGTAACGGCGCTATGTTGCCAATGATGTCATGCCCGGGAATTAGAGCAATGCCAAGAGTACTCAGTGACATTAGCACCGTCGAGTGTATGTAATAAGGTTTGCGCCCGGGTTGATCACCTCCGTGGCTGTAGATAAGCCCAACGATAAATCGGGCAAGGTAACCGGCAAAAAAGACCATGAACACCGGCATGATATTTCCTATACCGAATGGGGTTGGGAAAAAGTTCAGTGAAATGGCATTTGCCAGAAAAATCAGCAGGGTGAAGTTATAAAACTCCAGCGTCACACAGAAACTGGTCACCACTGTTAGGCGCAGTGTTAAATTCATAGAACAACCTGTGTTGTTTTATTCCATGAAGTTAAGCAAAGACTGGCTGGGAAAAAAGTCCTGCCAGTTTTGAAATTAGATGGGTTGTCTGCTTTGTCAATTTTGCTGAGGGAAAAACAAAGAGTGGGTGAACTCAGCAATATTATCGTAGGTTTTTAGTAACGGTTGCGCTGAACAGAGAATATTACGGTGAAACCGCCACTGTGTGGCGGTGTTGTTTTTATCAGTTGCTGGCGATCACCTGTTCCCGAGGTGCGTAGGTTTTCTGAACATACTCTTCGATCAGATTTTTATAGTCTTCAGCGATATTCTCGCCTTTCAATGTGGTGAATTTCTCACCATCGATAAATACCGGGGCAGAAGGTGCCTCACCAGTACCGGGCAGACTGATACCGATATTGGCATGCTTGCTTTCCCCTGGACCATTAACCACACAGCCCATAACAGCAACTTTCATATTCTCCACACCGACATACTGGTGGCGCCAGTTCACCATTTTACTGCGCAGGAAGCCATCCACTTCATCGGTCAGTACCCGGAAGAACGTGCTGGTGGTACGACCACAGCCAGGACAGGCAGTCACTTCCGGAGCAAAACTGCGAACGTTCAGGGCCTGAAGGATCTGCTGGGATACAATCACCTCTTTATCGCGGGAGGCACCAGGCTCTGGCGTCAGGGAAGTCCGGATAGTGTTACCAATACCCTGCTGCAGAAGAATACCCATGGCGACACTGGATGCCACGATACCCTTGCTGCCCATACCGGCCTCGGTCAAGCCAAGGTGCAGCGCGTATTCACAACGATCGGCCAGCATCTGGTAGACGCTGATCAGATCCTGTACCCGGGAGACCTTACAGGAGATGATGATTTTGTTGGCTCCAAGGCCACGCTTAACCGCAGCATCGGCACTGGTCAGGGAAGACAGGACCAACGCTTCGTGGAGTATTTCCTGGGAAGGTCTTGGGTTAGCGGAGCGGGCATTTTCATCCATCAGCTGGGTAGAGAGCTCTTTATCCAGGCTGCCCCAGTTAACGCCGATGCGCACCGGTTTATCGTATTTAATGGCAACGTCAATCATTGCATTAAAGCGGTCATCCTTCTTATTACCAAAGCCTACATTGCCTGGGTTGATCCGGTATTTATGCAGCAGTCTTGCTGTTTCATCATATTTCGTCAGCAACAGGTGGCCGTTGTAATGGAAGTCCCCGACAATAGGAACATTGCAGTTGTGTTTGGCCAGCCCTTCATAGATTGCCGGAATAGCGGCCGCGGCTTCCTCAGTATTCACCGTTACGCGAACGATTTCAGAGCCTGCTTCAGCCAGCAGGCGGATCTGGTCAATGGTTTTCTGGACATCGGCGGTATCTGTGTCCGTCATTGACTGAACCACGATGGGAGCATCACCGCCAATGGTGACGTGTCCAACCTGAACAGCATGGGTTTTGTGACGCCTGTCCATAAACGTTGTTCTCCAAGTAATAAGAATTCGAACCAATCAGTTTATCAGAACCTGATGATGTTTCCTGAGTGAAAAAACCGAAGAGTTCTATCATGGTTTTCCATGGTCTCTCAGGGCAATGACCTTGGACTCCTGCAGATTAAGACTGAGGGAGGCCATCTCCTGAGATGAGAGCATACGTGCAGGCTGGTTTTCCAGCAGACTGTAAATCACACGATAAGCCATGACATTCTGGACGTATTTACGAGTCTCATCATAGGGAATGGTCTCAATCCATATGTCCAGTGGCAGATGCCCTCTCTGCTTCAGCCAGCGTTTAACCGGAGTACTCCCGGCATTATAAGCCGCTGTTGCCAGAATTCGACTGTTTTCAAACCGTTTGGACAACCAGGCCAGATGAGTAGTTCCAAGGGCGATGTTAATTTCTGGTTTAAAGAGTTCTGACTGCTTTCGGTACGGTATTCTGGCCTGTTTAGCCGCCTGTTTCGCGGTTGTCGGCATCAACTGCATTAACCCCATGGCACCAGCACTGGAGCGCGCCATGGGGTGGAAGGCACTTTCCTGACGGGCAATTGCCAGAACCCATGGATAATCCAGCTCACGTTTTTTTGCCTGGGCACTGAAAATCTCGGCGTCCGGTGACGGGAAGCGGAGGCTAAGGTCGTCCCAGAGCGTTGCCCGGGCTGCTGCCATAATAGCCTGATGATGCCATTCCCATTGATGGGCGAGATAGGGAATTAATTGTTTCTGGGTTTTATCCAGACTTGGGGTTATCCGGTTAAGCTCCATCTGGGCGTTATAAAAGCGCTTATGGTGAAGCCACTCACGAATACGCTTGAAGCCCGGGTAATATTGCTTGAGCTTCTGCAGGTCCTGCTGGCGAACGGCTTTCTGCTGGTGGTTAAGTTGAAAGGGTTGTCCTTTCAGGTCTGCCACCAGAAAAGCGTAAAAGTTCCGCTCCTGGCCCAGCGCATTCAGCGTCGGCGTTTTCAGCAGAGAGGGTTTACTCGGAAGAGGCATCCCGACCAGCTGATAACTTGCCTCCTGAAACTTGAGGAGAGCGACTTCGTTCCAATAGCGCCAGCGGCTGCCGTTTCTGATAGCCACTGGCAGATGTTCTAACAGTATCAGGACTCTTTCCCAGTCCTGATCAGCCAGTGCCAGTCTGATTCGCCACTCAGTGACCTTTTGATAATGGAAATCGGGATCAATACTGGCAATAATTTCTTCGGCGTTGTCAACAAAGTTCTTGGCAGCTTTCATCGCAATCCGCTGGTCGACAACGGATCGCTGCTCCGGGGAAAAAGGATGGTTGTTGCGCATTGGCAACCAGGTACTGACGGCAAGGTCCAGGTTTTTGGAAATCAGTTTCTTGATGCCATGAAGCATAATGATCCGCTGATGTTCCAGGTCACCATTAAAGCGGGCGGTATGAAGCAGTTCGGGATGTTTGTTGACTTCCCAGAACAGCTCTGTTGATACCTTGAAAGAAGTATCTTTAATTGACTTATTCAGGTAGCGGGCAAGGGACAGGTTGTTTTGCTCTGCAGCCATCCAGAAGCGGGCAATAATCAGGCTTTGAGTGAGTTCTCCAGAGGCTTTCCAGCTTTCGAATAAAGGATCGCAGGCCTTGTGTTGTGACTTTCCTTTCAGCCAGAGGCTTTTTGCCTCCAACCATGCTTGTTCTGTATGTCCCAATGTTTGCAGGGCTATGCCTTTCAGGCACTGATAGCGGCCACCATCATCCTGCTGATAGGCAGCAAGATAGGATTTCCAGCGCTGGTTACTGGCCAGATACCGCAGCCATTTGTAATGGAGCTGGTTGGTTTGAGGTAAATCGGGGTATTTGCTGGCAAATTGGTCAATATCGCTCTGGTTGATGCGATCGAGATTGTTTGCGAGGCTAAGGTACTCAAGGTAGGGAGCCAGAGGGTAATCACTGAGCTCGGATCGATAACTCTCATAAAGTTGATGATCACCTGTCTTCAGTGCTTTTTCGACATGCTTGAAAAGCCTCTGCTGCCGTTCTGACTCGTTAGCCAGGCTGTATTGCGGGAGCAGAAGTGATGCGGCCAATGAAAAAAAGAGTAAGCAATGAGATAATTTGTTCAACATAACAAAAGCTTTAATCTCTATGATCCGTGTTAGTGACTGCGTAAAACGTCCTGTCTTACTTTTGGTGTGATAAAAGCGTTGCCAATTAGCCGTGAGTAGCTCACCCTGCGAAAGCATTGATGGACGTTTGGTGAGCGTCTCATGGCAACTCTTTATATATTGTTATATTTTGTCAGCTTACAACAGTCAATCGGCAGATTGATAACAGTGTGTAGAGTCGGAACTTGCAAAACATGGCTGCGCCTGCGCGTAAAGTAGAGCTTTCCTGCGGCGGGCGGGGGGTGCGTTCGTCGCCAAAGGAGCCTGCAAAAAACAGGCTCTTAGTGAATTTCGTGGAGCTTACCCGACTGCGGTTTCCCTGAATTTTTATCCTCAATTTTCTGCTGTCCTCGCTACGGGGTCGCCTAGACGGGGTCGCCTAGACGGGGTCGCCTTCTCAAACCCTGAAACTGTTGTTGGCCTTCTTTAATAATCTCAACAAGTTCATCCACTGAATGACCGTCAAAGGAATTAGCATCCGGAATTATTGCTGGCGACATTCCTTCGGCCATCAGTAGTCCATTGACTAACAGGCAACCTATAGTTCTTGCATTACCATCTTGAAATGGATGAGTTACCTGAATATTTCGACACACTTCAGCTATTGTGGTTATAATTTTACGCTGGATTACTTCTTCAGAGTTACAGGTAGTTTTGATAATAAAAATTTGTTTATTGAATTTATCACAATATGTTTTAATGTTTTCTCTATTTGCAGGTATGTTGTGATAAACACTTCCTATGTTTATACTTTCTCCACTTTGGTAGTAATCAAGCTGAACAGGATTAACCTCTCCATCGATTTCAGTGTAAGTCTCATCAATCAAAGGCATATAGTTGAAAATCTCAATCCCTTTTTTGTCTTTCGCTAGCTCTGTTATTTCCCTGAAACCTTTCTTAGTACAGTTTGAATCCCCAGTGTTGTTGAAAAAAAGACTTACTGAGCAGAAGTCAACACAGTTACTATTGGGCAGTGGTTGTCCATTTTTATCAGAAACACCCTGAATACATAGATCATGGATCTTTGTAATTTTTTCTAAATCTAAAGCACCATCTGAAAGAATACTTTTCATTTCCAGAAAAGCGGATAACATGGCTTTCGTGTAACCAGGTTCATCTTCATACGCAAAAAAAACATGTTCAGACTGCCAATCTTTTCTATCAATAAATAATCTATAAAGCTCTCTGACAGGGAAGCCTGAAGTTAATTCATTTGAATCAAATTGAGATTGAAGGGCTAATGCTATTTCATTAACTGCCCGTAAATAGCCAGGCTCAAGTCCATCAGGGCCATTTATTATTCTCTTAACTACTCTTGCATCCAAATTTATTTTGGATAGGTCTGTTTCATCCTTCTTTGAAAGCATCTGATTGATGAAGGGATTATGACCATTAGCAATATTTTGAGAAGTTGATGGTATTGATAATGATTTTGAAAAAATGGATCTTTTCACAAATTTACCGGGTTTAGTCATCTCATTTGAGGCTGTAATGCTTACTATATAACTTAAATCAGTTGGATATATCATAATTCCTTTCCTTTCCTTTCCTTTCCTGGCTGAATTTTTAAGCTGACTTTTCAATACCACAAAAACCGGCAGTTGATGTTATTTGATATACTATTTGAGTCCAATTCCGGGAAAAAGTTCCATCTGCGAAAATTTCCTGCCTGTCACTCCAAAACGTAGTGAGGGCTTTTGGGAACCAAAACAAAACGCTCTTCGATAGGTTGGAAAAGTAGTTAACCTAATGAAATCATATTTTCTGACTAAATGATCAGTCACTCTCGGCAACTGCTCCTGCGTTGCGCCTTGCATAGTAACTGTCCACTTAGCCAGAAATCTACGATTGCATTTGGCCTACTACTTAAGGACGTCGATGGTTTGTATCGGTTTTTCTGGTGAGGGATGGTATTATCTTTAGCGACTTTTCTCGTCGGTCAGTCTATTCCCGGACAGCCTCATAGGGTTAGCCGTTTGATTTCATGGGGAAGTAATGATTCGTTTGTGTTCTATTGATGAGCTGCAGGATCCCGGTAGCAAAGGCTTTCGTAATGAGCGTGGACATGTCTTTGCAATTCGCAAAGGCGATCAGGTGTACGTTTACGAAAATAGTTGCCCGCATTTTGGGATTAACCTTGAGTGGCAGCCGGATCAGTTTCTGGATTCTGAAAAACGGCTGATTCAGTGCGCTACCCACGGTGCCCGGTTTCTGATTGAAACGGGGGAGTGTATTGCCGGGCCATGTCCGGGGGACAGACTGACCGCCCTGGAGTGCGAAGTCATTGAGGGTGTTGTCTACCTGAAATAATACCCACTGAATATATCATCTATGCTACTTGTGCCCAGTGAGTATTGTGCTGTTGATATGAACTACACATTGCGTTGTAGCGCCTCGCAATAGCCGAAGGTATAACTGGATGGATAATCCCACGCCCCCTGAATTGAAGATCGGCAGCTACTGCTTCCAACTATACCAGGTTTTACGCCAAGTCTTGTACGAACGGTCATCTATTGTGTGCTCTAACGTCATTTCTTTAATTTCAGCCTTATGAAGATAGGGTTGGCATTTCGGCATGCTCATTTCACCTTTCTTCATAAATTCCGCAAAACAATCTGCTTCCTTAAAAATCTCAAATTCTTGTGTGAAATCAGCCCAGGGTTGCAGGTTACTGTATGTAAGAACGCAAACGTTCGTTGCCAGTGTCGCCATTGTTCTGGCGGATACGTTTCTGCCTTCCCGGATGCATTGCACCAGACTTAAGCTGGTTCCTAGGATACTAGAAAGAGCCATGACAGTCCGGGTTTGCCACTTGGTCAGAATGGAAGAGTCAGCTACACCAGTACTGAGACTGACGGCAGCTGTCAAACCAACCCCCGCCAAACCTGTTGCCATATTGCCAATATTCATGAGTTCTCCAATTTTGGTTAATAACTCCTGATTTGACGATCAAGAATAGTAAAAGTTCCTTAACCCAAATGCTTTATGCATTAATCAATGGTAGCTTCACTTTTGCCCTGGAGCTGTTGGCCGAGTCTCGTTGGCGAGTCATAATGTTTGCTTTGGAAGGTCTCTCAATACCCGAAGGTACAGCTGTCTGGGTAATACCGAAACCACTGAATTGAAGCTCGGCAGCTACTCCTTCCAAATATGCCAGGTTATCTGCGACATCTTATACAAATGGGGCTCTACATGTTCCTTAACCCACTTTTTTTATGCATCAATGCTCCTGATCAATTATCTATCAACATCTCTGTGTCAAACTGATGGAAAATGATTAGAAGGGATGGACTATGAAATTAGATCACAACCTGCTGGTTTCTGATGTCATGCGCAACAGTGTTGCCGGACAGATCGAAGCACTCAAGTCACTGGAAGCCAGGATCAATGGTAGCTTCACTGCTGCCCTGGAGCTATTGGCCGAGTGTCGTGGACGCGCGATCATGTTTGGTATGAAGCAGTCTGGTCTGGTGGGGCAGAAAATCGCTGCAACGCTTTATGCCACAGGCCTGTCCACGCACATACTGAATGCCGCTGAAACCTGGGAAGACAATCTGAGTATGATTGGTCCCGGTGACGTTATTGTCATGCTGTCGTACAGTGGCAGGACGGAGGAGCTGCTACGGCTTTATCCGGCAATCCGGCAAATGGGTAACAAAGTGATTGCCATTACCGGTGATCCGGCGGGGCCGGTTGCTGAGCAGGCGGATATCGTGCTGGATGCCAGTGTGGTTGAGAGTCGTGAAGACCGGGAGCAGGCCCCCACGACCTATACCACGGTTCTGCTGGCTATTGGTGACTTGTTGGCTGAAACCCTGATTCGCCGACGCTTGTTCAGTTCCCCCGAAGCGCAGCAAAGTGACCAGAAAATGGTCTGGGTCCGTGATGTGGTCCGCCGTGGTGATCTGGCCGTGGTAACCCCTGATTGTAGTCTCACGCAGGTCATGCAGACCATGACCTGCCATCGAACCAACCTGTGTCTGGTTATGGAAGGCGATTTGCTGTGTGGCATTATTACTGATGGTGACCTGCGCCGAAATCTGGCGGGTGTTGAGAGTCTTAAGGGTATCAATGCAAGAAATATTATGAATGGTTCACCGGTCTGTGTTCAGGAAAATATCAGTGCTGAAGAGGCCCGGCTGTTACTGAAAGAGCAGGGCGTTCATACGCTGGTGGTGAAAGATCGTGACCAGAATGTGGTGGGCCTGCTGAATGGATAAAATTGACCGAAACATACTGCGGGAGTTGCAGGAGGATACGACTCCCTCGTTGGCTGAGCTGGCTGAGAAAGTCAGTTTGTCACCAACGCCCTGCTGGAAGCGCATTAAGCGTCTGGAAGCTGAAGGATATATCACCAGGCGTGTCGCCCTGGTCAATCCTGACAAGGTTGGGTTAGGGGTTTCTGTTTTTGTTCATATTAAAACCCGTCATCACAACAGCGAATGGCTGGCGTCTTTTGGCAAGGTGGTGGCCAGCTATCCGGAAATTGCTGAGTGCTATCGAATGAGTGGTGAATACGACTATTTGCTCAGGATTGTCGTGAAAGATATTCAGTCATTTGATCGTTTCTATAAGGAGCTGGTCAACACGGTGGATGGGCTGACCGATGTAACCTCGAGCTTTGCCATGGAACAGATGAAGTACACGACAGCACTTCCTTTGTGAAAGGGAGCAATACTTCTCCCATCATTACAATCTTCGCAGGGATCAGAATCGACAGGCGTTCACAGATACGAGTTTACCAATCTCTAAGACGGCATCGTCATAATGCAGGTTTGAATCATAAGTCATGTTATCCAGTTGAACACGGTAATAACCGTTACTCTGCTTAAAGAGACGGCAGTGTGGCTGTTTCAAATCACTGGCTACCTTGACTCTCAGGTTGTAATAGCCTTGACCGAAAAGTTCAACGAAGCTGATGAATTTGTTATCCCCGGGCTTGAGCTGGATGGTATACGTGGAATAAGCCACGGCATCTTCATAGCTGGGGGGTAAGTCATTATTTAAAGTAAGCGCAGAAGGTTCAAAAGCCTTAACTGGCAGGACAACAATAAACAGTATCAGGGCGAATAGTCTGAAAAGTAATCGGGTGAGTTTCATGGAATCAGTCCTTTTAAAATATTCAAATATCATAATTGTATTTCACTAATATAAGATAAGACTGATAAATTGGATAAAAGTTCCATTATTGAGAGTTGAAGAGAATTTATGCAGGGACAAAATGGTTTTTCGAATCGGAGAGATTCTTAACGTTATCAAATCTCCATCATCAGAAAATATGATTTCATTTGGTTAACTACTTACTCCTTGGCCCTGTTATGAAGAGCCAAGTCAGGATTTTTTAACGGCTGTGCCTATAGTCATCAAAATGTACAGGCATTCACCGATACGAGTTTGCCAATCAGTAAAGTGGCATCATCATAACTGAGATTGGACTGATAAATTGTGTTGTCCAGTAAGACCCGATAATTATCATCATAGTCATGCTGCCTTAACAGGCGGCAATGAGGGATTCGTTCAGCTATATCGTTATGGAAAAGCGGGTAACGCCTGGTTGGCCTGGCTCTATTATTTACCCTGGTAGCAGCAACTTTGATTCTTATTGACGTATAACCCTCGCTGGAAAGACGAAAGATTTCATTCATGCTGATTTCTTTGTCATCACCCGGTTTCAAGTGAATTGTAAAGGTCGTTGCCTCTTCATAGCTTGGCGGCATATCCAGATATTGGGCAGCGATTGATAATTGTGCAATTGAAAATAGTAATATAAATGTCAGCAAACGTTTCATGGGTATCAGACCATTCATTAAATGAGATTGAGTTAGCGGCCATCACCACAGCTGGAAATAGCATCCTGTGTCACCTTTCCAGTTCAATTGACTTTTTATGCTGCAGCAAGAACGCCGTTAGAAAAGTAGACCATTTGGGGAGGATTTGTTTATTTGTTTCGGTTGAAAGGTTTCACAAGTTGATGGTTAGTATTACTTTCGGGCTTGTCAGGGCAGCGGGACAAGGGAAGAGCTATATTAAGTCATTTTTGTTGATCGGGTGTAGCCGTGGATTCTTCACTGCCTGTAAATGCCTTGACCAGGCGATCGATGGATGGGGGTGGCAAGCGACCTCCTGATTCTCCAGTTCATACATCTATTAGAGCTATCGCTGCCAGCGGGCATTTATCCAGTTGTGCTCATGAGTCGTCAAAAAAAGACATTGATCAAACCCTGCTGGGTAAGAGGAAGGTTGATACTGCGGACTGTAGCCTGTCTGAAAAGCTAGTCACCATTCCTGTTATCCGGGTGGGGCTTGCAGAGGCTCCTGGCCAGGGAGATCATACTGCTGCATTCAGTATCATCGAAGGACTGGCTCGCCTTGGCTTTAAAGGCAGGGTTGAGCTGGTTCTCAAAGTTAATGGTGAGGATGAATGGGGGCGGATGAAGGATAAGCTCCGATTATTCATGCCAGAATTTAACCCCGGGAATGATGGGGTACAGACTCTGCATTATTCTGGCCTGGTGTGTGAGTGTATTCCTTTTAAACAGTTGGCGGATCATTGCAGTATTAACCACAGATCTTTGGAGCAACCCCTTGGTTTTTGGGCCATGAACGGTAATCGCTCATGGTTGCTGTCGAAAGTGGCGATTGTTATCCCGCCCTTCAAATGGAACAATACGACGCCCAGAATTGAACGATGCAATGGCATGCATCAGAATCTGGATCTTCCAGCACTGGCCAACTATCAGACCGCTTATTTACCTCATAAACCGGATATCCAGGAGCTAATGAAGGGCGACTCAAGAGCCGCCAGCCTGATAAAAGTCTTGAGAGATACTGAAGCCGGTAGAATTCATCTGCTTCCACTTTATGGTATTCACCATCAGGCCCTGGAGCCTGCCCATGACGTGATTATCAGAAGACTGCTTTCAGGGGCGGTTAAAAGCCATACTTCAGCATTCGAGAAAACGGTTGTTTTGATATTGAGTCCACTGGAAAGCCTTGAACGGCTTCAGGCGTTACAAACGTCGTTGAAGGTGCCATTCTATGATTTGCAGAACAGGGAATGGGATAATTCTGTTCATGAACCTGTCGAGCTTCTGTATTGTGGCCCGGTACCCAAACCATTATTTGAATGGATCAGCTGTGTTGATCGCCCCCTGATTCAGGAAGGGGCGAACAGCGCTACTTTTATGAATCTGCTGGGCAAGGCTTATCTTCCTTTGCGGCCTGATGGCGATACCCCGCTGCCTGAGCTGCCTGATTCACCTCCAGCCAGACAGCAGTCTGCCTCTGCCATGCACAATCCTGTTGCCAATGCTGAGCGATCGAGAATTGAACAGCTTGGCAGAAGCCTCGCCGATGATTTGCAGGCATACAACTACTATTCTGTGGCTCTGGACTTGTGTAAAAAGCTAAGGCCATTGTTATCCCCGACAGCAACTCAGGATTTGGTGTCCAGGTTTGCAGGAATGGTTGGGACGAATCATTTTGAGGAAGCACACTTTCGTCCATGCCTCCTGGAATCGATCACTTATAGCAGTGGGGTGTTGAGCGAAGAACAGCAGGAATGGCTGGCATGGCTTTCTCTGGCCAATAGCCTGTTACCTGAGGCGATTCCTGAAGCCCTCAAGGTAAAACTCATTGAGGGTGGCAAAAGGTTACGAAGAAACCGGGTGAATTTAGATAAACTTATCGCTTATCGTACTTCAGGATTAAATATGCCCAATCTGAGATTGCAACTTCCCTCCCTGTCTTTCAGGCGTTTTGAAGTCTTCAGGGCAACTACTGTAGAGTGTCCTATGAGTAGGGAAGATGCTGGACGTGATATAGATGTGAATGAGTTGGTTGGTGATATTTGTGATAATTTTTCATTCCTGGTTCCCGCGCTATTTCAGATCCTTAGAGAGGAATTTACTGATAATGCCCTAATGGCACCATTTCTCAGGGACGGGGAAGGTCAACAAAGTCTGCTGGATAAAATTATTGAGCAATTGTTTTATGGGAATGTGGCTCATGATACAGAGATAAGATCCTTGCTTGAGCCAAAGGCAAGCAATAATGATGATGACCTGGCGCTGTTTTTGCGCGGCGGGTTTGGAGGGGCTTTCTTCAAACAGGTGCGTGAACTGATGATGGAAACCAAAAATAATGCAATTTACTGTGGCTTATCCAAGTTAACTATAAAAGACTGGGATCAGATATTGCCCGGAGATATTTCTAAAAGGTCAGTGAGTTCTGTTCAACTCTCCTGACCTTTAACTCCATCGGAGAGTGTCTGAAACCTACTGTTGTATTCCTTATTCAAACGATCATGGAGTTTTGAACAATGACTCATAACAGTATTGCCTTGTTTGTCTTTGATATGCATTAGCTTAAAACATGTTTCAAGACCAA
>NZ_JAHHPM010000118.1 GCF_024606345.1 Endozoicomonas sp. YOMI1
AGCAGTTTATTCACTTTTTGCTGAACTATTGTGCTTTGGGAACTCTAAAGTCGAGCTACTTAATAGCCCTGACAAATTCTTATATTTGGTTGACATAAATATTGAATAGGTTGTGTTAAGGGGGGAACTTTTATGATAATTATTAGTCTTAAGCTATAATTCAATACTTCAATACTATCAATGGATAGACTTAATTATTCTGCTCATTTAAATGAAGCTTCTGATTGCTTTTCTTATTTTCAAAATACTATTTTTTTTGAACCTGGCTCATCATGTCAGGCTTTCTCCCGTCACGTTGCAGAAGTAGCTAATGTTCTATGTACTATGCGTACTTATGAAACTACTGAAAACTACCTTCAGCAGCCAACAGTGCCTTTTCATAATCCATTTGATGACCCTCGGTATGAAAAAAGGTCGCTAGTCATTGTTGATAGCCATACTGAAGATCAACCACTTTACTTACCTGTCAGAATGAAACTGCAGAATAATGATCATGCCCCCACATATATTCCTGATAATGAACGTTTTTCAATCCAGTCTATTCTAGGATTAGGGCCATCAAACTCGCAAAGCTCATCAGTTGCT
Organism: Endozoicomonas sp. YOMI1; assembly: GCF_024606345.1. GTDB lineage: Bacteria > Pseudomonadota > Gammaproteobacteria > Pseudomonadales > Endozoicomonadaceae > Endozoicomonas. The sequence continues at coordinate 586 of NZ_JAHHPM010000118.1, forward strand.
GATATTCATTACAATTATGATAAGGCTTACGCGAAGTCTGAGAAACGGAAGGCCTACCAGAAGGCTTACCAGAAGGCTTACCGTAAGTCCGAGAAGTGGAAGGCTTACCGTAAGTCCGAGAAGTGGAAGGCTTCCCAGAAGGTTTACGAACGGTCCGAGAAACGGAAGGCTTACAGGAAGGCGTACCGTGAGTCCGAGAAATGGAAGGCTTACCAAAAGGCTTACCAAAAGGCTTACGGAAAGGCTTATGTGCAGTCCGAGAAAGGGAAAGCTACCCAGAAGGCTTACCAGAAGGCTTACTATAAAACTTTCAAGAATACCGGTGATAAAGAACAAGCAAAAATCGCTGGTAGGCAAGCTGCCGCCTGTATAAGAGAGTCTAATAAAGCAAAAAATAATGAGCTTTAATCAACCTCTATTTCTCCCATCCTGCCCGGTTTCAAAATGACTAAGTAGTTAAAAAATATTGGTCACGAGAAAAACAACACCTGACCACCACTGGTTTTCTCGTCCGTGCGACTCTGGCTTTCGAAGAGCTTAATGTCACTGTTATTAATAGCCATAAGTAGTTAACCAAATGAAATCATATTTTCTGGCTAAGTGGTCAGTCACTCTG
>NZ_JAHHPM010000119.1 GCF_024606345.1 Endozoicomonas sp. YOMI1
AGCAGTTTATTCACTTTTTGCTGAACTATTGTGCTTTGGGAACTCTAAAGTCGAGTTTTGATGAAGGTTTCAGCTCTTTAAGTGCAGGTGATAATGATCATGCACTCGAAATAGCAAAAGAGATATTAGAGACTAATTCCAACTTGAGTCGGCGTAACTATCTACGTGCAAGTCAACTTAAAGCAAGAGCCCTGTTAAATTCAGGGAGAATTGATGATTGCCTGCAATCAATAGAACAAGTAAAGCCTCCCCTTGACAAAGGGTTACTGATGACAAAAGGCAGAGCACTTCAAGCCAAAAACCTTATGCGTGAAGCACTGCTTATTTTTCAGGACCTTTATAAAAATCACTCAGGAAAGGACACCGATAAAAAAATTAATTATCTTGCCCTTGGCCTACATTACCAGCGCATGGGAGAGCATCAGGAAGCACTGACGATCTTTATCAAGCTGCGCACCGACCGCTCCGGGCATGAAGCCATTCCCTGCAACGACAAGGAAGTTGAATTGGCCCTTGGCGTGCAATACGAGTACATGGGACGGTATCAAGAGGCGCTGACGATCTTTCACAAGTTGCGCTCCGACCACTCCGGGCATGAAGGCACTCCTTGCAAAGACAAGGAAATTGAACTGGTCCTTGGTCGCCTATACCAGAACATGGGACGGTATCAGGACGCGCTGACGACCTTTAACAAGTTGCGCTCCGACCGCTGCGGGCGTGAAGCCCCCCCTTGCAATGACAAGGAAATTGAACTGGCCCTTGGTCGGCTATACCAGGCCATGGGACGGTATCATGAGGCACTGACGACCTTCATCAAGCTGCGCTTTGACCGTTCCGGACATGAAGGCACTCCCTGCAACGACAAGGAAATAGAGTTAACCCTTGGCCGACAATGCCAGAACATGGGGCTCCATCAGAAGGCGCTGACGACGTTCATCAAGCTGCGCACCGATCGCTCCGGACATGCAGGCACTCCTTGCAACGACAAGGGCATTGAACTTGCCCTTGGTCGGCTATACCAGGGCATGGGACGGCATCAGGAGGCGCTGACGACCTTCATCAAGCTGCGCACCGACCGCTCCGGGCATGAAGGCGCTCTCTGCAACGACAAAGACATAGAGTTAAGCCTTGGCCGACAATACCAGTGCATGGGACGGCATCAGGAGGCGTTGACGGTCTTTAAGAATCTGCGCACCGACCTCTCCGGACATGAAAGCACTCCCTGCAATGACAAGGACATTGAACTGGCCCTTGGTCGGCAATACCAGAACATGGGACGATATCAGGAAGCACTGGCGATCTTTAATAAGCTGCACAGCGACCATTCCGGGTATGAAGGCCCCCCCTGCAACGACAAGGAAATTGAACTGGCCCTTGGCGACATTCATGTCGATTTAATGAACTGGTGTCAGTTTGACCAAATGCAGCTTGATGACAAGGGTTTTGCCGGGCCAGAAGTGGACTTGTGTATCAGCGTCCGTTACTTCAGAGAGTGCATTTTTTCTGGTCAAGGCCAGGAAATTTCAGGGCTTTTGACCAAAGCCATTGAGCATGCATGTAATGCAATAGAGAAAAGTCAGTATCTCAACACATCATCTTTTAGTCAGTTAGGACACTGCCTTCGTATCGCAGCATTATTACCTGTTGGGAATGCACAGGATTTCTTTTCAAAGGATGAATTGAAAAACCTTGCTTCTGAATATTTTACCGAAGCTAACAAACTGGACCCTTACAGACAGGACCGACTCAAAAATGAAGATTGGAGGAAAACAGAGCATGATTTTTTAGAAAAGCTATCGCCAGGGTATAAGCATGTGTTCTCTAAAAACCTCAACCTTAGTAATACGATACCTGATTAGCTCTGTGCTTCTGCCATATAACCTTTGCTAATTTGAAGGTTCCAAACATTAATTGAACTTTTAATCTGTGAAGTAACTCTAAGGTACAGATGAAACAAATACTCAATTTCTACCTATTGCCACTATTTACAAGTAACCAATGAGGAAATCATTTTATGGAGTCATGTTCTTCCTGTAAGTCGTCGCCTGTGAAAAACCCGAATAATGACTTCAGAACAGATATTGGGAGCGTAACATCAAACAGGAAGCAGACTACTGTTCAGTTACCGGTAATTCCAAGTGTTCCTGAGAAATCTCTGTTTACCCGTTGCATAACCTATGCCGAAGGTATTCTAGCGACGTTGATCAATTGGCAAAAAACCGAGTTTTTATATACTGAAGAATTTATTCACCGACTACTGTCTAAAGAACAGTCTTTTGTTCCTGACACACTCTATGTTGTCCGTGCCAACTTACCAGAAGAAGATCAGGCTTTTTTTCCCTGCAGTGCCTATGAACTTTTGATAGATCCCCATTTTTGTGGAACTGTGGATCTTTCAGGGAAGCATATAGACCAGTGGCCTGAGAAATTACGCATCAACGGTTCACTGAATTTATCAGAATCGTCCATAGACAGACTCCCTGAGATCCTTATTGTTAATGGCAATCTGAATCTCTCAGGCTGTCAGAACCTGAAGTCACTGTCAGAAATAAAAACGGTCGTGGATGGAGAACTTATCGCCCGTAACAGTGGGCTGAAATCAATCCGGTCTGAACTCCAAGCAAATTCTATTGATCTAACAGGGTCTGCTGGTTTTGGTGAGTTTGGCAGTGCCAATCAATTCACTGTGCCGGGCGAAATCATTCTGGATGGTTGCCGATGCCTTTCCGGAAATCTACCCAACTGGTTATTTACGATGGGGCCAATGCCTAATGGAAACCCCCAGCCAATCAGTCTTTGCAATACCGGAATTTCCGCGGAAGCCATTGAATCTAATTTTCAATTACGAACTGTTCGGTGCCTTGATAAAAAAAATTGTGTTCTAACATTGGACTCGCTTAATGGTTTAACAATCAACAGGATTATCTGATGTGCTCTCCGTCTCACCAAAAGCAACGGTGGGAAACCCTTTTCTAAGCTCAACAAAGAACTGGTTTGATGGCTCATTGAAAAAATCAGGATGGGAACTCTGCCGCCTGAAGACGGAATCATAACGAAAAGTGAAGCAGTAAGGCGGTGGCACTACCAACCTGAAACCAATGGAATTAAATCAAACTGATAGGATATGGAAAGTTATGTTTCCAAAAATACAACCCAACGCTCAGCGGCAAAAGCCTTTACCACTGTCTGAACCGTCTGAATTGCAGAGCAGTGAGAACAACTCATCTGCATCCAATCAAACGGTTTACAAAACGGTCCCTGGTTCTAGTCATTTTATTGCTGGTTGCAGTGTCCGTTCAGATTTCACTTCTGTGGTTAAATATCAAATTGTTCCGTTAACGTCTTGGGCCAAGTTCAGGTTTAATGTTGGTTCACTACCCTTAGCCATTTCAATCAGGAGCTTCTCGGAATTGTCCCTCTCCTCATCACAGCAGTCTCTCTGGGGTGCTGTGGAAAAGTACCAACACTTATCTGGAGCTGAGCCAACGGCTTGTGTGGTAAAAATAGAACCCGAAAAACAACCACAAAAGTTTCAGGAAAATGATGTATTACTTGTTTACTCCTGTAGGTTTAAGTCTCCTGTTAGCTCTAATTTTGATTTGTCAATCAATCCCGCACAAATTAAAGAGAATCTTAATCGGACCATACTTAGCGATTTAATGTGCGTGGGAAAAGTTCTGATGTTTTTTGCGGATGAAATTTGATATTGGTTGCGGGTGGTGATACCAAAGTTTCACTATAATTATTTTCATCTTAGATAACGTTGGTTACTACACACCCGCGCGGCCGTTCTCCTTTTTATTCCATATACTTTTCAACAAGCTGAATCATAATATGAATTGCCTTGATATGGACTTCCTGAATCCGATCCGCATAACCAAAGTGAGGTACACGAATTTCAACATCCGCCATCCCCGCCATCTCGCCGCCGTCTTTGCCTGACAGCAGAATAACCTTCATCCCTTTTGCCCTGGCCGCTTCTACCGCCTTGATAATATTGCCGGAATTACCACTGGTGCTGATCCCAAGCAGTGCGTCCCCTTCCCTGCCTACCGCTTCAACGTAACGTGAGAAGACATATTCATAGCCAAAATCGTTGGATACACAGGAGATATGACTGGGGTCTGAAATGGCAATAGCCGCATAGCCAGGGCGGTTATCACGGAAACGTCCGGTCAACTCCTCAGCAAAGTGCATGGCATCACAATGGGAACCGCCATTACCACAGGACAGCACCTTGCCACCGGCTTTAAAGCTCTCAGACAATAACTGGGCAGCAAGATCAATGGACTCAAGATTGGCGTCATCATCCAGGAACCGGCTCAGCACAACCATCGCCTCTTCCAACTCCTGTCGAATAATTGCTTTAAATTCTGAAGACATTAGCAGAGCACCTGAGAATCAAAAAAGTAAAAAAAGTGCCGGTTAAGGCCGGCACAGGATTAGGATTAAATATCGAGATTGGCAACATTCAACGCATTGCTTTCGATAAACTCTCTGCGGGGTTCCACATGATCCCCCATCAGCGTATTGAAGATCTGGTCAGCGGCAATTGCATCTTCAATGGTTACCTTCAGCATTCTGCGGACATCCGGATCCATAGTGGTTTCCCACAGCTGATCCGGGTTCATCTCACCCAGTCCCTTATAGCGCTGGATATAGTGTCGTTTGGTGGATTCACTCATCAACCACTCAAGGGCTTCCTCAAAGGAAGATACGTCCTTCTTACGCTCCCCTTTCTGAATAAAGGCACCATCCTCGATGAGCCCTTGCAGTTTATTACCGAGAGAAACGATCTTTCCATAGTTAGTAGACGAGAAGAAGTCGGCATTCCAGCGATAGTGACTATCGACACCGTGGGCAATAATCGTCACCTTGGGCAGCCAGACATTGAGCTCCCGGTCTTCCTCTACGGAGAACGTCATGGTACTGCCGGCGGCTTTCAAGTTATCAATTCTTTCGCTCAGTTGGGCAATCCAGGACTCCATTACGCTCTTATCAGCCAGGCTCTCCGCCGTGACTTCGGGCATATAAATCATTTCACGAAGCACAGCGACGGGGTAAATACGAGACAGCTTCTCGGCCACTTTATGGACGTCTCTGAACTCTTTCACCAGTTCCTCAAGTGGCTGATCACTGATCCCGGGGGCATTTTCATTGACATGCAGACTGGCATTTTCCAGTGCTGACTGGGTCAGGTAACCATCCAGCGCACCGTCATCTTTCAGGTACTGCTCCTGCTTGCCACGCTTAACCTTGTACAGTGGTGGTTGAGCAATGTAGATGTAGCCATTTTCAATCAACTCAGGCATCTGACGGAAGAAGAAGGTCAGCAGCAGTGTACGAATGTGAGATCCATCCACGTCCGCATCGGTCATGATAATGATGTTATGGTATCGGAGCTTGTCAATATTGAACTCCATACGACCAATACCACAACCCAGGGCAGTAATCAGGGTTCCGACTTCCTGGGAGGACAGCATCTTGTCAAAGCGGGCTTTCTCAACGTTCAGAATCTTACCCTTAAGCGGCAGGATCGCCTGAGTCTTCCGGTTACGGCCCTGCTTGGCCGACCCACCCGCAGAGTCACCCTCCACTATGTACAGTTCAGAAAGCGCTGGGTCTTTCTCTTGGCAGTCCGCCAGTTTGCCTGGCAATCCGGCAATGTCCAGGGCACCTTTACGACGGGTCATTTCCCGCGCCTTACGGGCCGCTTCACGGGCTCTGGCAGCATCCAGCATCTTACCGACAACCGCTTTCGCTTCCTGGGGGTTTTCTATCAGGTAGTCTGCCAGGTATTTGCCCATCTCCTGCTCTACCGCGGTTTTTACCTCGGAGGACACCAGCTTGTCTTTGGTCTGGGAGGAGAATTTAGGGTCCGGCACTTTGACAGAGATGATTGCCGTCAGACCTTCGCGGGCATCATCACCGGAGGTGGCCACTTTGGCCGTCTTCTGGAAACCTTCCCGTTCGATATAGCCATTCAGGCTTCGGGTCAGGGCCGCACGGAAGCCCGCCAGGTGCGTTCCACCATCACGCTGAGGAATGTTATTGGTAAAGCAGAACACCCCTTCCTGGAAGCTGTCATTCCACTGCATGGCCACTTCCACACCAATACCGTCATCCCGGGTGATTTCAAAGTGGAAGACTTTATTGATGGTGCTTTTATTCTGGTTCAGGTGCTCCACAAAGGCCTTAAGACCACCATCGTATTTGAAGTCATCAACCTTTCCGGTGCGCTCATCCGTCAGCTGGATATAAACCCCTGAATTCAGGAAAGAGAGCTCACGCAGGCGCTTGGCCAGAATGTCATAACTGAACTGAATATTTGAGAAGGTCTCAGGGGAAGGAATAAAGTGCAGTTCAGTACCGGTAACATCCGTTTCACCAATAACCTTTAATGGCTCTTCCGGAATCCCTTGATGGTATACCTGCTGATGAACCTTTCCATGGCGGCGGATGGTCAGTTTCAGCTGACTGGACAACGCATTAACCACTGACACACCAACACCGTGCAAACCGCCGGATACCTTATAGGTGTTGTCATCAAATTTACCACCGGCATGAAGTACCGTCATGATCACTTCAGCGGCAGAAACCCCCTCTTCCTCATGGATATCCACAGGAATACCACGGCCATTATCCTTAACCGTGATGGACTCATCCGGGTGAATAATGACAGAAATCTTATCGCAATGACCCGCCAGCGCTTCATCGATGGAGTTATCAACCACCTCAAACACCATATGGTGCAGACCGGTACCATCATCGGTATCACCAATGTACATCCCCGGGCGCTTGCGGACAGCATCCAGGCCCTTCAGGACCTTGATATTGGATGCGTCGTAGTTTTGTTCACTCATGCTCTATCTCCAAAGACTCAGCCCGGCGAATACTTTGCTGACCAGGGTTCTCATGTGATGTAACAGTAACTTGCCCATGTTTCACGTGAAACATTTTCACTTCCGTTTCAGGCAACCAGCAATGTTCCAGTGCCTCCTTCTCAACACAGGTGATGAAGGTCTGGCAGTTCATTTTTTGAAACAATCGACAAAGCTTTTGTCGATTAGGAGTATCCAGTTCTGATGGCAGATCATCGACCAGGAAGATGCACTGCTTGTCTTGCAGCTCTTTGTATAGAAAACCCTGAGCGAGTTTCAGTGCACAGACCACCAGCTTTAATTGACCTCGGGAGAGGATATCAACCGCACTGCCTTTGCCAATCCGAATCCTTAAATCGGCCCGTTGCGGCCCGGCATGGGTATAGCCCGATTGAGTGTCCCGTGCCATTCCGCTACTGAGTACTTCATGCAGCTCTCTCTCCCTATCCCACCCTCGGTAATATTGGATAGAAAGATTACCCAGATCGGCCAATTCCGAAAGCACCTCATTGAAGACCGGAGTCAATTTCTGGATATAATCGCCTCGTAACACGTCGATGGCATTGGCCGCTTTCTCGAACTCTATGTTCCACGAAGTCAGTTCAGAACCGTTTATTCTACCATGACGGAGCAGACTGTTCCGCTGTTTCAGTGCCTTCTGCATGCGTTTCCATAACGGGAAAAAATCATGATGTTTCACGTGAAACACCCCCCAATCGATAAAGTTCCTTCTCAGCTTTGGGGAACCTTCAAGCAACCGGAAGGTATCCGGATTAATCACCTGCAAGGGTAATAACCTGGCAAGCTCAGATGTAGATTTCAGGTTTTCACCAGACACCCGTATCTGTAGCGTTTCATCTCTCAGGTTTCTGGAAACACCAACCGGTATGGATCCTCCCGATGTCACACCTATTCGGCCAAATACCGTACAGACCTCGGCATCATGATTAATCACCGGTTTAATTCGGGAAGTCCGAAACGATCGGGCAACTCCGAGAAGATGTATGGCCTCAAGCACGCTGGTTTTACCACTGCCATTAAGCCCATAGAGCACGTTTACAGAAGAGGAAGGGTTAATCGAAACACAGGAGAGGTTTCTAATATCAGTTATGGAGAGCTGTTGGATCATATTCTGTTTATTTCCGAGCCTGAGTAGGCCGGAAGCCGGATCAGGACAGGCGAGTGTCTGATGCCAACATCAGACACTGACTACTTCTGCCGACAGGCTGTTACAGCCTCATAGGCATAACAACATAGGTGGAGTCACCAGACTCAGACTCCTCAAGCAGCGCACTGCTGTTCGGATCTGAGAGGGTCATCTTGATGGCCTCACCAGAAAGCACAGAAAGCACATCCAACAGGTAGCTGACGTTGAAACCGATCTCCATTGAGTCACCATGATAAGCCAGACTCAACTCTTCTTCGGCCTCTTCCTGCTCCGGGTTATTAGCAATCACCTTTAGCTGGCCATCAGAAAGAATCAGGCGGATACCCCGGTATTTTTCATTGGAAAGAATAGACGCACGCTGGAATGACTGACGCAGTTCCTGGCGATCACCAATAATAATTTTATTGCCGCCTTTCGGAATCACACGCTCATAGTCAGGGAACTTGCCGTCCACCAGTTTAGAGGTAAACATAAAGTCGCCGGTTTTGGCTCTGATATGATTCGCACCAAGGGTAATATGAACACTCTCTTCCCCTTCGGTGAGCAGACGTGCCATCTCAAGAATACCTTTACGGGGCACAATAACCTGATGCTTGTCCTGCTGGTTGATATCGGCATCCACGCTACACATGGCCAGGCGATGACCATCGGTGGCCACAGCACGGAGACAGTTCTGGCTGACTTCCAGCAACATACCGTTCAGATAATAACGAACATCCTGCTGAGCCATGGCAAAGCCGGTACGGTCAATCAGGCGACGAAGACGTGACTGACCAATGGTAAAGGAGACCGATCCGGCCTCTTCTTCAATACTGGGAAACTCATTAGCCGGCAGAGTGGAAAGGGTAAACCGGGATCGGCCTGCCTTTACCTTGACCTTCAGATCATCCTGATGCACTTCAATCAGGGTGTTTTCAGGCAGGGACTTACAGATATCCATCAGCTTTCTGGCCGGCACCGTAATCTCACCAGCTTCAGCAACATCCTCAAGGGCGACACGGCCAACCAGTTCAACTTCCAGGTCTGTACCGGTTAACGAGAGCTGATCTCCATCGACTACCATCAACACATTCGACAATACCGGCAGCGTCTGTCTGCGCTCAACCACACCGGCAACCAGCTGAAGTGGCTTAAGCAATGCTTCCCGATTAATGGTAAATTTCATCGCTTTCCTTTCTCTTGGGATAAAAAGGTATTCACCTTTTTATTAGGTTGAATAAGGTGGAATTAACTTGTCAGTGAGCGCAACAGGTTTTTGTAATCGCTTTTGATCTCGTTATCCACCTCGACCAGTTCTTTTACTTTACGGCAGGCGTGAAGAACGGTGGTATGGTCTCGTCCGCCATAGGCATCACCAATCTCGGGTAAACTATGGCTGGTCAGCTCTTTGGACAGAGCCATAGCAATCTGGCGAGGCCTTGCCACAGAACGACTGCGACGCTTGGAAAGAATATCCGCCACTTTGATCTTGTAGTACTCGGCAACCGTTCTCTGGATATTATCTATACTGACCTGTTTATCCTGTAAAGCCAACAGGTCTTTCAGGGACTCGCGGATCAGATCAATATCAATACGGCGCCCCATAAAGTGAGCGCTGGCGATCACCCGCTTCAGGGCACCTTCGAGTTCACGCACATTGGAACGTATTCTCTGGGCAATAAAGAAGGCGGCTTCATGGGGCAGTTCCACCTTCTGCTGTTCTGCCTTTTTCATCAGAATCGCGACACGGGTTTCCAGCTCAGGCGGCTCAACGGCTACCGTTAACCCCCAGCCAAATCGAGACTTCAGACGTTCTTCAACGCCGCTGATCTCCTTTGGGTAACGGTCGCAGGTCAGAATCATCTGCTGACCACCTTCCAGCAACGCATTGAAGGTGTGGAAAAACTCTTCCTGCGAGCGCTCTTTACCGGCAAAGAACTGGATATCATCAATCAGTAGCGCATCAACCGAACGATAGTACTTTTTAAAATCATTAATGGCATTCAGCTGCAGTGCTTTCACCATATCCGCAACAAAGCGTTCGGAGTGTAAATAAACAACTCTGGCATTACGGTTCTGCTTAACCAGGAAATTACCCACCGCATGCATCAAGTGAGTTTTACCCAGACCAACACCGCCGTATAAGAACAGTGGGTTATAGGAAGCACCGGGGTTTTCTGCCACCTGTCGAGCGGCCGCCAACGCCAGCTGGTTTGATTTACCCTCAACAAACGTTTCAAAAGTGAAACCGGTATTCAGTGAACTGTGATGCTTGATAGACCCTTCAACTTCAACCTGCCGAACGGTGGCAACAGGCTCTTCAGGCGCAGCGCCCACCGACTCTTTCAGCGGGTTTACCTTGATCTGAGCGGGCTCTTCTGTCTGCCTGGTGTCATCTTCCTGGCTACCTGAGCGGACGGGTTCTGATACCAGATCCGGCTCCGGTGTATTGTCCTGCGCCACCGTTAAAGCAGACACCAGCTCATGGGTAACCACAGAACGCTCAATAGCCGCCTGTTTCAGCGGATTCTCAATGGGTTTCTCGGAAACGGTCACCGTTGCCGCGTGCTGAACCTCTCTCGGTGGCACTTCCCTTAGCTGAGGCTCTCTTGGACGTGCAGATCGCTTGCTCAGTGAAGGTGGTCGGCGATTGGAAACCGCCAAAGCGACGGCTGGAGAATCCCCATCGGACAGTTCATCCAGAATCTCTTCGATTCTTGGCAAAAACTTTTCTTTCACCCAGTCGGCAACAAAACGGTTGGGAGCCAGTAAACACAAATCGTGTTCATCCCCCATCACTTTCAAAGGGCGAATCCAGGTATTGAATTGCTGAGAAGACAGCTCATCCTGCAAGATATCGATACATTTCTGCCACAGCTCAAGGGGCACAGGCACTCTCCTACTCTCCTACTCTCCTACTCTCCAGATATAGATCAGGATCAGGATCAAGATCTGATACGGATATCACTGAAGCCGGTCAGACAGCCTGCTGAAGACCTTCAGGTATGAAATAACGGTTGGATAAACAAAAGAGAATTGTATCCTTTCTGGCAAAAGTTATCCACATCTGCAAAACAGGACAACAGATCAATTATTGTTAACAATATCCTTATAATTCAATACATTAATCAAAAAATAACGGTAATGCGGAGGATAATATTGCTCACTATTCCCTGTGGGTAGGTCCGTTGATGAATGGCCATAAACCTTATGATCTTCCTGTGGGTAAATTGAATAACAAAAGATCTGTGGATAACATCAAGACTTACCCACAGGCAATCAAGACCTAAGCAACAGCATACATTCGGGATTTCTACAAAAAAGTGCACATGCACAAAGCCAGGCCATGACTGACATAAAAGGAGTTATCCACAGAAAAACCCTGCCTTAATAATCATATTAAAATCAAAAAACATCACATAAGAGATAACTCTTCTATTTATATATCTATGAATCACTGCCTGGTGATTATCATTGTTTGCTCTTATGTACTAGCTTGAACAGGGTGTTTAACAAAGGTCATATCAGGCAAGTAAAGTTCATTCATTATGTTAGATCCGCTATCAAGGCTCAGGGCTGTGCTGGATGCACAAATGCCCATGGCCAACAAACAGGCAGCAGGGCACTCGGTTAGCATAAGTGCTTTCGGGCGACGTGTAAGGGATGTCTGCCAAACAGAAAAGCAGCTGCAGGAGCAAGGTGCGGTCAGTAATGACTCACCGATGGCCGGGGCGAGTGTGCCTGGATGCAGGCAGGACTCAGACCGAACGGTCTTTAAGCTGAATCGGAACCTGATGAACCCTTTGTTGACGAGGGTATATATCCGGTCGTCCAGTAGTTCTATGGTAATTGGGTACCAATCCGAAGTGGATGAGACCCGATTGCAGAATAAAGTGAATCTGCTCAATAAAAGGATTCCAACGTTGATTCAGGAAATCCGTCAGATTGCCATGGATAGAAACTTGTCAACGTTATCTGAGCAGATTCAGCGTTGCTGTTTTAACTGCTTATTCGTGCAGGATGTTTTAAGGGGAGATCCATCGCGGAGGTTCAGCAGCAATATCAACAAATTGGAACAGCGGATGGGCCATTATGACGATCAGCTTGTGGAGTGTTTGCTCAGTTACCACCCAGAATCACAGGATGAACAGCAAGAGCTGTTTATTATGTGTATCTGGTATCTGAACTTGCTGGCAATTTCTGATAAGGGTCGGAGTGCCAACATTCTGGTTATCGACCGCAAAATGGTCGCTATTTTACAGGATGGCTTAATCCAGAAGGTTGATAAAGAGAGAGCCCGGCTGCGCATTGCCAGCCTCTATTCAATCGATGATTCCCCGATGGACGATGAGAGATTGTCGCGGATTGTGTTTGGCCAAATAGTGAGTGCTTTAAAAAATATCCGCTGTCACAGTCTTGATATTGCCAAATGTGAAAAGCTGTTTGCCATTGTTGAACAACTGATTACCTCAGATCCGCTATTCCGATTGGAGCAGGTTGCTGAGGACTTGCTCACTCAATGGCAGCAGATGAAGGTGAATTTGGTTGACTTAACAACGTCAATGATCAAGGAACTCAATTTCAAAAGACAGGATTTTATGAACGGTGGCGAATTCGATGAGGGCTGTACGCTCCAGTATATGTTCTTCTGTCTTGGTTTCTGGCCAAGCGCATTGTGCTCGCCGGACATTGGCCTGATCGCTTTGCTGAGTCTGTACCAGCACCGGTCATTGTCATCCGTCAGAGGACTATTGGTAAAAATTCAGAAAGAGGCCTGTAGCGATGACCGGAATAATCCGGCGATGTATGCCCTTATGGAGTTTCTGTTACATAATGCCTGTGAGGACAGTGTTGCCAGGGTCAAGAATGATGACCTGAGATATTATCTGAAAAGCCTGATCTGTTATCTGGATGGACGGGTGGATGAGGCCGTTAGCCAGGCCCGGTTATCCCGCTTGCCAGAAGCTTTCTGGTTGCTTGGCAAACTCCAGATGGGTAACGGTGCGTTTGCTGAAGCCATTACCAGTGTTGAATCAGCCATTGTCCGTGGTGTGGAAGCAGGCAAGCTGCAGCTGGCTCTGCTGTTGTTAACATCCCCGGAACCGGACCTGTTGAAAGTTTCCGGTTTACTCAATGATGTGATGGAACACTATGGAAATTTAGGTGCAGTCAAGCTGCAGAGTCAGCTGGCCGAGGTCCGCGACAGCCTGGAATTAAGCGCTGAAGCAAAGGCACCGGTGAATCCTCCTGCATTAAACGATGACTGGCTCTTGAGTGATGACAAGTCAAAACGGTCATCCGCCGTGGCTACCCGGAATAGAAACAAAGGCAAGCGGTATAAACATAAAAGAGCGGGCTCCAGGGGCGGCAAAGAGGATTCAGCAGCCAGCAGCGACAGCCAGAAAACAGGCAGGGCCAATAAAGCAGGCGATGGTGAAAACCGGCCGACAGTGGATATTGCCCCGTCGGCTGTTCCGAAACATCAAACCCGATGGCTTTCACGATATGACATGGCGATCCTGAGTCTGTCGGTTACTCATGCGATATCCTGCCAGGGGTATGATTATGCCTATCAGTTGCTACTGGCAGCCAATGAGAAAATCAACTGGGATTTTCAGCGAGCCACCATCGCCCGGATGGATTTGTGGCGCCTGCGGGAGCTGGCCAATGACCGTCAGCATTTGCAGTTGTTAAGTCAATCAGTGCAGGCAGGGGAGCAGACCGTTGAATTCTCTGTAATACCCCAGCCCCAGAACAGCACCAGCAACCTACTTGGCCAGTTTGGGCTGGCCCGGAATGAGTGCATTTCCCTGACCACCGACGCCAGTGTGACCCGTGATGCACTGCGTAATCTGGTGATCGATAAAGCATTAGGCTGGCTCTGCTTTCTCCATGCAGAACCGTTGGCGATGGGGGATCTCAAACGGCGATGGCGGGATCATCCGCTGGAGACGGCCAAACAGCAGTTAACTGATTTTGAGCACAGTCTGTCCATGGCGTTTACCACCGCTTCATTTCTGTCAATGCTTGGGCATCTCCACGGGGATATTGCCCGGGACCTGCCCTCTGCTGATGGTACCGGGGAAGGCCGACGGATCAAGGCATTGTCGGCCGCGTTTTACGATGCTGCCAATCAGTTCAATGAATGGCGCAGCCGCCTGAAAAATGATGGTGTATTAAACAACCGGATCGCCAGGGCCACCCCCTTGGGCAACCTACAGAAGATTCGTGCGATGCAAGGCAGAGTTAGCCGGGAAAAAATTGAAAACCAGCGTTATGGCGATGATCATCGACTCAGGACGGAAAAAACGAAGGAAGTGTAGGGAGAAACAACGGGGGGTAATACGGTGCTTCTTGACAAATGCAAATTGACGCTAACCCTGCAATTACTTAGAATGCCCGTCTTTTGTAAGTCCATTAAGACGAGTAAGCACGATGAAAAGAACTTTCCAGCCAAGCAACCTGAAGCGCAAGCGTAACCACGGCTTCCGTGCACGCATGGCTACCAAGAACGGCCGTTCGGTAATCAACCGTCGTCGAGCTAAGGGACGCAAGCGTCTGTCAGCCTGATCAACCGCCTGTGGCTAAGAGAGCATCAGTGTGAGCTTATCTTTTAGCCGTGAATCACGGCTGCGCTCCTCGGCTGATTTCAAACAGGTATTTGATACAACGGATATCAAGGTATCCAGCAGACAGCTTCTGATACTGGCAAAAGCCAATGAGCTTGGCCGGGCAAGACTGGGGCTGGTGGTTGCCAAAAAAAATATTCGTACTGCCGTTGGCCGAAACCGCGCCAAACGTCATATCCGGGAAACCTTTCGTCTGCAACAGGATGAAGTCGGTGACCTGGATATTGTCGTTTTGGTCCGGAAAGGTTTCAGTGATCTGAATGACAGCGACCTGAACCAGCTACTCAACAAGCAGTGGCAAAGGTTGAAACGAAGGCTGCACGAATGGAAAACGTCGGCACAACGTTGATATCCATCCAACCTGAACGAAAATGCCAGAGTAATGTAACAGGAAGCCCCGGGGTTTTTCCTGTTCGGCTCGACCAGGCTCAGAAAGCTTTCTTATATCAACAGCCACAGTTGAGTATCGACTGTCTGAGGCTGTTGCCCGCAGAGGGCATGTTAATAAGCATAAGGCTTTTATCTGGCTGATAGAGCTAAGGGCTTTCCAGAAGACTAAGGGCTCCGACAAAATGAAGGCATACATGGGCAGATTAGCAACTATCCCCCGATCATTGTTGATCGGACTGATCAAGATATATCGCTATGCGCTAAGTCCTCTGATGCCCAGCCAGTGCCGCTTTTACCCCTCTTGCTCTGCCTACGGCCTGGAAGCCTTAAATCGTCATGGTTTTCTGACTGGTAGCAAGCTTATCTTGCTCCGACTACTGAGGTGCCACCCCTGGCATCCAGGAGGATTTGACCCGGTACCGGAAAAAGATTCTGGTGATCATCGGACACAATCAGACAATCATATTCATTCACCTGAATGTGTGGCCCGGAACTCATGGATTTCCAAAGAACACTCCTGATCGGCGCTATTGCTGTAGTTGGTGTTTTAACACTGCAGCAATGGAATGAAGACTATCCCGGTACGCCGAAGTCGGCATCCGTCGCTCAATCAGTATCCAGCAGTCAAGCTGGTTCTGATATGCCGTCGTTGAATGATGGCAGCGCTATTCCTGCTACCGACGATGGTGCAGTAAAACCGTCTGCCCAGCTCATCAGCATCAAGACCAATACCATTGATGCGCTGATTGACCCTGCCGGTGGTGATATCATCAGCCTGACTATGCCGCAATACCCGGCATGGTTACCGGAAGAAGATGAGCCAACGGTGCCTTTCCAGCTTCTGGTGAACAGCCCGGACTGCCAGGGAGAAACCACCTGTGTATTCACTGCACAGAGTGCGCTGGCAAAAACCGATGGCCCGGACGCGAATAACCTTCGCGGAGTCTACCGGGTAAAACAAGCCAATTACACGCTTGAGGATGGTGAGAACACGTTGACGGTTGACCTCCAGAAAAATACCGATGGGGTCGACATTACCAAAACCTTCACCTTCTATCGTGACCGCTACGATGTTGCTGTTAATTACCAGATTGTCAATAACAGCAATAAGGTGTGGCGTGATCAGTTTTATGCCCAGCTGAAACGGGATAACTCAGGAGATCCAAGTCAGCTTAACTCAAAAGCGCCAATGAATACTTATCTGGGCGCGGCTGTTCACTCTAATGATGAGCCATACACCAAGCTGCCTTTTGATGAGTTTTCTGATAAGCCATTCGCTGAGCGGGTTCAGGGGGGGTATGCCGCCATGCTCCAGCACTACTTTGTCAGTGCCTGGGTTCCTGACCAGCAGAAAGCCCATCAGTATTACACCAAGCAGAACAAAGATGGCTACAACTTCGTCGGCTTCTATGACGACGCTATTGTGGCCAAGCCTGGTGAAACCATTGAGACTGGTGCGACTTTGTATGTTGGACCCAAAAAACAGGAAAAGCTGAAGTCTCTGTCGGATGGTCTTGAGCTGACCGTTGACTACGGCATGCTCTGGTTCCTGGCTCAGCCATTGTTTACCATCCTGAAGTGGATTCACTCTCTGGTTGGCAACTGGGGATGGTCCATCATTCTTCTGACGGTACTGGTTAAGGCGGTATTCTATCCATTGAATGCCACCAGCTTCCGGTCCATGGCGAAAATGCGCAAGCTGGGGCCAAAGCTTCAGGAGATGAAAGAGAAGTATGGCGATGATCGCCAGAAAATGTCTCAGGCCATGATGGAGCTGTACAAGAAGGAGAAGGTTAACCCGATGGGGGGCTGTCTGCCGATTCTTGTCCAGATGCCGGTATTTATTGCACTGTACTGGACACTGCTGGAGTCGGTGGAGTTGCGTCAGGCCCCATGGCTGGGCTGGATTTACGACCTTTCCCAGATGGATCCCTACTTTATTCTGCCACTGATCATGGGGGCTTCGATGTTTATTCAGCAGGTGCTGAACCCGACACCGCCAGACCCTGTGCAGGCTAAAGTCATGAAGATGATGCCGGTGATCTTCACCTTCTTCTTCCTGTTCTTCCCGGCGGGTCTGGTTCTGTACTGGGTGACCAACAACGTGCTGTCGATTATCCAGCAGTACATCATTACCCAGAAAATCGAAAAAGAAGGCTCGGAGGCTGTCAGAGAATAGCGCCCGTCTAGGCGACCCCGTAGCGAGGATTGCGAGAAATTGAGGAT
>NZ_JAHHPM010000120.1 GCF_024606345.1 Endozoicomonas sp. YOMI1
TTATGATCCAAGGCTCAAGCTGCCTTTATGCCAGTCCTAAATACAATACACCACCAAACAGGGAAATGACTGTATTATTGCGACCAAAAGACCTGCTCAGGCCAAGTCTTGCAGGGTTTGTTGCGTTCGTTGCTTTTTATTTCAACTGCACGGCGTACCACTGTTTGTCCAACCCAGGCTCTCAGGGCAGAATGACCTGGGTAGATTTTCGGGTCTGTGGTATCTGCTGGCCCGGGGTCACCCAGGTTATTGGTACAGGCCATAATCGGCGCAACGCTGTATGCAGGCTCAGGCGCAAGTCCAGCAGATGCGATAGGGACCGATATTTTTTCGGTTATTTTATATCCTGCTATAATCAGGCTCTTATTGATTTTCATCTGTTGTCGTCTGTTTTGTCCATCAACGATTCCGGGTGATGAACCAGGTAGTGCAGTCTTAACAGGTGCAACTCATCATAAGGAACCTGTTCCTGCATCGCATCAAAAAGTGGTCGTAAACGGTCGGTTCCATGGGTGTTAATGGCTTCCACAACACGGACCTGCTGTTCAGGTAATAATCGGGACTGTCGGAGAAAGGCATCCGAAAGCGGTAGATGAGCGACTTCCGTCTGGTATTTATAGAGATGGCTGAGCAGGGTAGACAACTTCAGATTGAACTCATCCTGAAGACGGTTGAGGCAGTTATGCTGGCTGAACGACTCCCCAACCTCAACATGTCTGCCCCGGCTTGCAGTTCGATGACGGGGGCGGCTTTCAATGGCAGAGGGTTTTGCGATCTCTTCTATCTGATGTTTTTCGCAGAATGAAATGATTTCATGGAGAAACGCATCGCCATAGTGATCAAGTTTTACCTGACCAACACCACTGATCTGAAGCAGACTGTACCTGGATTGTGGAAATCTGGCCGACATTTCAATCAGGGTTTTATCAGAAAAAATAACGTAAGGCGGCACGTTCTCCTGATCTGCCAGCACCTTGCGACAGGCTCTGAGAATATTAAACAACTCGTGGTTATAATCCAGGCTGCTCTGTTTTTCTGTTGATGCTTTACTGGCAGGTTCTGCTCTTTGCGTGAGCCTGAGCTGGATTTGCTGAGAGCCCTTGAGTACTGCACGGGCATTGTCGGTCAGTTTTAAGCTGCCGTATTCCGCATCCTGAAGTACCAGGTTTTCCTGTATCAATTTACGAGCCAGCTGCTGCCACTGGGGTTTGGTCAATTCAGTACCGATGCCGTAGGTGGGAATCTGGTCATGTTGGCGTTCCAGGATTCTTTTGGATTTGGAACCTCGCAGCACATCAATAATATAGGCCACACCAAAGAGCTGCCCTGTGCGATAGATGCAGGACAGCAGTTTCTGAGCGGGCACGGTCACATCGGTAAACGGTTGTTTCTCGGATAAGCAGTTGTCGCAAAGCTGGCAGTTTTCCTGGCTATAGGCTTCGCCAAAATAGTGAAGCAGCGGTGCTCTCCGGCACTCCTCGGATTCTGCATAGCCGATCAGGGCATTCAGGTGCTGATTGGCGATGCGCTGTTCCGAATCGGGTTTCTGGTTGATAAAGAACTTTACCTTCTGAATATCGCCATAGCTGAACAGGAAGTGGCAGTTGGCAGGCAGACCGTCCCGCCCGGCACGACCGATCTGCTGATAGTAGCTTTCAATATTCTGGGGCATATCAAAGTGGAGAACAAAACGAACATTGGATTTATTGATGCCCATGCCAAAGGCTACGGTGGCGACCATGATCTGAATATCATCCCGGATAAAAGCGGACTGGTTGGCCTTCCTTACTTCACTGGCAAGCCCGGCATGATAGGGCGCTACGGAACAACCGTTATCCGCGAGAATCTGGGTCAGCTCATCCACCTGTTTCCTGGAATTGCAGTAGATAATGCCGGACTGGTTCTGGTATTTCTCAATCAGCTGCAGGGTCTGGTCAACAGGTTTCTTCTTCTCTATCACTTCCAGAAAGAGATTGGTCCGGTTAAAGCTGGCGATAAACTCATTGGAGTCGGACATCTGCAGACTGGTTTTAATATCCTGCTGTACCCTTGGTGTGGCAGTGGCTGTCAGTGCGACACAGACGGCACCGGGAAAGTGTCGGCGCACCTCTGCCAGTTGTCGGTATTCCGGGCGGAAGTCATGGCCCCATTCGGAGATGCAATGGGCTTCATCAATGGTCAGGCAGTCAATGTTGAGGGAGCTGAGCAGGTGTTGCGTACGTTCCAGCATCAGGGTTTCCGGCGCCATATACAGCAGCTTGATATTGCCATTCTGCACCTGAGCCAGAGTGTGATGGTAATCAGTACTGCTTAGCGTGCTGTTTAACAGGGCAGCGGAGATGCCCAGTGACGTCAGTTGATTGACCTGATCTTCCATCAGGGAGATCAGGGGCGAGATTACCAGGGTCAGACCCGGAAAGATCAGAGCCGGGATCTGGTAACAGATAGACTTTCCACCACCGGTGGGCATGATGGCCAGCGTGTCGTTGCGAGCCAGTATGTTGTCAATAATGGCGCTCTGGTGTGAGCGAAATGCGTCGTATCCAAAGACGGAATTAAGTATTTCTAGTGCTGATCCGGACATGGCTATGTTCTGTTTATACTCTCTGTGCTGGGGTGCTGCTTCCGCCATTTAAGAAAGTGGGTGCATTATGTTAGAAGGGCATTCCAGGTGGCTGTCCGGGAACTGCCCATCCTGCCAATGAGAGCGTCAATGCTTTCTCAATTGATCCAAATATTAATTTGAATTCAGGCTGTTTCAGGTTAGAAATCCCAATGTTTGTCCTTTTTACCGTCTTTATGCTGCCATTTTCAACCTTTTTGCTGGTTCATTAAGGTGGCTTGTTTTCGTGGAAATGAATTTGGCAATTTTTTTTGAAGTTATTTTCATTGGCATAGTGGGATAGGTAGCCAGCCCATGCCCGGCAGAGCCTTCTGACTCAAAGCAAGAATAGCCTTCTCACTGCTTTTTGCTTAAAAAATACTCGGTAATAGCATTTTTCGGAGGTACCAACCTATGAGGCTGTCCGAGAATAGACTGCCGCACATTTCCCGACTTTGTTTTTCTTGTTGAGATTGTCATACTTGACCGCAATTTTTTTCAGGGTTCTGAGGTCGTGTTTCATTACTTGTATTGTGTAGTAAATGCGTAGCAAATGGCAGTCGATTTCGGGGTTTTTCAGATTATTTCAGTGGACCTTAGTGGTTAATGAATCAACCTATTGTTAATAAAGAGGAAACTGCGGTTTCACCGGAGCGGCGATTTGCCGTTGCACCGATGATGTACTGGACTGACAGGCACTGTCGCTACTTTCATCGGGTTCTGTCTGAGCGGGCATTGCTGTACACCGAGATGGTCACCACCGGTGCCCTGGTATTCGGCGATAAAGACCGGTTTTTACAGCATGATGCATTTGAGTACCCATTGGCCATTCAGCTGGGTGGACATGATGCCAGCGATCTTGCCTTTTGTGCCGGGCTGGCGGAAGAATGGGGTTATCAGGAAGTAAACCTGAACGTGGGCTGTCCCAGTGATCGTGTGCAAAATGGCCGTATTGGTGCCTGTCTGATGGCAGAGCCGGAAACCGTAGCCAATGCCGTCAGGGCCATGAAAGCGCGTGTGGCCATTCCGGTAACGGTAAAGCATCGTATCGGTATTGATGGTCGTGAGTCCTGGGAAGAGTTGCTGGACTTTGTTGGTACCGTGGCACAAGCGGGGTGCGATACTTTTATTGTTCATGCCCGTATTGCCGTTCTGGAGGGGCTCTCTCCCAAAGAGAATCGGGAGATTCCACCATTGAAGCCAGATTGGGTGTATGAACTCAAAACTCAGTTTCCCGGGCTGAATATTTCTATTAATGGCGGTATCAAGACCTTTGAGGAGATCGATCATCACCTGAAGTACGTTGATGGTGTAATGCTTGGTCGTGAAGCCTACCAGAATCCCTATCTGCTATCAGAGGTGGATGGCCGGCTCTATGGTTGTCAGCAGCCAGTGCAGAGTCGCGCTGAAGTGATTGATAAGATGCTTCCCTATATTGAGTCAGAGCTTGCTAAAGGAACATGGCTCAGCCATATTACCCGCCATATGCTGGGGCTTTATCATGGTGTACCCGGCGGTCGGCGCTTCCGCAGGCATATCAGTGAAAACGCTCATAAAGCCGGTGCCGGGATTGATGTGCTGCTTGATGCTGTCAAGCTTGTGGAAAGTGTGTAATACCTGAAGACAACCTGAAGACAACTGTCAGGCAGTCACCTCAGGCTGCCTGCAGCGCTCCAGTTGTTTAACCAGATCACTGAAGGCTTTCTGGTTGTTTTCATTCAGGCTCATAAGCGTCCTGTGGGCGTCCAGTACCCGGGCATGAATGGACTCCTCGCTGCAGTCCTCGCATTCAATTTCCTGGTATTCGCAGGTATGACTTGCGACATCTTCAACAACGATAAAGATTCGCTCAAAACCCATGCTCATGAGGATTCTGGTGATATCAGGGCGGGGAGATATCAGCACTGGCCGCTGGTCTATCTGCTTTCTGGCCATAATGGATAATTTCGCCAATAGCCCAAGCGATGTACTGTCGATGGTTTCAGCCTCTGAAAGATCAACAATCACAGAACGAAATCGCGGCTCTTCGAACATGGCCTGAAGCAAATTCTCCAGACTGGAGCAAAGGGTGAGTCGAACTTCTCCGATCAGCTTAAGTACATAGGTACCTTCACTTTCGGCAAACTGGATTTTTCCGGGTGTCATAATCAGTATCGAGCCAGTATTAACATTGCAATGTCATCAGGAGCTTCCTGAATATCATTGAGCCCCAGCCTTTCTGTCAATGTTGCTATGGTGTCGGCACCTTCTCCGATAACCGATAATAAATACGCTTCCTTTTCTTTAAGGCTTTTCTGGGGCAAAACCTCAAGAATACCATCGGAAAGGATAGTTAAGCTGAATTGCCGGGGCAAGTCTATAATGACATCCTCATAGACAGCGTCTTCAAACAATCCTACCGGTAAGCCTTTGCCTTCGAGAAAGCGGACCTTTTTGCCTTCTTCAGCGATCACAGGTAATGGAAAATGTCCGCCAAACGAGTAGGTAAGCGTCTGGTCACGGGTATTGACTATGCCACCAAAAACGGTGACATGTTTTCCCAGTCCGGTTTTTAGCAGGCTCTGGTTAATGTAACTCAGGACATGTGAAGGTTTGACCCTGATTTTACCGCCATTGCGATTATTGTTGTGATAATCCTGAAGCAGGCTGATGGACATATGCTTGAGAAGCACAGTAACAAAGGCCGATGACGCGCCATGTCCGGAAACATCGGCCAGATAAAATGCAAAACTGTGGTCGCTCAGCGTGAAATAGTCGACAAAATCTCCGCTTAAATAGAGGGATGGGATGATGTTGTGGTCAACTTTAAAATCCTTATATTCCAGCGGGTGTCTGGGCAGCATATTCATCTGTACCTGACGGCCGGCTTTCTGGTCCTCCTGCAGCAGGGTCAGACTGCTCTTCAAAGAGTTGATGGCTTCTTCGAGGCTTGCCCGGTAGCGCTTGTTTTCCATCAGTAACTGGGCTTTTTCAAGAGCCCGGTGGATGGCGTACTCTAATACCTCAAGATCAACGATCGGCTTAACCAGGAAATCGCTGGCACCAAGGTGAAGGGCTTCAACAACGTCGGTCATGACGCCAGCACCGGAGACAACAATAAAGGGTATGTCACTGGCTTCACTGCGCACCTGGCTCAGCATGGTCAGTCCATCCATGACCGGCATGCGAAGATCACACAGAATCAGGTCTGGTTGGCATTCGCGAAAAATATGCAGGCCCTGCTGTCCATTCCCGGCTTCATGGGTTTTGAAGCCAATGCCTTTCAGGTAAGCGACAATGCTTTCACGTACTATGGTGTCATCGTCGATGACCAGAATGGTACTGCCGGTCATGGATACACCCGCAAAGTAAAGTGAATATAAGGACCTGCTTGAACCCGATACATTCGGATAAAAAAACCACATTAAAATGTAAAGTTAAGGGAAAAATACTCCCAAGCTGCCTTGGCTGCAAGCGGGAGTATTGGCAAATTAATGTGTTTGCTTAAAGTCATCGGAGCCAATGGCTGATGCGATTGTCATTCACGATTTATAGTTAGAAGTCATCTTCAGGCAGCTGACCGGTAATCAAATATTCACGTCTTTGTAAATAAGAGTCTCTGATAAAAGTGTAACGGTCTCCAAGAATCAGCTCTTCAGCATCCAGGAGTTGAGCGCGACTATTGATGAGGTCAATACTGCCGACAATCAAGCGATCCCGCTCAGTTTCGTGATAGGTTACCGGATTGGTTAATGCATCAGGAATCCGGCCAACGCCGGAACGTAAAGTGCTCGGGCCAAGTAACGGGAGCACAAGATAAGGTCCGGACGGTACCCCCCAGTTGGCAAAAGCCAGCCCGAAATCGCTATAGCGCTTATCAAGCCCTATGGGCGTAGCTACATCAATCAGGCCAAGAATACCCGCCGTTGAATTGATGATGAGGCGGCCTGATGACACCAGTGCATCCCGACCTTTGAGCTGGACGCCGGCACTGACGATATTTCTCAGTTCCCCGAGGTTGCTGAAGAAGTTGATGACTAATGTTTGCACCGGCCTGGGGGTCACAAAGTTGTAGGTCTTTGCCGCTGGCTTCAGAGCATAATTATCCAGGGTGTCATTCAGTTTAAACACCTTACGGTTCCAGCTTTCCAGTGGGTCATCGTAAGAAATGGGTTCAGTGCCAAAAGTGAAAGTGGGCAAGAGTATCAGCACCATTACGACAACTGAACGAACAATAATCGCAGGAGAATGATTCACACGTTTGATCCTTGATTCCTTGTTAATTTTTCCACGTCTGCAATGACTCAGGCACACCTATGCTCTATTGAATGCGATGACGGGATGAGCTTCGCAAACGGTAGTCCTGGACTGTTAGCTGTCGGGATGAGTTATAAAAAAACGACTTAAGGACTATTCTAACTTGATCTCATGTACTATTGCCAATTCATGGTTATTGACACTATCGTAATATTTTAGCGTAGTTTCAGGAGTTGAAAAAAATCATGACCTTGTTTTATGCTAACTTTCTGATAGTAAAGAAAATGGCTCATAAAAGTGTTGAGTAATCTATGATTATCTTGGTTAAATAAACATCATAGAATCTGGCAAAAATTTCTCTGGTCCATCGTCTTTGTTCAAATGAAAAGAAGTCCAGTCACCACTTGAGAAAAGTTATCCATGACATTTTCAGCGGCTGACACCAATGCCACATCACAATGATGGTCCATAGTACAAATGTCAGACGTTCGAGCCCGGTTTCAATCTTTAAACAAATGCACTGTCAGATACGCCAGCAGGGGCCCATGACCTGGGCAGGCGCAATGCCCACCACCATTTTACCCGCCAATACGCGTTTAAAATCGTTGATCCCAATCGGGAATTATTACCCATTTATTCTTTAATATCATAAAAAATTATTTTTTTATTTTTAAAATATTTATTTGACCGGGAAACTAATTAGTAACTTTCCACTCTAAGACAAGAGTTCAACTTTATCGACTTCGAATAAAAAAAGAGAGGGAATGATCATGGGGCCTGAACCTGTTAATAATCCGGTGAATACTCTGGTTGCCAATGCGGGGCCGAATACAGCCCATTCATCCGCTATCAAGGATGTGAATGATGGAGCCAATGCTATTCATAAAACCACCAAGGCTGCGGTTGATGATCTGGGCTTTAATAAACCCAGTCTTATCAAATGGGGGAAATGGCTTGTTGGTAAGCTTGGTCCGTTTGGCTACGTTGTCACAATTGTACTTAGCCCGATACTCATTCCTGCCTCCCTGACCTATGATGCCGGCAGAGGTATGAAACTCCTGTTCCGCAAGATCACCAGGGTTGAAGAGCCGGTTCAAAAGCTCCTGCCAATGGTGGCAAAGCAGGTTGAAGATGCCAGGAAGCTTGAGCAGCACAAACAGGATCTTGAGTCCAGAAGTGCTGAAATCTCTAACCAGTTGGCAGCCTTGAAGGTTCACTCGGGTGAGTTAAAGGGTTCAAATGATCAATTTGCTCAGCGGGCACAGCAGTTGGATCAAAAATTAAACCGGGAGCAGAACAGAAATCATGAACTCAATATTCTGCTGGAGCAGTTAGTTAGACGAGCAGACGATCTTGAGCTTGAGAATGCTGACAGCAGTAAACGTTATCAGGCTTTAAAAGTTGCACTGGACAAACAACTGGCTGAAAAATCGTTACGTATTCAGCAGTTCTCCAAAGAGCTTGAAGCAGCCCGCCAGCAACATGATCAGGAAGATGATATCTGGGCCAGACAGGCTCAGGCTGATGAAATTCGTTCTCTTGAGTGTAAATTGGCTGCAGACCGACAGCAGATGTGTGATTTAGAGGCCCGGTATCAGGCAAAGGTACGCACTTTAGAAGGGCAGCATCAGTTTGAAGTGATGGAGTTAGAGGCGCAGCATCGACTTGAAGTGGAAGCGTTAGAGACTCATCATCAAGACCACATGCAGGCTCTCAATGTTCAAAACGAGGCGAAGGTACAAGAGCTTCTCCGGGAAATCAGCGACTTGCATGAATTGGCGAAAACAAAAGAGCATAATCTTGAGGATCGGCTGAAACCAGTGGTAGAACTGCTTGAAACCAAGATAGCCGAGGTGGAACAGCAGCTTGAAGCCAGGAACACCCGGATAGCCCAGCTTAATCAGCAATGCAGTGAGTCAACCGAAGAATGCCTGCATCTGAAATTGCAGCTGGATGAACTTAATGAAAAAAGGCTGGAGGAACTAAACCTCAAAAAGCTTGCCCAGATGATGTATGAGAATGATGTTCAGAAACTTCAGGAGAAACTGGATGAGATGTCATCCAGTGCTGAAATGGTGTCACGCCACGTTCAGACAGCTGCAGTCACAGTAATCGAACCCCGGGAGCGGGTCGATACGGCTTCTCAGGCAGATATCGAGCCACCGGTACTGATCGATACGGCTTC
>NZ_JAHHPM010000121.1 GCF_024606345.1 Endozoicomonas sp. YOMI1
ACAGTCTTTATTCAGGGTATGGAGTTTACGCCCTTCGACTCCGCTCAGGACGAACAGACTTAGGAGGTCAATGAAGGAGCCCATCAATTTCATTCTGGCTATAGATTCTTTGGATGTTCTGTAATTTCTTGAGCATTCAGGTGGGTCATTTGAACTATTTCCTGTTTTATTGGTCCATTAAAAGCGTATTACTAAATTTCAAATTTATATGCTTTAAAGCTTGCATGCTTTAAAGCTTGCAAAAAGTCTTAAGTGTAACGGCCATGAAATCTTCGATCACATTGGGCAGTTCGCTTTTCGAAGATATAACCTGACGCTTTTCTGACGACCGCCAGACCCTGTGGGGTCTGAAATCAGGAGAGCATAAAACTTTACCTGAACAGCACCCCAAGTCTTAAAAAGGTAACAGGAATGAATAATCTATCTCCAACCAGTACTACTCCAGCAGTATATGTTCCGCAGCCAAAGGATGCTGAACAAGTCGGCCATGCTTTTGCTGGTGGCAAGGAGGTTAAACCCAGTGATATAGGCAAGGATCATTCTCAATGCCCGCCAAAAAACGCAGGGTATTCTTTTCAGGAAAGAACCATTGCATTGTTTTTTGGGGATCAGGTCACACTGATGAGTAAGAACATTGATGCCTCCCTGAGGGCTCCCGACTCTTTAATTCATTCTTATTACAATTTACCCAAGCTGGATGAGGTGCTACAAGTCGCTGTTGACACACTCTCCCATACCCTCAACCAGAACTGGTCAAAAGGTGATGCAATAGCAATGTCAGCTATAGCACACATGACCTTGGGATATCTTTGTCATCATCGCAATAAATCCCCGAGCGAAAGCGAAACAATCGAACAAAAAATCTCCGAGCTGAGACAATACGTTAATACGTTACAAAGCTATAAAAAGCGTATTAATTTAATAACAAAAATTCCGGCTCTCAGTCTACATAAGACTTGAATTTAGCCTTAACAAGTAAATAGGTCACCCATATATTTATTGATCACTCGTAAGCGGCTGGGGGGCAGGTGGGTCATTGAACTATGTTTTATTTTACTGGTAAAGACCTTAACTCAAAGCTATCCGCCTAAAAAGCTTAAGGTCTTGAGCGTATTGGCCATGGTATCTTCGATCACATCGTTCAGTCCGCTTTTTGAAGATATAACCTGACGCTTTTCTAACTGCCGCCAGACCCTATGGGGTCTGATAGCATGACAGCATATGCTTTCACTTGGCCAGCATGCCAAGTCTTAACACAATCAAAGAGGAAAACAGGAATGAATAACCTACCTCCAACCAGTACTACTCCAGCAGTATATGTTCCGCAGCCAAAGGATACTGAACAAGTCGGCCATGCTTTTGCTGATGGCAAGGAGGTTAAACCCAGTGAAACTGGCGATATTGGCAATGAATGTTCTAAATGCCCGCCAGAAAGCGCAGGGGGTTCTCTTCAGGAAAGAGCCGTTGCTTTGCCTCTTGCGAGGCTTGGTCCTGAGTCCTTTTTTAAGGCTCCCGGCTTTTCACTTACTTCCAGCCTGCCCAAGCTGGATGAGGTGCTGCAAGACGCTACAGAAATACTTTCCACCCCCCTCGACCAGAACTTGTCAGAATTTGATGCATTAACGATGGAAGGCAAAGTATACATGACAATGGGAGATCTCTATTTTCTCTCTGAATTCGCCAGCGAAAGCGAAAGGAAAATAATTGAACAGGAAATCTCCAAGCTACAACAATACAAAACAAAGCTGAAATCAGCGGATAAATAGTTTGACTAAAGTACATGGGCAAATGGTCTCGTTCCCACGGGTTCCCCGTGGGAATGCATACCGGAACCCGTTGTAATTTCCAATAGTTCATATCCTTGATCCCTGTCAGGTAATTTCTTGAGCTTGATCCGCTGCACCTGATTTCGACATTTTGTTATCTGATCCCCCATCAACCAACCGTTCAATGTGAGCACTTAAATGCGCTAACCTTGTTCCGGTCTCAGGTGAAAGGGCATCATAAGAGGCCGGTGGAGCTTCTTGGGTTGCTGCTGAATTAACCGCCACAAAAGACGATTAGCCGCCGATTAAACGACATTTGTTATGTAATTTTGAATAACTTCCGTATGGCATCCAGTAGCAACTCCACAGCCTTATCATGCCGGTTTATGGCAGCGATTCTGAGCGGGGTTATCTCCATCAGGGTTTCATCTTCTTTAACCGTGCAGGCGGAGTACAGCACTTCCCTGGCTTCTTTGCGGTTTCCATCATTCAGGAGCGTAGTCACGGCATCCAGCAACAGCTTCATTATCTCAATTTTTCCCTCACTGGCTGCAATATACAACTGTGTTGCTCCATCTTCTTTCCGGGGTTTCTTTAGTGCCGCCATAATGGCAGCCCCCCTTTTCTCCCCCGGTAACGCTGTCAACACTTTCATTAACTGCTCCACGCTTTGGTTATGCCCGCCCAGAACAGTACTCAAAAGCGGGAAGGCCTGAATCAGCTGATCCACGATGTCCCAGTGGACGTTATCAACAGCTGCGGTCAGTGGCGTCCTTTTGAATGTGGCGACCGCGCCTATCATTGCTTCGAAAGCAGCAATTTGTTGTTCTGATTCCTGGTAGTTATTCGCAGTACTCAGGAATGGCTCCACAACTTTTTGGTCGGCGGCATTCACCACAGCAGTGAAGGCTTTCCGCATTGCTGTTGCTGGCAGTCTGCCCACAGCATTCAGTAATTGCCCCACAACCTCGTGATGCCCTTTGCAAGCAGCCCAGTGCAGCGGTGTTGCTCCATATGCGTCCACGGCATGCATCACCTTCTGGATTGCATTAGTCCTTTCAGGTTCCGTCATTCTGTCCAAGGTATTCAGCAATTGCGCCACAACCTTCCGTTGATCGCTCTGGGCAGCCACGTGGAGCGCTGTTTCCCCGTCTTTGTTGGAGAGAGTCATTACCGTCGTGACTGCCTGGCAACGTTCAGATTCTGGCCAGGTCTCCAGAATTTTCAGCATCCGGGCGACAATGGTTGTTTGCCCGTTCCGGGCAGCACTCAAGATGGGGAAAGCCTTCAGAAGTTCTGCTACCTGCTCCTGTCCTTCGCTGGCCACAAAGGTATAGGAAAACCCGGTTTTACCGTCCTCACAGAGGCAATCCATAAGCCTGAGGATTGCATGATTCCTTGATACGTCTTCTGGTGCTTCTGGCAGCCTTCTCATGGCCGCCAGTATCTCCCCAAACAGATCGGCAGCGTTTACCCATGGCTTTTCTGTTTTTGCCAGTCTAAGCAAAGCGGCCAGCAACTCAGTAACGATCTTATGGTGGCCAAAAGCAGCAGCCATAATAAAGTGGTGTTATGTTCACCCATTGAGCCAACAACGCACAACTTGTTTTTTTATTCTGTTTATTTATCTTGTTTGTCTCGCCTGAGACAACTGGATTAAATTGCTAAAAACAATAGGGTCACTTGTTTCAAACCAAACAACCCCCTTGCGCATGAACCTTTATAGTCTATGTTTCTGACACACAAGAAAAAACCCGGATCATCGGAGTTGCACCTCCTACCGGGTTTCCTCTCAAACTATAAGCTATTGCTCGGGAAGCAGTATAGCAATGATTTCATTCGCGTACACGATCGGGGTGATGAGATTGATCCGAGTAGAAATACAGACAACAGGTATGGAAAACCTGAGCACTACGCAGAAGCTCTTGTTGATCGTGCTGGCAACCTACGCCAATGCTCAAGGAGAATGCTGGCCTAGAGTAGACCGGCGGAACTTCCCCGCCAGCCTCTCGCAGAACGGTACGTGAACCTCTCGATTCATACCGCTCCCATCGGTCAGGTTAATACCATAATCTTGAACCAATTTGATAGGAAGCTTGCAACCTTGCAGG
>NZ_JAHHPM010000122.1 GCF_024606345.1 Endozoicomonas sp. YOMI1
TAGTAACTGCCCACTTAGCCAGAAATATACGATTCCATTTGGCCAACTACTTAGTCCACAGCTAAGCAAGAACACTCGCTGTCCTCTGCGACAAAATGTCACTGTTACAACCATGACATGTTGACTATAAAAACAACTTTGAGCCAGTTGATGTTTCGTTGTGTGTTCCTCTTATAAAATCCCCGATCACTGCTATCTTCAGGTTTTCCCTGACCACAGGTATCAGGATCTGGTATAAAGATAGCGGCAATAGTCTCCTAATTTCAGGTTTTGAGCGCTATCCTCACTTGGGTAGATTAATTCATGAGTGATATCTTAAAAAAAATCATCTTTTTCATATCGGTCATTTGTTTTCCCTTACTTGCTGTATCTACGGCATTTCCTGATGGTATATCAATACCCGAAACACCCATTTCTGCACGTTACAAAAAGCTAAACAGTGATGGTACAGAAACCAACTGCATTGTGACCGGAAATGAAACTCAAGAAGAACGGGAAAGCCTGCAGAAAGCAGGTTGCACTCTGGAAACACTTCGAAATAACCATGATATAGACGTTGAGGTCACATTACAGACAAACGGTGGTTTCAAATCGGTCCTGATGACCTCCAAATACTATTTAATGTGGTTAAACAGCGGCCTTCATGCCGTCAATATTTCTCGCAACTTACCTTTTGCTGTCACCAGCCTGGTGACACTTCATCCCATTGATTCACTCTTTTATCTCAGTTATTCGGCACTGTATAATGTCGGCCTGTCCCGTAATGCAAATCAGACTCTCTACCCATTCCTTGGCAAAAACTTCTCATCTTACTTTTATCCTGACGGCCAGGATAAAGACAGCAACAGCGATGAACTCAAGAGCGTTGGCCTTGGTGGCCACATGCTGATTATTGGGGCTGATCTGATTATGTGGTGGCTAGAAGCCCCTTTCTTTGGCTTTGACATAAACAAGCTGATGCTCGGTCTGGATTTATTTCACTTCGCCCTTGATATGGCAATATAAACCGGACAGGACATTCTCGATAGAATGCCTTGTGAACATGGCTAACCCACAAAAAATACCTGCGAGATCAAAATGGTTTGTGCACCAAATTAGAAAACTATTCAAAACCAGCACGTCGGTTGGAGAGTAAACCAGAGGGATAAACGCTATCCATGTCACAAAATACCTACGCCCTTGCCAGGAATAACAAAATTAACAAAACAACACGACATTTGTTGAATTTTCGGTTTCGAGGCATCCTCTCCCTGCTGCTTACCTTTTCTCTCCCATGTCTGTCCAACACGATCAAAGAAGAAAGCACAAGCTTCTCGATTTCAGCCAGCTATACGACAATTAATGAATATGGAAAAGAAATCCTCTGCACAATCTCAAGTAACGACAGCATTGAAAAACTGCAGGCGTTGAAAAGCTCAGACTGTAAGCTCCCCGTCTCAAAGGACCCTATTGATCAGTCAGTCATTCTGATCTCCCATAGCCCCTACCATGAAACAAAGCAGATATTACTCACTACCCGAAACCTGCTGATGTGGTCCTACATGGCAGTGCATGTATACAAACTCCTGGACTCGGGAAACATCCTCTGGACTCAAAAAGAAGCCTGCCCCTGCAGTGGGAAATTAATGGATATCAGCAATCAACCAGACAGGTTAATGACCAAAGGTTTCTTTTTTACCTATTATCTCTTGAGCCTTGGATATCATGGCTGGCGTTATATTCAATCCTATATAAATCCTGATACAACTGGTTCTGACAACAGTAAAACATCTGAATCCAAGCATGATGAACCTGCATGGTCCGACACGCTTTATAACCTCATATCCAGAGTTTCAGAGTATCCTTATGCCGGTCAAATCCTGACACTAGCTCTGGATTCAGCCGCATTGAAATGGGACTGTCGATGCCCAGGATATTTTACCGACGCCAAAGGCGGCCTTTACTTCAACGGCCACCTCTGGATGCTTTTGCTGAATGTCGCAATTTTTACTACAGACTTGGCAATTGACTATTTATAATACTCCGTTTGCTCTCAGAGCCTGTTGGTGACCTTTCTCAGCTTGCAGAAATGTCACCAACAGGCTCTCTAACTGGCACGGAGAAAAGGCTGTGGAAAAGATTACCGTACAGGGCGCTCGTACACACAATCTGAAGAACATCAACCTGGAGATGCCCCGTGACAGCCTGATAGTAATCACTGGACTATCCGGTTCCGGTAAATCTTCCCTGGCCTTTGACACACTATATGCAGAAGGCCAGCGACGTTATGTTGAGTCACTGTCAGCCTATGCCCGCCAGTTTCTATCCATGATGGAAAAGCCCGATGTGGACCATATCGAAGGACTCTCGCCGGCTATCTCCATTGAGCAGAAATCCACCAGCCATAACCCGCGCTCTACCGTCGGTACGATCACGGAAATCTATGATTATCTCCGGTTGCTGTTTGCCCGCGTCGGCATTCCGCACTGCCCGACACACCACCTGCATCTGGAAGCTCAAACCGTCAGTCAGATGGTAGACCAGGTTCTGGCACTGCCTGAAGGGACTAAACTGATGCTTCTGGCCCCGGTGGTCAGGGGGCGCAAAGGTGAACACCTCCATGTATTCAACGAACTGAGAAGCAACGGTTTTATTCGTGCCAGAATCAATGGGATTGTCACTGATCTTGATACACCACCAAAACTGGATAAAAAGAAAAAGCACACCATCGAAGTGGTCATAGACCGCTTTAAGGTGCGTGATGATTTACAACTGCGCCTCTCCGAGTCGTTTGAAACGGCCCTTGAGTTAACC
This sequence comes from Endozoicomonas sp. YOMI1, assembly GCF_024606345.1. Classification (GTDB taxonomy): domain Bacteria; phylum Pseudomonadota; class Gammaproteobacteria; order Pseudomonadales; family Endozoicomonadaceae; genus Endozoicomonas. Next base: position 2,794 of record NZ_JAHHPM010000122.1, read on the forward strand.
GATGGTCTTGCTACTGTCAGCTACATGGATGATGGCTCTAAAGACGACATTGTCTTCTCTTCCCGGTTCGCCTGCCCAGAGTGTGGTTACAGCCTCAATGAGCTTGAACCACGGCTTTTTTCCTTTAACAATCCAGCCGGAGCATGTTCCAGTTGTGATGGGCTGGGTGTTAAGCAGTTCTTCGATCAGGATCGTATAGTACAGCACCCTGAATTGACCCTGGCAGAAGGCGCAATCCGTGGTTGGGACCGCCGCAGCGTTTATTACTTTCATCTGCTGAAATCACTGGCCGCTCACTATGGATTCAGCATTGATACCCCATTTGATGACTTAAGTCCGGAACAGCAGAACATTATTCTTCATGGCTCTGGTGATGAAGACGTCAACTTCAGTTACGTCAATGACCGGGGGGATGTCTATAAAAAACGGCATATCTTTGAAGGCATCATTCCAAACTTTGAGCGACGTTTCAGGGACACCGACTCACAGTCCGTCCGGGAGGAGCTGGCCAAATACCTCAGTACTCAGCCATGCCCATCCTGTAAAGGCACTCGTTTACGGAAAGAAGCCCGGAATGTATTCATCCAGAATGAAACCCTGCCGGACCTGGTTAAATTACCTGTTGAAAAAGCCCTGATCTATTTTCAGGATCTTGACCTGCCCGGTCGCCGTGGCGAGATTGCCAGGAAAGTGCTCAAGGAAATCTGTGATCGACTGAGCTTTCTGGTCAATGTCGGCCTGAACTATCTTACCCTGGAGCGCAGTGCGGATACCCTTTCCGGTGGTGAGGCCCAGAGAATACGTCTGGCCAGCCAGATTGGCGCAGGTCTTGTTGGGGTTATGTATATTCTTGATGAACCCAGTATCGGGCTGCATCAACGGGACAATGAACGCCTTCTGAATACGCTGACCCGATTGCGAGACCTGGGTAATACGGTGATCGTCGTTGAACATGATGAAGATGCCATTCGCAGCGCAGATCATGTGATCGATATTGGCCCTGGCGCAGGTGTTCATGGTGGTGCCATCGTCGCCCAGGGAACCCCTGAACAGATCATCGACTCACCCGCTTCTTTAACGGGTCAATACCTCTCAGGTATTCGCAAGATCAATGTGCCATCCAACAGAACACCCGCAGACGCGAAGAAAACCCTGAAACTCATTGGTTGCATCGGAAATAACCTGAAAAATGTCTCACTGGAAATTCCAGTGGGCTTGATGACCTGCATTACCGGCGTTTCAGGTTCTGGCAAGTCCACCTTAATCAATGGCACACTGTATCCGCTGGCAGCCACAGCGCTCAATAAAGCAACGACCTTAACCGCTGCTCCCTATAAAAAGCTGACCGGCATTCATCACTTTGATAAATGCATTGATATTGACCAGAGCCCCATCGGCAGGACTCCACGCTCTAACCCGGCAACCTACACCGGGATTTTTACCGCCATTCGTGAACTCTTCGCTGGCACTCAGGAGGCTCGTTCACGTGGCTATAAACCCGGTCGCTTCAGCTTTAATGTAAAGGGTGGCCGATGTGAGGCCTGTCAGGGAGACGGTGTTATCAAGGTAGAGATGCACTTTCTGCCAGATATCTACGTTGCCTGCGATGTCTGTAAGGGCAAACGTTATAACCGTGAAACCCTGGAAGTAAAATACAAAGGCAAGAGCATCCACGAAGTACTTGAAATGACGGTGGAAGAAGCCCTGCAATACTTCGATCCAATACCTGCGGTCAAGCGCAAACTGCAAACCCTGATGGATGTAGGGCTTTCCTATATTCATCTTGGACAAAACGCCACCACCCTGTCCGGTGGTGAAGCTCAGCGGGTGAAACTGGCTAAAGAGCTGTCGAAACGGGATACCGGTAAAACACTCTATATTCTTGACGAGCCAACCACCGGGCTCCATTTTCACGACATTGAACAGCTACTCTCCGTCCTTCATCGCTTGAGAGATCACGGTAACAGTGTGGTCGTCATTGAGCACAACCTGGATGTTATTAAAACTGCAGACTGGATTATTGATCTGGGCCCTGAGGGTGGTGATGGTGGCGGCCAGATTATTGCTGCTGGCACTCCGGAAGCCGTATCGGATGTTCCAGAGTCCCATACCGGCCGCTTCCTGAAACCAATGCTTGCTTGACACGCGGCTATTTTAAGGTGCAGAAAAGAAGCCAAATCTGCACCTATTGAAAAGAGTATCCCTCTTCCCTGATAGAAAAAGAAGGATACCTCGGCCAGGATCCCTTAATATCAATATGACGATCGCCTGTTGGCCAGGATCCCAATGGGGTTTTCCAGCGATGGGTCTGCACCGTTTTCATGATACGAAGATAGTTTAACGTCATGGTCAGGTTCGTCGCATCCAATGGGATGCTATCAATTTCCTGCTTGAGAAACGGCAGAAGCCAAATATCAATCTGCTGATCACCAACCGGGGTCGTATAAGAGAGATATTCCTACATAATGGTCGCCATGGTTATTAAAAAGCATCCTGAATGAGCCAACAGGCCTGATCCAGTGCAACATAACCTTTCTCCCTCCAGAGATGCAAAGGTAAAAGCCATCGGTACTAATACCGGACTGGACTTATTTTCTTCCGCTGGCCATAGAACACTGAGAACATTTCCTTCATATTCCGCTTTTGCATACTGAGCTTCCTCACGAGCCTGAGTCAGCATATTCCCCAGATAGCTCGCCTGCCCGCTAATACCAATTCCACCTTCTGAATATGATATCGAGCAAGTCATTTTGGACCGCTGGGCAAGGCGGAATG
>NZ_JAHHPM010000123.1 GCF_024606345.1 Endozoicomonas sp. YOMI1
TAGTAACTGCCCACTTAGCCAGAAATATACGATTCCATTTGGCCAACTACTTAGTTGAATAAAAAGCTCCCCCAGCCAAACATTTTAATCGTTTTTTTCGAAATAATTACCAACAGCCTCGACAGTAGACCCGATAGCAGACACGGTAGCAAGACCGACAGCCCCGGCAGTCCCCATACAAATACTGGTAGCAACACCTGCAGAAACACCTTTAGCGAGACCGGTATCAACACTGCTGGTAGCCCTTTCCCCCGCAACAGAAGCCCAGTAGAACCCTAAAGCAGTTCCAGCACCGGCGGTCATTAAAGGCCCAAAAGTAAGCCCTACACCAGCAACCCCGACAGCAGCAGCCACGGTAGCCCCGGCAGCAAACCCGACAGCAGCCGAGGGAGCAACCGGGTGAGCAAACATCAAAGTAGCCTGGCAAAGAAATTTAAGAGTTTCTTTCGAAAAAGTTACCATACGATCCTGCAATGGGATGCTTTTAATCTCATGATCAGTTAATTGTTTTTCACAGGAAAGGTAGTTTTTTTGTTTAGAACTTTCCACGCATTCCCGCATGCATGAACTACTAGGATGTCCGCTTTTTGGATTGGTATTTCTACGTTTTATTAAGCCAGAGTCTATTGTGGGATTAACAGCATTAGTAATACTGTCCATATCAAAACCCTCCATTCAATTTATGTTTGTTAAGTACTTATGCTTGGATATTTATATTTCGTTTTAGTTCCCTATGAATAATTAATTTTTATACTAATCCTGCCACTATGGTGTTTTTCCTCTCCCGGAAGGTGATAGTTGAATAAAAAACTCTCATCACCCCGGAACAAAAAGCCGCTGTGAAGCGGCCTGATTTCAATAGACATATCGATAAAGTGGACAGGCTCCCGAAGTAACCCATGGAGTCAAGAAGCAATGACCGATAATCCTTATGGTGCGAAGCTTATTGACTGATCTTCCGTTTACGGGGCTGTCTGCCCGCTGGCTTTGACGCTTTGGCTGAATCAGACTTCCGGGCGCTGCTGGTTTTCTTCTTACTGGCAACCTTCTTTTTGCCGGAAGCGTTTGGCTTGCCCTTTTTAGCCGTTGTTTTGGCCGATTTCCTGCCTTTCGGCTTACGACCGGATGGCTTACCGTCTTCGGAAGCGCCTTTAGAGGATATGCCTTTTCCTTTTTTAGCCGCCTCTTCAGCAGCCCTGGCTTCTCTGAGCAGTTTTTCCTTGGCCGCTGCCGATTTAAATCGACTGCCAAGCGCGGCACTTCCGGATGAACGGGATTTTTTAGCGGAACCAGACTTACCGGATGATGTTCTTCTTCCCGGTTTGCTGAGGGTTGACAGCAGTTCAAAGTCGATCTTCTTGTCATCCAGATCCACCTTACTGACCATCACCTCCAACTCATCGCCCAGGCCAAACCGACGACCTGTCCGCTCCCCTCGCATACAATGATGTACATTGTCGTAAATGTAATAGTCATCCGGCAGACTGGTGACGTGTACCAATCCCTCTACATATACATCTTTCAGCTCAACAAACAACCCGAATCCGGTGACTGAAGAGACAATACCGCTGAAGGTCTGACCAATATGCTGCTGCATATAGTCGCACTTCAACCAGTCCATGGCATCGCGGGTTGCCAGATCAGCCCGCCGCTCTGTGGTGGAACAGTGCTCTCCCAGTGATTGAATAGCACCGACGTTATAAGGGTAGATGCGCTTTTCAGGTATGGGGCTGGCTCCCACACGAACCACATGCCGGGAGGGAATCTCTGAGCGAATAATACGACGAATCGCCCTGTGCACCAGTAAATCAGGGTAACGCCGGATGGGTGAGGTAAAGTGAGTATAAGCCTTGAAGGCCAGACCAAAATGCCCCTGATTATCACCACTGTAGACCGCCTGACTCATTGAGCGCAGTACCACGGTCTGAATCACGTGGTAATCAGGACGATCTTTTACCTTAAGCAACAATGCCTGAATATCACGGGGGGTGATTTTTCCTGAAGGAAGTACCAGCCCCAGACTGCCAAGAAAGCTGTTCAGGTTGAGCTTCTTCTCCAGCGTCGGCCCTTCGTGCACACGGTAAAGTCCCGGGAGATTATGCTTTTCCAGAAACTTTGCCGCGCACACATTGGCACACAGCATACACTCTTCAATCAACTTATGGGCGTCATTACGCTCCCTTGGCACAATCTGCTCAATCTTGCGGTGGCGACCAAAAATAATCCGGGTCTCCACCGTATCAAAATCAATCGTGCCCCGCTCTGCCCGCACAGACACCAATGTCTTGTATAGCGAGTACAGGTGCTCAAGGTGTGGCACTAACGGCTTGTACTGTTTCCGTAGCTCCCGGCCTTCATCACTGAGGGACAACATATCCCAGACTTTGGTATACGTCAGCCGGGCATGGGAGCGGATAACACCCTCATAGAATTTGTAGCCGGAAATCTTGCCTTTGCCACTGATGGTCATTTCACAGACCATTGCCAGTCGATCTACTTCGGGGTTCAGGGAACACAAACCATTAGACAGAACCTCAGGCAACATGGGAATCACATGCCCCGGAAAGTAAACCGAGGTACCCCGGTTAGCCGCTTCCTTATCCAGGGCCGAGCCCGGTTTCACATAGTGGGAAACATCGGCAATCGCAACAAAAAGTCGCCAGCCGCCGCCTTTTTTCGACTCACAATACACCGCATCATCAAAATCACGGGCATCTTCACCGTCAATAGTGACAAAAGGCGTTGCCCGTAAATCGACCCTGAAATCTTTGTCGGATTCTGCAACCTCGGTAGTAAAACCCTTGCACTGTTTTTCTAACGCTTCCGGCCAGTCATGGGGAATATTATGGGTGCGGACAGCAACCTCAACCTCCATTCCGGCATCGGCTCTGCCCCCGAGAATTTCCTTAACAATGCCCATAGGCATGTTGCGGCGCCCTGGTTGCCGGGTAATTTCCAGCAGAATATATTGACCTTCCGTGGGCATCAGCGGGCCCGGCTGGACAATAATCTCCCGGCTAATACGGGGGTTTTCAGGCACCATAAAGGCCGCACCAGACTCGGTATAGTAACGACCAACAACCTGCGTCGTATTTCTCTCAATCACTTCAACCAGCTGGCCTTCCCTGCGGCCACGATGATCGACGCCTGATTCACGCACAACCGCACGGTCACCATCAAACAGCTGCCGCATCTCTCGGGGGGAAAGGTAGAGATCCTCACCACCACCATCAGGCATTAAAAAGCCAAATCCTTCTTTATTGCCCTGAACAACACCTTTAATAAGATTCAGCTTACTGATCAGGGCAAAGGCATTCTTGCGATTTTGCAGCAGCTGACCATCACGGATCATCGCCTTGAGGCGAAACATCAGCGCTTCTTGCTGTTCTTCGTCGTTTATACCCAGTTCACGACATAACGCCCGATGGCTGACCGGTGCCCCTCGCTGCTCAAGGTATTCCATGATGTACAGACGACTGGGGATCGGGTTTTCATAGCGCTCTGCTTCGAGAGATGCCTGACTATCCTGGCTTTTCCACCCTTTTGACATGGGGTTATTGCACCTCTTTTATGGAATATGGCATGGCATATGGCAGCTCGGGGCTGCCTGGTGAAAATGAAAATCTACTATCATGATATCTTTCTTCAAAAGCCATGGAGGGGGGGGAGAAGTCAACATTGAATCCATCCTGTATTAGTACATGTATCAGACTATTAATGCAAAGGAAGAAGATGAAAAGAGAGATTAATAAAAGAAAAACTGCATAAGACCGGGAACTTATTGACTGGCAGGCAGGTCGAAAATGATAAAACGATGGAACTCCGGGGTTTGCAAACGCCAATCCATAAGCATCACAAATTCAACGAAGTCAGAAACATGATACACAGCAGCGGACCCGCACCCTCCCCCATCCAGACAGACACTCATGCGGCAAATGCCACTGAGGCCCCGACGTATCTGGCAACCCAGCAAACCCTTGGTCAGAGGTTCGCCCTTCGGTGCCATAAATCTATCAACAGGGTGTTTCTGAGATTTATGGGCGCCAGAGCGACATTTTTACGGGCTGCGGCAACAAATGATGTGCTACTGATCAGACGCATGGTGAGCGAGCATCCTTCAGCCCACGGCTGGGTAACCAGTTATCGGGTTGAGGATAAGCTGGATGATGCTGCGGCCAAAGCGGTGGCAAACGGCAAGACAGACGCATTGGTGATATTGCTTGAACACGGGGCTTGCCCGAATGAGGCGTTGATAGGTAGAAATTTTTGTATCCCGCCAAAAAGAATGTTTTTTGATGAACGGGGACGCCGTCGCCAGCATCATGTTACAGACAAACTGACACCAGAAACAGTCAGAATATTGCTAAATAATATTCATATTTGCCCTGACGCTACCATCAGGCTTGGGGATAGCTGGGGTCATTACCTTTATTTTACTGCGAAGGAATTAATTAACAGTAACTCTGGTCACAAAAACAGGGAAGAAATCTGTAAAATGCTTGTCAGCCACGATCAAGTCAATGTGAACACGGAGATATCATTTTACGATACTGGTGCGTTCGCTTTATCCAGCAAAGTAGATAATCAGAGTTTTTATCGACATCCAAGAAGTACTTTCATCAACGTAAATTTTATTGGCCAGACCTTGATGTTTGATAACTTCGGCCTGACTGAGCATCTGCTTACAGACCAGACTCTGGATCTGGACCCCGGCTTACCCAGCGGCACAGGAGCCGCTGAAAACCTGCTGGTTATTTTTATGGATAAATACTCCAAGGGGTATTTCCGCAAATTGAACGATCGTTTTGATATTTTACTCACTGCCCTGAAGGACAAAATTACCAACTCTGATGCCTTTCGCAACCAACTTTTGGCAAGCGAAAACAAGTTGTTCAAACAGCAATTTCTCACACTGTTTGCTATTGAGCACCAATGCAGGCATGCCCCATCCCCTACTGATTTTCAACACCTTAACTGCGACCAGCTAAACGATGAAATCCTGGACATATTTATGAACATGTCTTATGAAACCCCGCCCGATTATCACCTTCTTTATCCAAACCCACCGCCGAGTTATGACTAAGTTATTGCAGGTAATCTTAAAGATTGATTAGCTCATCAATGGCTGAAATATCCACAGTACCCCTTTGAATCCATACCTGCTTTATAAGATGACAGTACAATGAGCTGCATATCACCAAAATCCTCAGGATCCCGTTCTTGTAGTTCAGCTGGTGTTTTCTTATCTATAGGACCCAAATATAACAGGGACTTATCAATCTCAATGCCTATTGTTGGAGTGTACATTCTTTTAACCTCGTAAATAATCAATGTTATGCACAGTTCACTGAAACACTATTGGAGCGGGCTTCCACAAGTGAAGAAATTCAAGACAAAACCATAACTACTCCCAATATTACCTGACAGCCGATTTATCCAATGATAAACCGGCGTTTTTTCACAGGAATCAATCATGATGATCAGGCAAACGGCTGACGCAGAACAATAGTTTCTACACGGTCAGGTCCAGTAGATATAATATCAATCGGTGTACCGGTTACTTCTTCAAGACGCTTGATATAAGCCAGCGCATTGGCAGGCAGCTCATCAAGGCTCTTCACACCAAACGTCGACTCGCTCCAGCCAGGCATCTCTTCATAAACAGGCTGAACGGACTCGTACTCTTCAACATCAACAGGCGTGGTAATGGACTCACCATCAGCATTCTTGTATTCCACGCAGATGTGGATTGTGTCAAGACCGTCAAGCACATCCAGTTTGGTCAGGCATAGGCCACTGACCGAGTTAATCTGAATAGCCTGTCTCAGGGCTACGGCATCAAACCAGCCACAACGGCGCGGACGACCGGTAGTAGCGCCAAACTCATTACCGACTTTGGCCAGATGGCGACCATTTTCATCATCCAACTCTGTTGGGAAGGGTCCTGAACCAACACGGGTGGTGTAAGCCTTGGTAATACCCAGTACGTAATCCAGGTAAAGCGGACCAAAACCAGTACCCGTAGAGGTGCCACCTGCGGTGGTGTTGGATGAAGTTACAAACGGGTAAGTACCGTGGTCGATATCCAGCAGAGAACCCTGGGCACCTTCAAACAGCATATGGTCGCCACGCTCATGATGCTCATGCAGACGGTCAGATACACGATCAATCATCGGAATCAGTTCCCTGGCCATGGCCAGCGTGTCATCCAGAACGGTCTGGTAATCTACGGCTTCCGTCTTGTAGTAGTTCTGCAGGGCAAAGTTGTGGTAATCCATCACTTCTTTCAGCTTTCTGGCAAAACGCTCAGGGTGCAGCAGATCTGCAACACGTAAACCTCTGCGAGCTACCTTGTCTTCATAGGCAGGACCGATACCACGCCCCGTCGTACCGATTTTGGCTTCCCCTCGGGCCAGCTCACGGGCCTGATCCAGTGCCACATGGTAAGGCAGAATCAGAGGACAGGCCGGGCTGAGCTTCAGGCGCTCACGAACAGGAACGCCGGTTTCTTCCAGCTGCTTCATCTCTTTCAGCAACGCATCAGGAGACAGCACAACGCCGTTACCGATGTAACAAACCACATCTTCCCGCAGGATTCCGGATGGAATCAGGTGCAGAACGGTTTTCTCACCATTAATAACAAGGGTGTGCCCGGCATTATGGCCGCCCTGGAAGCGAACAACAGCTTCCGCCTGCTCGGTCAGCAAGTCGACAATCTTGCCTTTACCTTCATCACCCCACTGGGTGCCAAGTACGACAACAGTCTTACCCATGGAATCGGTCTCTTAGTTTCAATGCAATTATAACGGTTCAACCAACCATTCGCCGTCACGGCAGATCAGCTGATGGTTGCAACCCATGCCTGCTGCTTCTGTCGCTTGCCCGGAAAGCTGGCGAACTACCCGCTCTCCCTTACGACGCAGGGACTGCACTAGGGTAGCATCCGCATCAACAGGCGCAAAAATGGTCTTGCCTTCGGTACAGTCATCTGTACTTTCTGTTTTCAGTTCCAACAAAGCCTTTAGCTCCATAAGCGTCTTGAGGTCAGTGCTGAAACCGGTCGCAGGGCGTGATCGGCCAAAGGCTTCACCGATCCCATCATAGCGTCCGCCTTTGGCAATTGCCTGCCCCTGACCGGGCAGATAGGCCGCAAAAACGACACCTGTATGATAGTTGTAGCCCCTTAGCTCTCCCAGGTCGAAATAGAAGCCAGTACCCGGATAGAGGCTGTTAATCTCTCTGGCAATCAACCCAAGTTCATCCAGAGCGGTGGCGACGCCCTCAGGACCATCAGCAAGCTCACCCCTGGCCCGTTCGAGTATTTCCGGACCACCTGCCAGGTTGGGCAGGCTTTTCAGCATCCTGGCGGACGCTGCACTGATATCCCACTGATTGACCAGCTGTTCAACTTTAGAGATCGCTTTGCGCTGCAGGGCATCAAAGAGCTCCAGCTCCTGATCACCCGATAGTCCGGCCTGAGATGCCAGCAACCGATATATCTGCACATGCCCAAGATCCAGACTGACCGAATCGGCATCCACCTGAGCCAGGGTTTCCAGCATCAGGGAAATCACTTCCAGATCACTGTCAACACCAGAGTGACCGTACAGCTCTGCACCTATCTGGATAGGTGACCTTGAAGCCCCAAGGGAAGCGGGACGGGCATGAAAGACACTGCCCGAATAACAAAGTCTTACTGGCCCATCCACTTTCAGGGTATGCGCATCAATTCTGGCCACCGCAGGTGTTGTGTCTGCCCTTAATCCCATGGTTCTGCCGGTCAGTTGATCGGTTATCTTAAAGGTTTGCAGATCAAGGTCATGGCCGACACCTGCCGTCAATGACTCAATAAATTCCAGATGGGGAGGAATCACCAGTTGGTAGCCCCAGTGGTCAAACAGGTCGAGTATGTCGCGCCTTAACTTTTCAGCACAACGGGCCCTGCCGGGAAGAATTTCCTCAATTCCATCAGGCAGCAGCCAGCGATCAGCGACGGTCATAACAGCCTCTCTTATTGTTACTGTGGAAGTTTTTTCTTCGCTACTTTCCTACCATTGCCTACCACGCCACACCTGGTTGTTGGAAAGTGTCCAGAGCAAAGTGGCTAACCATTGATCAGATACAGTAAAGCCACACCCACCAGCATGCTGATCAGACCGGCAATTCTGAGTTGCCGATCATCAATGTCAGCCAATCGGCTCACTAATTGTCGCCAGCGCTGTGGGTAAAGAAATGGCACAACACCCTCAAGCACCAGCATCAGGCTAAGAGCAATCAACAATTGCTGCGCAAAGTCCATTGTCCATTCTCCGCTGTTTATACCAATTCCACCAGCCACACGTTCAATGGACCCACACACGAAAAAACCGGGCGAGGCCCGGTTTTGATAATACTACCACGGTTTTTTAACATGGCAGCAAGAGTTCATTATTTGCCTTGCTTATCGTGATTAAAGTAGCGGAAGAAATCACCTTTTGGCTCAATCAGCATGACATCACCAGACTCTCCAAAGCTCTCTTTGTAAGCCTGAAGACTACGATAGAACGCATAGAACTCCGGATCCTGCTGATAAGCTTTGGCATAAATCTCAGCTGACCTGGCATCCCCGTCACCGCGGATCATTTCAGACTGACGGTAGGCATCGGCCAGAACCACCTGCTTTTCACGGTCGGCATTTGCCATGATACCTTCTGCCATCTCCTGACCACGGGAACGATAGTCCTGAGCCTCTTTCTCACGCTCGGATGACATCCGCTCGAACACCGAGTCACTGACCTGAGGAGGCAGGTCAATCCGCTTGATACGGACATCCATAACGCTGACACCAAGCTCCTGCTGGGCAACTTCATTCAGTGTTGTGGTCAGTTCTTCCATCATCTCATCACGCTGGCCGGAAACCACTTCGTTCAGAGTCAGGCTACCAAACTGGTTCCGCATACTGGACTCTGCACGCTGGGCAAGCAGGTTACTGGCACGGAATACATCACCTGCCGTTGCACGGTAGAAGTCGTAGACGTTGTGAATACGCCACTTGATGTAGGAATCCACAATAACGGCCTTTTGCTCAAGGGTCAGGAAGCGCTCGGATGGCACATCAAGGGTCTGCAGACGACCATCGAATACCTTAACCTTGTCAACCAGCGGGATTTTCACATGCAGGCCCGGAGGAATGCTGTCACGCACTACCTGACCAAAACGAAGTTGAACCGCACGCTCACGCTCAGAGATAACGAATAAACTCCCCCACGCCAGTATCACAACAACCAGAGAAATAATCAGTCCAGTGAAGGCTTTCTGACTCATCGACTTACCCTCCCCCCACTGACTCGCGAGCTATTGACGCGCTTATTCAATTCTTCTGTCACCCGGGTGGTAATCTCGTTTAATTCCTGGGCAGATAACTGTCTGGATGGCACCTTGCTGCTGCCATGGGACTGTGTCAGTTTATCCAGTGGCAGGTACATCATATTATTGCCACCTTCAACATCTACCAGCACCTTGCTGGATTTACTGAACACGTCTTCAATCGCCTCAATATACAGACGCTCACGGGTTACATCAGGTGCCTGTTTGTACTCACCCAACAGTTTCACGAAACGATCCGCTTCACCCTCTGCCTTAGCTACCACTTCATCACGGTAACCGTTGGCATTCTCGATAATACGCTGAGCCTGACCACGGGCTTCCGGAATAATCTTGTTGGCATACACCTGGGCCTTGTTCTTGGCCCTTTCTTCATCCTCTCGAGCGCGGATAACGTCATCAAACGCTGCCTGCACCTCTTTAGGAGGATGGGCGCTCTCAATGTTTACCTTGGCAACATTAAGGCCGGTACCGTAGCTATCCAGATAAGTTTGAAGGCGGTCACGTACTTCAATACCCATCACCTCACGGCCTTCGGTCAACACCTGGTACATCTCGGAGCCACCGACAACATGACGCAGTGCACTTTGTGTCGCTTCTTCCAGACTTACCAGAGGCTTGGCAACGTTGAGAACATAGTGCTTGATGTCATCAATGTTGTACTGAACCGACATGGCCACCTCGACGATGTTCTCGTCTTCGGTCAACATTTGCTGCAGAAGGTTGTAGGTCCGAAGTTCAGTAACCCGTTCCTGAAATTTGGTTTCAATGGGAGGGAAGTACATATGCAGGCCAGGGCCCACCGTTTCTGCATACTCACCAAACCGAAGGATGACGGCCTGCTCTTTTTCATCAACGGTATAGACCGCATTCCAGATGTAAGCAGCAACAGCAAGTATCAGGATGCCAATAAAAATGCCGGAAGAGGAGCCTGCCTGAGCACCGCCACCGGAGCCTCCGCCGCCTTTACGGCCTCCCCCAAACATGGAATTCAGTTTTTCCTGAAATTTGCGAAAAGCATCGTCCAGGTCCGGTGGTCCTTGCTTATCGCCTTTGTTACCACCGCCCCATGGATCCTGGTTATTTCCACCCGGCTCGTTCCAGGCCATATATGTCTCCGTAGAGTCAGCATCAAATTGAATTTTGGTTTGAGCATCCCTGTTACTGGGGACAACAGGCGAATAAATCCATTGCCAGTCCATCAGAGGATGTGCATACCATAGTTACCTTCAGACCTTGAGAGTCCCAAGTATGACATGACGTCGCAGGATAAATTTCCAGAGCAGCCATCAACTTCCACTTCGCCCTTTCACTGCAACACAGGAGCGTAAAAAATGCAATGTATCCGTACCGCCTGGAATCCTGACCAGCCTTTACAGGCACTCAATATGTGCCCGGTAAAGATAGTTCCTGAGCCAGATTGTAGAGTTTGGATAGCGAATAGCGCAAGCCGAATTGGTAAAGACCGCAACGGATTTTCTTTACAAACACCAGATTATAGCTGTTTCACCCAAATTTTCTCCATCATTCGTGATGAAATATTCTGTCCAGCCAGGAAAGCTATTTATATTTTGCCGCTACACCAGCAATAAGTGATTCAAATTTTTTACGGGTAAACAGCAAGGTAATATTCAAGAGAAAGGACACTGCACGTATTGATCTGGATCAATACGTGCAAAACGCAGGGCGGTTAAAGCATGGAATTAAAGCAACTCTCACTCAGGCCTTCCTGCTTGGAAAGACGCTCAAAGTCAGACTTTGGCAGACGAATATCCAGAACCACATCGCCACTATCGGAGTAGGCTTCTGATTGAATAGCGCCGAGCTTATAGAGTCGGGCACGAATACGTCCCTGGGCAGGTTTCAGGGTTAACTGTCCCTGCAGCATATCATCGCCAAGCAACTCTTTGATGGCTTCCTGCAGCAGATCAGCACCATCACCGGTAACTGCTGAAACCCAGACCCGTACAGGATATCCTTCATCATCGCGCTGAATTTTCGGCTCTACCCCCTGTAACAGGTCAATTTTGTTATAGACCTCCAACTGTGGCACTTCATAAGCATTGATCTCTTTTAATACCGAATGGACCTGGTCCATGTTTTCCAGACGCTCTGGATCATGACTGTCAATAACATGCAGTAGAAGATCAGCCTGACGGGTTTCTTCAAGCGTTGCCCGAAATGCCTCAACCAGCTTATGAGGCAAGTGACGTATGAAACCCACCGTATCCGCAAGAACAACAGGTCCAATATCCGGTAAATCAATTCGGCGCAGTGTTGGGTCAAGGGTGGCAAACAATTGGTCAGCGGCGTAAACCACCGATTCAGTCACACGGTTAAAAAGTGTCGACTTACCAGCGTTCGTATATCCAACCAGTGATACCTGGGGAACCTCTGCCCGCTGCCTGGAACGTCGCCCCTGCTCCCGCTGTCTGCGTACCTTTTCCAAACGACGGCTAATGCTTTTGATGCGGGCCCTTAGAAGACGACGGTCAGTTTCCAGCTGGGTTTCACCCGGTCCTCTAAGGCCAATACCACCCTTCTGTCGCTCAAGGTGAGTCCAGCCACGAACCAGTCGTGTACTCATGTGTTGTAACTGAGCAAGCTCAACCTGAAGCTTACCTTCGAAGGTTCTGGCACGTTGGGCAAATATATCCAGAATCAGTCCGGTGCGATCAATAACCCGGCACTTCAGCTCTTTTTCAAGATTACGTTCCTGACTTGGAGAGAGGGCATGATTAAACAGCACAACATCGACATCGTGCAGTACAACCAGCTGACGGATTTCTTCAACTTTGCCGGGACCCACAAAGAAACGGGGATTGGGATGTTTGCAACCTGCAGTAATAAATGCGGCAGACTCAACGCCAGCGGAGCTTACCAGCTCCATGAATTCCTGGGGGTCTTCCCGCTCACGATCATCGTTCAATTCCAGATGAACAAGAACTGCGGATTCACCACCCTCATGGCGGTCAAAAAACAAATAGATCTCCTAAACAGACACGAACCACACGCATATACAGCTTGGAACCAGCTTACCGAAACGTGAAAATAAGACTGCGCCACATGGCTCATTTTTAAAATAAATAATAAAGAAACCTAAAGGCGCCTAAGGCGCCCTCAAGATGCATCAACATATTTACTCATTCTCAGACTGATCAGTACCCTGCATCGGCAAACGAACCGGACGGCTGGGGACGACAGTTGATACAGCGTGCTTGTAAACCATCTGGCTCACTGTATTCTTGAGAAGAATAACGAACTGATCGAAAGACTCAATCTGCCCCTGAAGCTTAATACCATTAACCAGGTAGATAGAAACCGGCACGCGTTCTTTACGCAGAACATTCAGGTAAGGGTCTTGTAGAGAATGCCCTTTTGACATTTCTGTACTCCTTTTAATTCTCGGGTTTTTGAATAGCCTTGTTTCACTTTGGGGAGGACTATCCGCTGGACCGGCTGCGCCAGTACTCATTGTTCAATAAATGTACAGTCTATGAAATGCCGACTCACATTAAGCTAACCCAACACCGCACTCAATAAGTAATACTAGCTACTCCCACCAGTCCTGCAGGAACAATTAGAGGTTCTAAGGTACTACTTTATTTAGCAATAAGACTGAACAGCCATCGGTTTTTAGAAGAAAGTTACATTTTTGACCTTGGTATTCTTAAAGGCTATGTACTTTACCTAATGACTATATAATACATCGATACAATTTAATTAATTAAGGTTAAGGACACTCTCCAATACTTTCAAGGCATCACCCGGCAGGTTGTTGGAAAAAGTATCAAGCCAGTGAATATCCGGCCAGCTTCTAAGCCAGGTTAGCTGTCTTTTAGCCAGTTGCCGAGTCGCAATAATACCCCTTTCGACCATCTCATCGTAGCTTAGTTCCCCAGCCAGGTACGACCAAGTCTGACGATAACCAACGGACCGGACAGAAGGCATGGAAACATTGAGGTCCCCACGCTGATAAAGCCGGGTCGCTTCCTCCAGAAAACCATTCTCAAGCATCATTCTGAAACGCAGTGCAATGCGTTCATGGAGCACAGAACGATCTTTTGGAGCCATCGCCAGACTGACAATGACATAGGGCAAACCTTGCTCTTCCTGCTCCCTGTGCCATTGAGAAAGCGGTTTACCTGTCAGTTGATAAACTTCCAGGGCCCGCTGCAAGCGCTGGGTATCCGATGGATTTATTCTGAGCGCAGCTTCTGGATCAACTTCCGAGAGTTGCTGGTGTAAAAATGCCCAACCCCTTGCCTGTGCGCTATCCAGCAGCTGTTGCCGAATCCCAGCATCGGCAGAGGGCATGGTCGCCATACCGTCCCTGAGCACCTTAAAGTACATCATCGTACCACCAACCAGCAGAGGTATTCTCCCACGGGCGCTGATATCAGCCATCAACGCCAGGGCATCCCGTCGAAAATCGGCGGCTGAATAAGATTCAGCTGGATCAAGAATATCGATCAAGTGATGAGGCGCTTCTACCAGAACCTCCGGTTCCGGCTTGGCAGTGCCAATATCCATCCCTTTATAGATGAGTGCCGAGTCCACACTGATGATTTCAAAAGGCAGCTGTTTGCTGAGCGCTACCGCAAGGTCAGTTTTGCCTGAAGCGGTAGGGCCCATCAAAAATACAGCGGGGGGGAGCTGCTTTTCCTCATGGGCGGACATAAGAGAATGTGTACCTGAAAATAATGGAAGTGTGATTCTATCGGATTGTACTGAACATTCGATAGTAGAATGTTCATTTATAGATCGCAGTATTCCGGAAAAGTTTCCAGCAAAGAAAGATCTGTGGGAAAACAGCAAAAAGGCACAAAAAATGGCCCTTTTAAAGCTTGGCAGATTCCCCCAATTGCTCACCTGAGAGAAAACGTTGCACCAACATTGAATTGAGGCTGAAAGTAGCGCGATCCAACCATCCTGACAAAGCGGGATACGCATTATTCAGGAAAGAACAAGATAGTAGTACCAGATAATTCTGAACTTTTGCAATTAGAGCCAGTCTATATAAAAAAATAACCAATCGATCATTATAATATTTTCCATGTTTCCAAATATAACGCCAGATAGACCTGGTATTCAGGGGATTGCAAATCTCACAAGGGCTGATTCCGAAGATGGCGAATTTCGCCCATCACACCATTCATCCCTACTGCGTGGAGTGCATACCGTTGATATTGATGAGGAAAACCTGACGGTTCAGTCAAGCGATGCCACGGGTGCGTCTGCTACCGGGGGGCCATTAGTTCACAGAACCGTATCTTCAAGCAATAGTGATTCCCGGTTAGGGAGTATTTGTGCAATGTCCAGGCGAGTTGTCGAGGTAGCTGCCACGACAATCGTTGCCTTGTCACCACTGATGGTTTATAAAGATAAAGCTGCTAAAATCATCAGCCTGGGAGGGGTATTTTTTGGGAAATTCGCACAATTACAGGCTCTGAAAGTTGATTCCCGTTTTATCAGAAGACTGAGTAACAGCCAACTTCAGGGAGGTTGGATTGATCCGAAGACAGTAGAGAACCGTTTGCAGCGTAATCTTCATAATGGCGGATGGTGGCCAGAAGAGATCGGATCGGGGATATTTCCAGAGTCTGATTTTGAAAATCCTGATCATCGCCCGAAGAGAGCAAAACTGGAAGCCCCCATAGAGTATATTGAAAATCTTGGGCGCGGGACTGTTGCCCAAATCGATAAATGTATCATTAACGGACATCCCTATGCTGTTAAATCGGTATCAGAAAAGTTAATTAGAAATATCAGCGATGATGTCTGCATAATGAAGACTGTCTTTTTTCCTGTATTGCGCAGAATGCTGGTTTCTGCCCTGGACAAAACGCTGGGAACACCAATAACCTATGCAAATTTTGTTAAAGCAGCGACATCCCTGATTGATGAGGGCAATTTATCAAAAGAGCTTGTCAATACCATAAAACAAGGTCTTGTGTTGGAAAAACTGTCACAATTGAACGAATATTCTATTCCGGTTCCTGTCAATTCAGAGTTGGCGAACTATGTTCAACGGATACCGGTTAAATTTAAGGTTCCTCGGGTTGCTGAAAATATTTCCAGTTCTGATGCTCTGGTCATGGAGTTTATTGATGGTTGCTCCTTCGACCGTTTTATCAAAATGTATAGACGGTTTCGTAAATGGCAACCTGTCTGGAGACAAGGAGAGATGTTGTGGCTAAGCACTTATAATATGAGAGACATTAACAGGAGTCTTCGCAATCTGCTGGTGTCGGTCTATGTGCAAGCTGCTCACGAATCCCGGTTTTTGAATGGTGACTTTCAGGAGGGCAACTTCATGATGAAACTGGAATCTGATCATATTTGCATATATTTCATTGATCATGGAAACTGCATTACTGTGGATAATTTCGATATTGGAGCCCAGGATGTGCTTTGCAACTGTCTGGTAATGGATTTGTTCCTGGTGTTTTATCAACGCCACCATGACAGAACTCAGGAGGATCATCTTCAACTTGTCTCAGATCATATTGAATTATGGGAGGAAACAATCATGGATTTGCCTATCCAGCCACTGGCAGGAGAAATCCATGAAAGCTCCAGAGAGTTTATCCATAACTGGCGTGAAGTTTTTGATAACCAGCAACAGTCATCAGAGTTTAGTGTTCACAGATATACCAATGGGATGACCGTAAGGGAAGTTTGCCGTGATATCTACCGAATGTTGCAATCCAACTATGTATTTTCGGGGAAGGCAGAGCAAATGATATCCGAAGAGGAGTTTATTTATAGCCTGCCGGATGTACTCTCCAAAGCGGCATTGAAAAACAGGCTTAATGACAATACCAATAAAGACGAAGTCTTTAAAGCTGCAGTTGTTCCCTTTATTGATTATCTTAACGACTTGGGGCTTCACCTGAAAGATAGCCTGTTGCTTTATCGGGTTTTTCGACAAATCCAGGCTTATCGTAACAATGAAGTGTGGTAAACGATATGCCCAGAGCTAAAAGTGGAACTACCTTCGTTTATCTTCCTGAGTCCTTTCAGGAAATAGTAAAAAGAAAGCAGGATAGGTCTGATTGACCTTGATTTTTTTCCCAGATGAAAACAGTGGTAGAACCCTGCCAACTTTGGCAACAATATTCTCGGAAAGCCTCCTAACCCAACGCTTCCAGGCACTGACCATGAGAACATCCTTTTTATTTTTCTAGCAACTGTTCGTTAAGGATGGTTACATCGGGTGTGGACAATGGCGGCAAAGACTCATAACGGACAGACAAATCTAATGCAAGATAATCTGGCTCGACAACCACTACACTCATTTCCGAGTTACGGTTAGGGCATGATTGGTCAGTCACATTGCCTTGCTCGGTACCAGTCAGTAGCGGCTGTCTCAAGTCTGTTGGATAATTTTCCGACGGTCTTGGGCAGCAAACCCTTACCACGCAAGCTTTTACCAACCTTAAACCGGTAAAGCAATTCAGGCACTGATCAGAATTGATAATATTCCAGGCAGCCTGGAAGAAATGTCCTGTTTCGGTACTCCCACCAACGTTCATATAAACCTCCTGAATCCCGTCAAGCTGGGATTGATATTATTATTCGTACTTGTTTATAAGACCGTTTATTTCTGAAAAGATTCCATAAAATGTATTTATTTCTCTTTTACGGGCAGGAGGGATAAAAAATAGCACTTTTATTAACGGTTCACCCCTCGTTCGCATGATCCCCCTGGGAATGCATACCCGAAACTCCCTCTCAATGCAAAACCCCCCATATTCAGGTGTTATTCAGTTAGGAACAGTCCTTAATTAATTTTACCGGTTTAGAACTTGATCTCCGTTCATCCTGAGCGGAGTCGAAGGGTGTCAGGCACAATGCGCGAGCCCGGAGTTCATCGAGCAATGATTCCCGCCTTTTTTGCTCCCGCGCATACCGGGAAGAAAACATTTGTGACTTGACCGACCCACCCGATATACAGGATTGCTGTGCAGGCTGAGCCAATATTTCATCTGCTTCAGTTTTTACCCGCTCCACGGAATAATTGTATTTAAACCGAATCAATGGACGCTGGCGTTGATCCGATGGACTGGGAAAACTGTCCCATAATAAAGCTATGTATTCACATAGCTTCTGATTCATAAACTTAAGCGATTTCTCTTCAGCTAATAGCGTTTCCAAACTGAATCCTTCAAGATTATCAGTGGTGCTGGCAACCTGAAACTCCCCATAATTGGGCAACCCATCAGACTCATGCCAACATGGATCAAAATCAAAAAGCGCTTTAGCAGCACGCTTGGTTATCGTGCATTTATCAAATGCGAGTCCATTTTCCTGGCGCAGCCTCTCAATGTTGCCCACCAGATCTTTTTTTAATTTTTCTTCTTTTATTTTGTTTTCTTCTATTATCTTTTGGTTTCTTATTCGTTCTTCACTATCTGTGCGTTGAAGCTGACTTTTGCCAGGCTGGCTTTTTGCCTCACATAGTAAGAAACAGGACACCCATATTTTCTTGGGAGAAATAGGGGGAGCTTAGTTTTTGGGATCTTTAGGCTCAAGCTTTAAAAATTTTTTATGCCCCCAGGACACGAGGAGGCTGTCCGAGAATAGTGCCCGTCTAGGAGGCTGTCCGAGAATAGCCTGC
>NZ_JAHHPM010000124.1 GCF_024606345.1 Endozoicomonas sp. YOMI1
ATCTATTTCCTGATTAACCTGTTTTAAAAGAGGTTCAGAAAACACAGAGGAAATGCTTCTGAATGTATCGCCAAATTTTATGTCTGTGGCCTGTGTAAGTTTTTTTTCACCAGAAAATCCAACAGGATTTGGATTTGCCGAGTCGGGGGCCAGAACATTCGGCACCGTTGAGGGGGAAGAAAAGTTAGCAGACAACATCGTTATCACTCCCTTGATTTGTTAATATTCAATAACAGGACTAATTAAACACCATACAAATTTTTTAGAGTTTCCAAAGCACAATAAGTTCAGTAAAAAATAAATAAACTGATAATTTCAACCATCCCCAATGATGAACCCCGGGATAATTGCCGTGCTCACATCAGATCACCGGGTAATCCCGCAGAAATTTGCTGTATCGCCGATACCTGCCTTTTACTTTGTTGGAAACTGACCCGGTGTTGTTACCCTGTAATATCTGAAGTCCTGTAACTTCATAAGACCTAAGGGTATTTTTTGCAAACATGGCAGACAGATACGCTGACGTTCCGGTCAGGAATACAATTTGTGACCCTTCGAAAACCCTTGAAACACCGTTTGATTCAAGTCATCAATGCATACCTGAAGCGTAATTTATGTGCTATTGTCCCTGACGTTTTTTCGCTATTCCCCAGGCAATTTCTTCAAGGCAAGTATTTATAAACAATGCTTACCTCTGAGAAACTCAGCCATAAGTGAATATCAAGAGGGCTCCCCATGAACGTTTTAAAAATGACCGACCTGGATCTGGCAGGCAAACGCGTGCTGATCCGCGAAGACCTCAATGTTCCGGTAAAAGGCGACAAGGTCACCAGTGACGCCCGTATTCTGGCGTCTCTGCCAACCATCAGGCAGGCTCTGGCAGCCGGTGCTCACGTAATGGTGACCTCTCACCTGGGTCGCCCTGCTGAAGGTAAGTATGAAGAGCAGTTCTCCCTGAAGCCGGTTGCCGATTATATTGGCAACCTGCTGGGCAAAGAAGTTCGTCTGGTTAAAGACTGGGTTGATGGTGGTTTTGACGTGGCAGCCGGAGAGCTGGTTATTCTGGAAAACTGCCGTTTCAACGTCGGCGAAAAAAAAGACGACGAAGTTCTGTCCCGCAAAATGGCCGCCCTGTGTGATATCTATGTGATGGATGCCTTTGGCACCGCACACCGTGCCCAGGCTTCCACTCATGGTGTTGGCAAGTTTGCCGCTGTTGCCTGTGCCGGTCCACTGCTGGCGGCGGAGCTGGAAGCACTGGGCAAGGCTATGGATAAACCAGAGCGTCCGATGACGGCTATCGTTGGTGGTTCCAAGGTTTCCACCAAGCTGACCGTTCTTGAGTCGCTGTCTGGCGTTTGTGACCAGCTGATCGTTGGTGGCGGTATCGCCAACACCTTCCTGGCGGCTGCCGGCAGAAATGTTGGCAAGTCTCTCTATGAGGCAGACCTGATCCCTCAGGCCAAAGCCCTGATGGAAAAGTGTGATATCCCGATGCCAGTGGATGTGGTCTGCGGTAAGAAATTCGATGAGAACGAGACAGCCATCATCAAGTCGGTTGACGAAGTTGAAGATGACGACATGATCTTCGACGTTGGCCCTGAAACCCAAAAGCTGTTTGCTGACGTTCTCACGGCGGCAAAAACCATCCTGTGGAATGGTCCGGTGGGGGTTTTCGAGTTTGATCAGTTCGGTGAAGGTACCCGTTCACTGTCCATGGCCATTGCCCACTCGGGCGCATTCTCAATTGCTGGCGGTGGCGATACCCTGGCTGCTATCGACAAGTACGGAATCAAAGACAAAGTGTCGTATATTTCCACCGGTGGCGGCGCATTCCTTGAGTTTGTCGAAGGCAAGGTTCTGCCTGCAGTAGCCATGCTCGAAGCTGCAGCCAAGGGCTGATCAATCGATTAACAAGACCGGAAGAAAATGCCTGATGATGAAGTTCACACATTGCAGAGCACCGCTTCACGGCACTCTACCTGCCCGTTGGTTATTTTCAGTAAACGTCGTCAAAAGGATTTGTTATGTCATTTGAAAAAGCGGCTTTGAAACAGGGATGGTATCTGCTGAAAGCCAAAAGCCGGGAAGAGATTCGTGCCCGGGATAATCTTGAGAACCAGGGTTTTGAGGCCTATTGTCCGCTAATTCAGGAAAAAAGTACTTGCACTCCCCTGTTTCCAGGCTATCTGTTCATCAGGTTAAGCAAAAAAGACCTTCCCTCTTTTCACAAAATCCGTTCAACCCGGGGAATCGCTCAAGTTGTCCGGTTCAACAGGACCAGTTACAAGCTTTATAATGAAGGGCGACTTCCCAAAGAGGATCTGGGGAAGCTACTGCCCAGCCCGATACCTGACGGCGATCAACTGATCGACCAGATTGAGGCATTTGTCTGGAAACACAATGGCCGCATTCCGGATGAGAAGCCAGACTCTGTAAGCTTCACAGAAGGAGAGTCGGTACTGTATAACAACCCTCTTTTCCGACACCTTGAAAGTACCTTTGTCAAAGGTGTTAAGATGGACCGTGGTATTATTCTTATCCAATTCATTGAAAGTCAGCGAACTGACGAAGGCATTGAAGAAAAGATTGTTGCCAGAAAAGAGGTAGAAGTTCCCTTGAAGGACCTCCAAAAAGTACCTGAAGAAAGTTAATGGACAAACTTAAGCTTATTTCTGATATGCGCCCGCTCTCCTATGGCCTGACTCCATATCCTCACGAACAGGCATACTTTGAGTATTACCGCATTGACCTGGAAAACCGCATCGCTGATATCCGGCATTACCTGGGGTATATAAACAGCACTGAATACCGCATTGCCTGCCACTTATACACCAGACCTGAAGCCAAAGGCTCTGTATTTCTCCTCCATGGCTACTATGACCATGTCGGCCTGTTTGAGCATATTATCCGCTTCTTCCTGGAAGAAGGTTATAACGTTCTGGCCTACGATCTGCCTGGTCACGGGCTTTCCAGTGGACAACCAGCCACCATCAAAGACTTTGAACACTACCGCCTGGTTTTGGAAGATGTGATGCGTTACTGCGAGTCAATACTACCCACGCCCTGGCTTGCCTATGGCCAAAGTACAGGGTGCGCCATTATCACAGAGCTGCTCAATCACTTCACCAGAAAAGACATACCTATGCCTTTTGAACAAGTGATTTTTTCTGCACCACTGGTTCGGCCCCGGTTGTGGAAACTCAGCCGACTCCAGCTCTATCTGGTCAGGCCATTTATCCGCCAGATGCCCAGAAAATTCAAAGATAACTGCCGGGATGAACGCTTCCTGGACAAAGCTCACAATGATCCACTGGCGCCCACTGTGTTACCCACACAGTGGGTCTCTGCTTTAGACCACTGGATTCGAAAAATAGAGTCATCTAAAGAGCAAATCCCGTTAAGCCCGCTGATCCTGCAGGGCACAGATGACGCAACAGTGGACGGCCCCTATAACATTCAGGCTTTAGGACAGCTATATCGCTCGCCCAAAGTCCTCTGGCTGGAAGATGCCCGACATCACCTGCCGAATGAACTCACAGAAACCCGGGCTCATTATATGCAATGGTTGTCAAAACAGATGAATGCCTCGGAGGCTGACCGAGAATAGACTGCCCTACTGCGGTGGCAGCAAATTGGTCTAAAAATCCGCTTT
>NZ_JAHHPM010000125.1 GCF_024606345.1 Endozoicomonas sp. YOMI1
GGGTGGCTGGGATGAACGGTATTTTTTGCCGCGTTAGCGGCTTGGTTCAACAAGCGCATGTTGTCGGACTGGTTTTCCGCTGCGCTCCAAACCAGCCGCAAATGCGGGCGTTAGGCCTCCTCTATCACCAAGTATTGTCAAGCAACTCACAAGAAAGATATAGTCATAACCTCATTTGCAAAATATCGAAATGGAACTTTCATGCTGTCAAAAATTATTTTGGGTTTACTGATGGGTTTCTTTAGCAGGGGGCTCTGCTAAAGCACTTACTACTGCTAGTGCAAATCCCGCATTAGCTCCTGTAAAAAGAAGTTGGTTTGATATTTCGGCAAGAGTAGCTCCAATTATTGCTGTAATATGGGTTATTTATACTTTTGGAGCATACTCGCTTTTATACGGAATAATGGCCTTGGCTGAGGTTGTTATTGGTGCTGTCATTGCAGGGTTTTTAGGCCATCAGCAAAGACTGGTTATAGCCAATGTTGCTTTTCCAGGAATGATTGTTGCCTGGGTAGTTCTGTAAAATCATCAATTAAGGATTAAAAATGATTAATAAGGAAGCTCTTAAAAAGGCAGAAAGTCATATAACGGAGAAAATTTCAAGCTTTAGTGGTATACCAGAGGAGCTTATAAATACAGTAGCGAATATTTATTATCAATACTGGTCATCTTTACCTGAAGAAATAGCACAAACTTTCTTCTATGGGGATTTGCCGGAAATGAAAAATATTGAAGAGCAAATCTGGGGGAAGTTAACATTTGATCAGAAGAAAACTCTGGTTGAGAAAATTCTTGCTGCTGATTTTGGCATCGTAAATAGTTCTTTGGCTCAAGAATACTCTTTCTTAATAACGGCAGTAGAGTTTTCACCAAAATTATTAGGGTATTTACAAAACATTAGAGATAAATCAGATGATGATGGATTTAATTTTGCAGTAGAACATATGCTGTGGAACTTTAAATACAGAATCAAGAATACATCTACAAAAACAATACTAAGGTGTAAAATTGAAAAAAAGATGAAAGAGGGTTCGGTTTTAGAAATTAAAGATTTATTCAAGCAAATGAACATTGGATGTATGCGTGCAAAGGCCTAAATCGGGTAAGGGCTGGTCTTTCTCCAACCCTCCCCACAGCACCCGGCATGCGGGTCCGCACCGGGCGGTTCAACGATGATGG
>NZ_JAHHPM010000126.1 GCF_024606345.1 Endozoicomonas sp. YOMI1
GGGTGGCTGGGATGAACGGTATTTTTTGCCGCGTTAGCGGCTTGGTTCAACAAGCCCGCTCAGCAAGCCTACCTAAAATATGGTTTTGAACCATATCAATTAAGCGGTGATAATGGTTGTGCTCAGTTTTGGCAAAAACAAGTAACACGCACATAACGAACAAAGTAGGTTTTCAGGTCATCGGGTTTGAGCATGTTGGGGCAACGATCAAAGAAGGCTGCCACCCGTCGCAGTGGCCTGCTTTAGGGGTCTGAAGCCCAACGGAACGAAAAGTTGCTCTAAGCTCTGACCTGTACCTTCGGTCAAGCTGAAAAGGGACAGGTCATACAGCTTAAACTTACCGTTTTGTTATTTTAGGCCCGACATACACAATATATAAAGGCTCGCTGTTACTGACCGGCCATGAAAAATGCACACGATATTTGGGAGTGTTTACTTTTCCATGCATAGGGCAAAATATGGTGCTACCTTCTTTTTCTGGGTGTTTGAACGTTAATTGATTCTCAAACTCTCTTTTTTCAGTATCTGAA
The DNA here is from genome assembly GCF_024606345.1 of Endozoicomonas sp. YOMI1. Taxonomy (GTDB): domain Bacteria; phylum Pseudomonadota; class Gammaproteobacteria; order Pseudomonadales; family Endozoicomonadaceae; genus Endozoicomonas. The sequence continues at coordinate 531 of NZ_JAHHPM010000126.1, forward strand.
GAATCAGAAAACCATGCTTTTTGTCCTGTAAAATGATCTTGGTAAATTTCTTGTCCTTTTTCAGTTCTGTTGCCCTCTGTGTCATAGCAGCTTTTGAGTTTATTTATTATTTGACAGAGTTCTAGTATTTGATTTGCTGCTCTTTGAACAAATGGATGACCTTTTAGTGGCTCAAAACAGGTTTCAGAAAAGTGCAGTTCAGGACATGCTGATATACATAGTTCTGAAAGTTTTTTCCATGATTCTATTTTTTCATGCTGTGAAAGAATGGCTTTAATGGAATCAATTTCTGTGTAATTTAAAACTATACAAGTTTGATCGTTACCTTCATTCCTCAAGAAAACTTCTATCTCAGTAGACTCCCAGTTTGAAGGTTGGAAGCTGATAATTCTGTAATCCCCTCCGTTTAAATTTAGAAAAGCCGCTTCAGCAATAGCAGAACCTGTTACTATTTCATCACCAACCTCTAAGTAATCATCATCAGAATGTTGACTTTTCGCATCCCAGAAAGGGCCTACTTGAGTTAGCCATCGCAATAATGCTTGTCTTTTATCCCTTTGCAAGGATTGAACAACTTTAGGAAGTAAATCGCCTCTCATTATCTCTTTATTAATGAAATCGCGATTACACTGTAGTGCTCTTCCAGATACTTCAATCTGCTTTTTGAGCAGCATTAAACTATCAATAGATTCCTCAAATGAGGCTAAATCGTTAAACTGATTATGTAACGAAAGATCGTTCGCCAGGAAATCCACATCTAATCTCCCCAGCCCGCAAAAAAATTAATATCTTTATCGAACTGATCAAAGAACCCTTCCGGCCAGAAGTCAATATTTCCTTGTTCATCAATTTGAGGTGTAATAACCTGGTCGTGATCTTCCTCTCGAGCCCTGACATAATGGAGGGTTACATTGTTTTCTGATATATTTCTATTTTTTACAGATCTACGAATTCCATTCAGAATATGGTCACTATGTGTTTCTAAAACAACTTGCACTCCTGAATCAGCAATAGCGGCTAAAAACTGCCCCATTAAAACTTGACCGCTCGGATGTAAGTGTACTTCAGGATTTTCTATTAGTAACATATCTCCAACATCTGCCGCCAATGATGCCACGATAATTGGTAAAATCTGTGTTAGTCCAAAACCTACATGTATAGGACGGTGAAAGTTTGTATCATTTGATGTTCTTAACCCTAGAGTAACCGCATTTATTTTTGCTACTTTCTCTACGGTTAGCTCACATTTAGGAAAAAAGCACTGCATCCATGCCTGAACCTGATTTATGAGAGTGGGGGCGATAGGTTTAATAGCTACACGATCAGATACCTTTTTGTCTCTCTTTGAATATAAAAGGCTGATGGAGTGTTCTCCCTTAGGGCCAACTACTTGGGCGTTTAACTCGTCTTCCAGTGGGTAGTAATCTCTCGGCCCTATTCGCTCTGCGGTAATATACGTTAGAGAATATAAACGCTGTGCCAATTCAGAAACAGGCAAATTCTTACCATAAGGGAGGAGGTATTGAAGCTTCTCAGGATTTTTGAGGTATTCAGTGTTTACAGTGACATTTTTAATCTCAAGAGACATATCCTCTCTCTCCCCAGAGAAAGACCAGTCAAATGAGTTTTCCCCCAAGGAAATGCCAAGCTCAAAACTATGCCTGCCGTGAACTTTATCAATTACGTCCTGTGCTGTCCCTAGTTGCAACGTATGGCCATTGAGTACCAGCCGGTTAGACCACTCATGTTCAACCATCGTTTGGTGTAGCAAGACCAAGCATTGCATTATTGAAGATTTTCCGGATGCATTAGAGCCTGACAACATTGTTAAGTTGGTTAGTGGAAGGTTTAATAATTCAAAGCACTTGAAGTGCTTTAGCCTGATTTCATTAATCACCTAGAACCTCACTCAGTAGTTGATTAAACATAGAGAAGCGGTCTTTAACTCTGTTAACTTGGTTTGTGCCCAAAGTGATAGCATCTAAAAAATCTTGATTCTTCAAAAGCTCATAAAACTCTGCACGCAACTGTTCAGCCCTAGCTTCGACGATGTTTTCTGAATACTGAGAAAGCCCAACAGACATCACATCCCAAAGAGAGGCATTTATTACACTCCTGCCTTCATTAAGCGAGTAATGTTTTCTAAAAGCATGCCTGTTAAACACTTTTACATTGTTCTTCATGCTGGTTCTAAAATCTAAAGATAATCGTTCAATATCTCGTTCATTTAGACTGTTCATTTTTTTCAAAGCATTTGCAAGAAAGTCATCCATATCACCAGTGTATTGCTCTATTCCTAGGAGTTTGAATGCACAATATCTATTGATGAACTCTCTATCACGCATTTTTTCAGGTTTCAAGCTTGACCCTGTGGCTTGGATAAATATATATGAGCTAGATTCAGATTTTAAAAATTTAGTAGCATTACCCATGAACAAACAATTACGCATTTGCTGTCTAGATAATGGTTCACCACTATTTACCCGATCAAAAATATCGAGGAGTGCCTGTGTTGGAACTTTAGAATCAATTTGATACAGAATTAAATTACAGTCTTCTATCCTATTCTGAAGCTTTGGTGGTAAATCATCAAAGTTTTTTCCATTAAGCTCTTTTTGCTTTGGTAACTTTAGTTTTAGCTTATTATTAACAAACTGCCTAAATGTTGAGAGTCTTTGTAATCCATCTACAACCACCATTCGACCTTCAGAATTTTCAGCCAAATAAAATACAGGCAGAGGTATTCGCATAAGAATGGATTCTATCAGCTTACTCTGTTTCTCTACACTCCAAATAAAGTCACGCTGAAAGTCTGGGTCCATTATATACCCACCTTTCTCAATTCTTCTCAGAACATCATGAACTGTCCTACTCTCATTCCTAATCAAAACAGTATCTATTGGATACTCACCCAGAGAATCATCAATATCCTGGTCAATACCTTCAATTTCATCAATCGGGCTATTCATCATTTAATTTACCGTTAGAAATAAGTGTTAATTAATTAGAGCTCTTTTCAGTTTCACCGAGCAGCTTATAAACTGTTGATCGACCTATGGACATTGCTTCAGCTATTTCTTTTGGTCTCTTGCCCTCTTGATAAAAGGCAATGAGTTTTTTTCTATCAATAGTTCTTTTGCGACCAAACTTAACTCCTTTTGCCTTAGCCTCTTGGCGTCCCTCATTAGTTCGCTCTAATATGCGTTGCCTCTCGGCATCAGCCACAGCAGATAGGATCGTAACGATCATTTTACCCATATGCCCTTCTGTGCTGATTCCGTCATCTAAAAAGCGTACAGAAACACCAAGTTGATCAAACTCCTTGATCAACTGAATCATATCTGAAGTATCCCTTCCTAATCGGTCAAGCTTAGTCACGAGAAGCACATCTCCGTCCTCAACTTTGACCTTGAGTAAATTAAGTCCTTCTCGATCTACATTACTCCCAGTGGATTTGTCTGTAAAAATCCGCTTCTCTTCTACCGCTCCTAAAAACTTGCTCAAACCTACTCAAAGTTATCTAAACCT
>NZ_JAHHPM010000127.1 GCF_024606345.1 Endozoicomonas sp. YOMI1
CAGATCATACCAGCTGTTATGAATACCATAAGTGATCCCTTTGTTCTGATCAGCCTTGCAGGCTTGGTGGCTGGGGTCTGAACAGACAATCATTCCGGCCTCCTGAGCCATTTTGCGCCGGACATTGTCGTCAATAAACTGGTTCATTCTCTGCACTGGCTCGGTTGTCCATTCAAAGTTTTCGGAGATCTTTGAGCCATTGGCTCTGAGACCGTAGACTTGGGTGTAGTTTTTCTTACGCTGATCCCTAGGCCGCCCGGTTACCTGCGCCAGATCAGCCGCACCGTGCATGGCAGCTTCCAGATGCCGTTGGAATTCACTCTTGTTGCCAGGCTCGGAGGTAAACTCTTCAGTCAGCTGCGGTGGTAAGTCAAGACGGGTAGCATCAAAACCCAGAGGTCGAGTCACCGTTAATCCGGGAAAATCAGCCCCAACCCCGCAACCACGGATAACGTCCATTCGATCTGCAAAGCGTAATATGCTCAGGTACCAGCGCACAGCCTCAGACAGGTTCTGCTCACCTTTACCCTTGACATCGTTTTCCTTGCTGACCATTGCCAGCGCCATATCCTCCAGCAGCTGTTCAGGGTAGTGCCCGGCCAGGTCCCGTTTGAAATAATCAGCTGACCTTGATTCTTCCATTGATTTGTCGACATCTTCGGCAGCAGCATCATGGTAAATAATTGCCAGAGACAGGAGTTCTTTTTCGTCCTGGCTCAAGGAGCATTGCTGAAATTTCTCCAGCAATTCCATGTACCAGTGCCCATTATTCCTGGCCCGCAGGACATGACTGCAGCTGTGCTGCGGTTTCCACACGGTTGGTATGATTTCTCTGCCAAGGCTCTGGATCACCCGTTCCGGTCCTGGACGGCGGTAATAATGCTTCAAGACCTTCAGGATGGTTTTTTCATTATCGCCGACATTGTCAGGCAGGACCGGCGACCTCTTGAACGCGTCCACTACAAACTGTAATGCCGCTGGTACCTCGGTTACCAGTGGTGTTGCCGATGCACCGGAATCGTTGAGACCGAGAGATTTTTTCAGGTCCTCAATGTCCAGACGAGACTGTTCGACATACTTTGGCCAATTTTGGTAGAAAGGATGTGTTTTCCGATTAACCCACAGTTTTTCAACCCATTCGATATAATCATCCGCAGTTAAATCATCAATAATCTCCTCACGGGGTTTGCAACATTTGTCCAGAGTTACTTTAAGCCAATACAGAGTCTTTTCGTCCAGGCAAGCATTGAAATGAAAGAGGGCCAGCAAGTGGGATTTGACTGTGGCGAGGGGTGGAGGTTCAAAACTCACATCTAATACCCTTCTCATATTTTGCTGTATTTGCACTTCATTGAGCCCCTGACAGATTCGGTTAAATTCCACGACGTTTCCCGGGCAACCGATTAAAGGTATTTTCTGGAGATGTTGCAGGGTCAGAAAATCAAATGGACCAAAGGCAGCCACCATATAATTCATTGCGCCCGCTGGCATTACATGGTCCGTGGTGGGGTCCTTCATCATCACAATACTGGAAGTATCTCTCCCCAGCTTTGTCCCGCTCTGCAAAAGCAGATGAAGTAAGCGACAAGCTTCTTGCTCCTGTTTCTGACTTTGCTCATGCTCTGGCCCAGTGTTTCTGCGCATTTCGGAACACACTAATAGGTCAAGTAAAGAAACAACCCCTCCTCCATAGAAAAAACGTTGGTGAATGGGCAAGCCACTTTGTTTTAATTCCAGAAGCTTTTCATAACTGTAACAATAGGGATCATCGACCAACTCGATGGCCTGTTGCAATTTGCACATAACTTCCGGTGAGACGCTTAATTCTAGGCTTAGTGTTTCTGCCCGCAAAGACATTGGCAGCAGATTTAACAGGGCTCTGAAATGGTCTGGGTCTATGCCCTGTGAAAACGCATAATCATCCAGAGAATGCTCATTCCTGGCCAAGCGATTACTGTCCAGCTCATCATCAAAATAGACCTGAACAGAGCCCGTGCGGTGGCAATAAACAACCAGAGGCAAGGGTTTAAGGTTTAATACCTTTTCACACTGGCGCTTGTCCCGCAGGATGTCGGAAATATTTATCTGTGCATCGTCGTAAACGCAAAAGCATTTGATGTCTTCTCTGCCATATTTGCTGAGCAACAGTTCCGGATAATCAGCTGGGCGGGTACCATCGCCGGATTTCAATTTTGGTAAACTGAACGTTCCATCCGCTTGCAGATGTCCTGAGGTGAAAAGGGGGGGATAAACTCTCCAGATGATCTGATCGTCACGCTCAAGACGTTTAACGAGCAATGATTGCAGATGAGGCAGTAGTTTTATTGGCAGTGTTTCCGGAGTTAAGTCAGACTCCAACATCAGAAATCTTGTCCCTGCATTACGTTTATAAACGTAGAGGCATTGTGGATCAATAATGCCTACCATCCATTTGCCAAGATTTTCTGGCATACGCTGGGTGGGCATCATCCCCCCCGGCAGGGCGAGGGTGAAGGGTCTTGGTGCCCCCTCACCCGAAAAGTAATTATTTTCTTTAGTCAATTTGATTCGCCGAAACGCCAGATGCCCATTCCCAGCAGCCCGCAGTAGCGCTTGTCGCTCAGACTCCCTGGAATGACGGGGTAGCAGCTTGCTGGTCGATTCGCAGACTGTCCATGGATCAGAGGCTATTACCGGCTGGTTTTCAAACTTTGGTGGAGGAGTGCACGGGCTCACAGAGATCCCCCGTTCCTTGGGCAACATTCATGGTAATACTCCAGCAGAACTTATTATTTAGCCACTTCAGTGTGGGTGGATTTTATTGTCTTTAGAGTCACTGGCAGGTAAAAAGTTCCATCAGGGTCCCACGTAGCTGCATTTTCATAGCAAGATCAAAGGATTGTACATACCCGCGCCGCTGGCGGACTCTGAGGATCTGGCTTTGCTATCTTTTTTGGCGCCAGCATTTCCCATTCTCTTGGGTGGCCATCGTTAGTAAAGTAGGGTCGCTTAAGGCTGACCACGGCAATACCCCGCTCTTTCAGCACTTGTTGAGCTTTCTCCGAAGCCAGCGTTTTTTGCGTCAAGGTGCCCAGATTCATCCGAATACCGTCGCTTTTCAGCCGCTGCACCTCTTTCTCCAATGCCTGTTGCGTTGCCGGGCTCATCAGCGATGGGTCATGTTCGTACTGCATCTTTTCGAACAGCGTCATTCCGGCCGGAATGTGCACCTGCGCCAGATCGTGCCAGCTGTTATGAATACCATAAGTGATACCATCATTCTGATCAGTCTTGCAGGCTTGGTGGCTGGGGTCTGAACAGACAATAATGCCGGCCTCCTGAGCCATTTTGCGCAGGACATTGTCATCAATAAACTGGTTCATTCTCTGCACTAAAGGTTGATTTAGATGATGATGGAAAAAGTGATACAACTGTGTCCTCTCAAGTTCCTGATATAAACTTACCAGACTATTTGAAAAATGCCGGGGGAAGAGTTTTAATCTTTGATGACTTAGAACGATGCACAATAGAAACAGAAAGTATTCGTAATTTCTCAAAAACAGAGTCGGGATCAGGTCTTTGATTCTGTAATCAACCACAACTGCAATTATTGCGTAGTAGTATACCCTTGGCTATTGATGTCTGCATAAAAGGTGATCTGGAAGCCCCTTCAGAAATTCCTGGAGCTAAACCCTGATATTTATAAGCAACTCTAACCTAAATGACTTACCACTGGCTGGCTATCCTGTCCATATTGAAGGTACCAAAGGTAAAATTATTGAATTTTTACATAGGTATGCAGAAAAAGGATTTCGTTTTAAGGCAAAAGATATTGATCAAAATGAAAAAACAGACACTAAAGTAAGTGTGAATATAAAGTTATGTCTGGATAATCTTGATCTGATGAAGGTAGTGAGAGATTTTTTTATGGCTTCAATAAAATTCACGATAAATTAGAAATGCTCAGCGAAACTGGTATGAACGAAGAATTATCAAAATATAATTTTAGCGTTTGCAGTGGTCCCATCAATTTACTGCAAAACATCAAGAAAGATCAGAGAATTCAAATTGAATTTAATAGGTTTGAGTCATCAAAAAGCCCCGCACGTTTACAGATCAACTCAATCGGTAGCCAAGTAGAGTTCAAAGATCTATCTAAAGCATTGAAGGTGCTTTTTAATATAGACTAGCTTGTAGCCATCCAAAAAATGGGTGATCCACCATTGCTCCTGTCATCAAATAGTGCCTTCTTTATAGTGGGGATTTTTATCACATAGCGCCTGGTATTCACAACCTCCGGAAGCGTAACGAATCCGTGTCAGATACTCAGTTGCCGAAAAATGTTTTTTCATCATCCCTGCACATTCGGCCGAATCATCTTCCGGAGAGGGGACCGTTGTTTCCGGATTGATCAAATCGCTAATGAAGGCAACTTTTGCGCTGTCAGGCATAGGGCTATGCAGGGCATGGCAAATAACGCCAAAAGTCCCGGTCAAACACTCGGCCACTCTATCGACTAAATACTTTTCATTATTCGTTTTAACTCGAGTTTGAATTTCATTTGCTTCAAAATCTGGAATTACCTTTATCTGAATGTATCTGGGGTCGACTAACGGTTCAGGCCTGTTATAGATACTCATTCGGGCCTCGGCAGGCAGCCATTTTTGTTCCCAATCATTGAAATATTCAAACACGTCGAACCCGGGCTTAAACACATCGGGATTGCGAAAATCAAAACAGTCATATTTCATCAGATGAACAATTACCTTGTGATTAGCGATGAAATAAAAACGGTCAAAATGATCCTTATGTGTTTCATTGAGCCCATATTTACCGTGGGAGAGATGGAGAGCGTGTTTCACGTCGTCAGTCGAGAGGCCATCGTCATACATACGTTGTTCTGCTGACTCAGTTAAACGGGCCGCTTTACAGGGGAGGCCGACATAAATTACTGGTAAGGTCTTACATGCTTGTAACTCTTCATTGGTCTCGAGCCGGATTTGATCGGCCAACTCCTTTGGTGATAATAATAAAGAGTGAGGGCTGGCCATTTTCCGGGCAGGGATTTCCGACGGTTGTCCTGACACAACGGGAGGTGACATTTGGGATTGAACAGAAACTGTCGCTTGTTGTTTAACGTGTAACTGCTCATTTTTGCCTGGCAAAACCTCAGTTTCTGTCATTATTTTATCGATTTTACTGGGCTGTAGAGGATCGCATGTGGAATTTGCCCGTCTTTTTTCAGCAGTTACTTTAACGTCTCTCCCTGAGAAGCATGAAGGGCTTGATATATTTTCTGAACTTTTTACTTCCGCAGAATTATTATCTGAAGTAGGGGCCTGATGACTCTCTTTCAGAGGGGATGTGCTTGCTCGAATATTCACAACAATTCCACCTAATAATAAGTTGTTTGACTGTTAGTCAGTTTTGGACCAAAAAGCGCAACCAAATGAAAACACTGGAAATTTATCCTGACAAAAAAATAAAATATCTCTGCTTTTTTACAGCCAGCAACATCAAGGAATGCTAAAAACAGAGGGCTTCAAATGCACAAAAAAACACAGCTTTACAGTGTAGTATGGAGCTCCATTTCTTTCCTCATGAAATCTGTAATTTACTTTCCGGAATATCTCAGAAGGAAAGTAAGGTCGTAAATGGTCCGCCCCGCATTGCAAGGAATAGTTTTCCATCATGACTAAATTCTTGTTTGTCTTTACTTATAGATTTACGAAATGGGGAGCCATGATACGAACGACATAACCCAGTGCAGTGAATTTACGACACCAGTAGTGTGAATCTCCACAAGCTTCAATGCCAATAGCGCATTGAGGCAGATTGCAATAAAGGGCAAGAGTGCTTTGCGATTAAGTTTCTTTTTAATAACCACATGACCTTTGGCATCAACACCATGAAGCTGGAAACTCTTTTTGCTCAGATCAATTCCGAGAAAAGCAACCTGGCCTTTTT
>NZ_JAHHPM010000128.1 GCF_024606345.1 Endozoicomonas sp. YOMI1
CAGATCATACCAGCTGTTATGAATACCATAAGTGATCCCTTTGTTCTGATCAGCCCTGCAGGCTTGGTGGCCAGGGTCTGAACAGACAATCATCCCGGCCTCCCGGGCCATTTTGCGCCGGACATTGTCATCAATAAACTGGTTCATTCTCTGTACTGGCTCGCTTGTCCATTCAAAGTTTTCAGAGATCTTTGAGCCATTGGCGTTCAAACCGTAGACTTGGGTGTAGTTTTTTTTGCGCCAATCTTGCAGTTGCCCGGTTACCCGCGCCAGATCAGCCGCACCGTGCATGGCGGCTTCAAGATGACGTTGGAATTCACTCTTGTTACCAGGCTCGGAGGTAAAATCTCTGGTCAGCTGCGGTGGTAAGTCAAGACGTGAAGCGTCAAAACCCAAAGGTTGAGTCACCGTTAATCCGGGAAAATCAGCCCCAACCCCACAACCACGGATAATGTCCATGCGATCCGCAAAGCGTAATAGGCGCAGATACCAGCGCACAGGCTCAGGCAGGCACTGCTCACCTTTACGATGGACATCATTTTCCTTGCTGACCATCGCCAGTGCCATATTATCCAACAGCTGTTCAGGGTAGTGCCCGGCCAGGTCCCGTTTGAAGTAATAAGCAGACCTTGTTTCTTCCGCTGATTTGTCGACATCTTCGGCAGCTGCATCATGGTAGATAATCGCCAGTGCCAGAAGTTCTTTTTCGACTTTTCTCAGGCGACGCTGCTGACATTTTTCCAGCAATTCCATATACCAGAGCCCATTATTTCTGGCCCGCAGAACATGACTGCAGCTGTGCAGCGGTTTCCACACAGTTGGCATGGTCTGTCTGCCAAGGCTCTCGATCACCCGTTCCGGTCCCGGACGGCGGTAATAATGCTGCAAGACCTTCAGGATGGTTTTTTCATTATCGCCGACATTTTCAGGCAGGACCGGCGGTTTGCTGAAGGCATCCACCACAAACTGTAATGCCGTTGGTGCCTCGGCTGTCAATGGTGATGCCGATGCGCCAGAATCGTCCTGATGGAGAGATTGTTTCAGGGCCGCAATTTCCTGCTCAGCCCGCAGGACATGCTCTGGCCAATTTTGGTAGAAAGGATGTGTTTCCCGTTGCTTCCATAGTTTTAGAACCCATTGGATATAATCATCCAGAGACAAATCACCAATAACCTTCGCACCGTTAGGGTAATACCAGTCCAGAGATTTTTTAAGCCTATACAGAATCTCCGGGTTCAGCCCAGCCAAGTAATGATAAAGAGCCAGTAAATGGGACTGGATGATGTCGAAAGTCGGAGGGTTAAGACGACGCGGATAACGTAATAACTCTTCCAGACAGCTCTGCAGTTGCTGTTGATTAAGCCCCCGGCAAATGCGGTCAAATTCAATAACGGCTCCCGGACAGGCGGTCAAAGGTATCTTCCTGAGATGGGGCAGAGTCAGGGATTCAAATGGACTAAAGGCAACCAGCATACAATTCATTATGTCCGGTGGCATTGGAAAATAGCTAAAACTTATCATCCCGTAAATGAATGCCACGCACCACTCTTTCGGCAGACTTGCCCCACTGTGCAAAAGAAGCTGAAACATTTGGTTAGCTGCTTTCTCCTGTTTCTGAGTTTGCTCATGCTCAGGCTGCTCGCTTCTGCACATTTCGGAAGTCAGGAGCGTTTCAAGCAAAGATTGAAAACGTCTTTTATGGAAAAAATGCTGGTGAATTGGCAAGCCACTCTGTTTTAATTCCAGAAGTTTCTCGTAACTGTAAAAACGGGGGTCACTCACCAGTTGGATGGCCTGTTGCAATTTGTGGTCAACATCTGGTGAGAAGGTTAATTCCGAGCTCAGTGCCTCTACCCGCAAAGACATTGGCAGCAGATTTAACATGGCTCTGAAATTTTCTGGGGCTATGCCCTGTGAAATCGCGAAATAATCCAGAGAATCCTCATTCCTGGCCAGGTGTTTACTGTCCAGCTCATCATCAAAATAGACCTGAACAGACCCCGTGCGGTGGCAATAAACAACCAGAGGCAAGGGTTTAAGCTTCAATACCTGTTCACACTGACGCTTGTCCCACAGGGTATCGGCAATATTTATCTGTGTATCAAGGTATACAAAGAAGCATTTGATGTCTTCTTTGTCATATTTGGTGAGCACCAGTTCCGGGTAATCAAGTACAGGGGTGGCATTGCCGGGTTTCAATTTTGGTAAACTGAACGTTCCATCCACTTGCAGATGTCCCGAGGTGAAACGATGAGGATAAGCTCTCCAGGTGACTTGATCGCCGTGCTCACCACGTCTACGGAGCGATGATGGCAGATCAGGCAGTAGTTTTGCTCGCAGTTGTGCCGGAGTTAAGCCAGGCTCCAGCAGCAGACGTTGAGTAAATGCATCACATTTATAGACATACAGGCATTGTGGATCAACAATGCCTACCATCCATCTACTATTCTCTTTTGGCATGGGCTTAGTGGGCATCATTCCCCCCGGCAGGGCGAGGGCGAAGGGTCTTGGTGCCCCCTTACCTGAAAAGTAATTTTTTTCTATAGCCAAATGAATTTGCCGAAACGCCAGGCACCCACTCTCAGCCGCTCGCAGTAGTGCTTGTCGCTCAGACTCTCTGGGATGATGGGGTAGCCGCTTGCTGGTCGGTTCGCTGGTTGTCCATTGGCCAGAGGCTGTTACCGACTGGGTGTCAAGCTTTGGTTGAGGGTGAGGGCACAGGCTCACAGAAGCCCCCGTTTCGTAGGCAATATTCATGGCAAAACTCCATTAAAACTTGTTATTTACCCGCTTCCGTATGGTTGAATCATTCCTTATTAGAGTAACTGGCTGGTAAAAAGTTCCATCACGGTCCCACTGTCCGAAGCTGCAT
>NZ_JAHHPM010000129.1 GCF_024606345.1 Endozoicomonas sp. YOMI1
AAGGACAAGGCGTTAGCAGAAACTGCTGCCTTGCTGGTACTCACAAAAAAGGCCCGAGAGATCTGGGGGGAACCAGAGGACGATTGATCTCTCTCCCGGATCGCCAAAACGCAGTCAACCTGATTAAACAGGCCGTGAAAGATGGTACCCGCCAGTCGAAAGCCTGCGAAGCCCTTGGCCTTTCAGAAAGAACCGTACAACGCTGGACACGGGAGGATGCTGTGCCGGCAGATAACCGCAACAATGCCAACAGGGAAGCTCCCGGTAACAAGCTGACTGAAGAGGAACGCCAGGCGATTGTTGACGTCTGTAACAGTGATCGCTTTAAAAGCCTTCCACCCAGTCAGATCGTCCCTGTTTTAGCGGATGAAGGCGAGTATCTTGGGTCTGAAAGGACATTCTACCGGGTGTTGCACGAAAGAGGCCAACAGCACCACCGTGGGCGCACAGCCAAGGCTGTCCGCCGGAGACCAACGTCGTATTGTGCAACTGGACCGAACCAGGCCTGGTCTTGGGACATCACATTTTTGCGCTCACCAGTGCGTGGACAGTTTTACTATATCTGTATCTGGTGATAGACATATACAGCCGTATGATTGTGGCTTGGGAAATCCATGAGAATGAGTCTGCCGAGCATGCCTCACAAATGATTACCAAGGCCTGTATCCGCCACGGCATAGCCGCTATGGAGAGACCGCTGGTCCTGCATTCAGACAATGGCAGTGCCATGAAAGGCGGCACCATGCTGTCGCCCCTGCAACGGCTGGGCGTGGTCAGCTCATTCAGCCGACCAAGGGTAAGTGATGATAATCCGTTTGCTGAAGCCATCTTCAGAATCCTGAAATACCGGCCCGGTTACCCATGCAAGCCATTTGCAGATGTTGAGGCTGCCCGAAACTGGGTTCATGGTTTTGCGCAGTGGTACAACGAAGATCACCGGCACAGCGGACTTAAATTCCTCACGCCGGGTCAACGGCACCGGGGGGAAACCAAAGCGCTCATGGATAACCGGAAAAAGGTGTATCAATTGGCTAAGCAGCGCCACCCGGAGCGTTGGGGTAAAAGGGCAACCCGTAACTGGGACCTGGAAGATGAAGTCTGGCTAAATCCAGACCGGTCAGTCGCCGGGCAGCAAAGTCAAGCTGCGTGAGTTGAGGCGACAACTATGTTGACAAACACCGCTATGGAATAGCAATTAAGACGACTTGTGTATTTTATTGTCATTTTTCATTTTCTTTGTCAGCTTATGTTGTGTCCGACATTTTTGATGTCGGTACTTCCAAAATATCAAAGTACCGACATTTG
>NZ_JAHHPM010000130.1 GCF_024606345.1 Endozoicomonas sp. YOMI1
CATTTCCCTGTTTCCAGGGTGGTGTATTGTATTTAGGACTGGCATAAAGGCAGCTAGAGCCTTGGATCATAACAACGAATGTTGCGCTCGTTGCGGTTTTAATCAAGAGACATTGACAGGTTGTGTACAGGTTTTTGTGGATAACCTGTGCAAGACCTGTATAACTCCTGTTTCCAATTATGAATAAGTTTATTTGTGCATAAGTGGGTGTGGAAAAACCGCAAAGCAACAGTTAAGCGTGATAGCCCCGAAGATCAAGATGAGTGAGTCAAATCTGAAGTCCGGGGCGGTTAATTTCGGTACCCTTTAAACATCCGCTTTCTCAGACGATTTATCACCATCCGTTTTGGAGCGCAGGAGTTTTTTAAACTGCTCTGAAAGATCTGCCTGCCCTTTGATATGACTTCTATCGACTACCGGGGCATCAAAGTCTTTAAGCAAAGTAATCTGGCTTGCTGTGATGCCAATAAGAAGGTCTTTACCACAAACCCGAACCAGAGTCAGGCGGGACTGATTCGATAGAGGAGCGCTGGATAATAACTCTATATCTTTTCCCATGGCTGGCAGTTTGGGGTTAAGCCGCTTGACCAGCCAGGCCAACGCAAAAATCAGGCTGACCACCATCAGCATGGGCATGACAACCTGAAACAGATCCAGTTCACTGACCGGATTGGCAGGCTCTGCTGTCTCTGCCATCAAGCTGGTGGGCAGAAGTAACAGGAGAGGATAATATTTGAATAATTGTCTCATGCTAATGACTATAAAGCCCTCCCGGCTCAGAGTGCAAGCTTCTGATTTGGTTTATATTCTGCGCAATGGTGAAATCCTTTACTGCTTATTGACTCATCTTGTTAGAGATGTGAATTAAAATGGATTATCCATAAACGAATCAATTTGCCCGCGATGATCAGATAGTGATTAAATATCAATAGCTTAATAGTATTTGGTTTTCTTTCCGAGTATATTTTTTTCTTTAATGAACTATTGTCCTTGTTATTGATCTAAAGAAGTAGTTAGAAAATCAGTAGAACTAATTCAGGCTTAAGGTGTGATTTCTTAATGAATATAATGACCATCGCTTGAAGTAAGCGAAATTTTAAGCCTTGTGGAATACAGGAAGTTCATAAGCCGCTTAAAACCATACGGTTAAAAAAATCTTTCCAGAGTATTTAAGGAGTAAAAAATGGATCCAAAGGTTAAGAATTCAGGTTATGGAACAACAAGTTCTCATCCTGGTGGTAGTCCGTCTGATTCTACAGGGCGTGGGCATGAAACGGTTACTCTTGGAAGTAATAAACAGCATGCTAACAACGGTAGAACAGAACAATCCGTTCCATCGAGGCAATTCGCAGGTCATCCCTGTTCAACAAGGCCGCCAGAGTCTCCCAGAGTTTCAGGTTGCGCCGTGACAAGAACTGAGATACGCCAGACGGGGTCTCAGCATTCACCAAAACCCTTTTATTCCGCTTATTCAGTCGGACAAAAGACTGTAGTTACCCGGTTATCTTCACCCTACAGCCCCAGTACAGCAACTGAATCATCTGAAGATTCCTGGATGGCTATTGCCAGGGGGTGTTGCGACATCTTCAAGAGTGAAATAATTGAAAACATCCGATTCATGAAAGATGTAACTGAACAGCAGGTTTACCATGCTCTATCTAAACTGAGATACTCGGAAACAGTCATGCCACTTTTAGAGGGGCTGAGTTCTGATACGAAATTAAATGCTGCACATAGATGGGCCCTGAAAGAGGTGGTCAGAGCGCACCAGCTATTGAAATTAGATCAGAAGCCCTATTCTGGAACTGGCTTGAGAGGAAAGGAGCCTGAGTCAACAATTAAGAGGAACAGGCAGAAATATTCCCCTAAGTACCAAATTGGGGCTCAAACCCCTGCAAAGAGTCAGGGTGCCTATGGATCAGGACAACCAAGGGTAACACCTTCACATCAACCACCGAAAACTAAGCAACCTGTTAAAATTAAATCCCCAGTGCATACCCGGACTGAGCAATCATCTGGAACTCAAAGAGAAATACAGGGCACCCGGGCAGGTCTGTTAAAGCCACAGACTACGCAGCGTGAGGAAACTCATTCGGCTAAAAATGAGAGAGATCGCCCACTGACAACGAATGCAGACCCATCTTATGGTTCTTGGTTGGGCCTGAAGGGTAAGGATCTGACCCCTTCTCTCAGGTTTGACATAGAACAGGGAATAGCGGGCGCCAATGAGGCAAACCATTCCAGGAAGCCTGAAGAATTGCTGCCAAAGATCAGTTCACAACGTACTGCTGTGAAGAACGTTAGGCCCCCGGTTATACAGGTTGATTTACCAAAGACCAATGCATCTACTCCCCAAACGGCTAATGCTTCAGGTTCATCTACTTCCCGTTTGCGCCCACCGACAGAGAGAAAGCAGGAAACGCCGTTAATTCCTCGGAACTCTCACTTCCGGCCAATCAGGCCTGAAGCGAATGTTGCTGCCACTACCGCTATGACAGAAGGCCTGAATTTGCCGAAAGCCCCAGAGTCTGGCGGAGCAAGGCGAAAGCATCTACCCCCGGGAGTGGGCAGTGGGTCTGCACGTCCAGCACCGGTAATCCCGGCAAGACCCGATGCGGCCCTGACAAAAGCTTCAGACAGGCCAGCTCAGCGGGTAACTCAGAATTCACCGCAGGCTGACTCTGAAAATTTGGGGCATGCAACTAAAGCGCAATTAGATGCAATATCCAATAATCTTTATTTATATGCTCATCTGCGCGGTGAGTACCTTAAAAAAATTGTGAATAGCATTAACTCATTAGGACTGAACAAGGAGACTATTGAGACAGCTTGTGGAAAAAGTTGGATAAAGCAAACACAAGATACTTTGGACTATGTGCAAGAGGAGTACGTCCGCCAAAAAGAAAGCCTTCTCTCCCCAAGCCCTGCTGTTGAGGCGGGCCAGGTTACAGTGACTGCAGAAGGGCTGTCTAACGCTAATAGACCTGAGAATTCTATTTCCAAGTCCAACGATTCAGAACAGGTAACAGAAGCTGCTGGATCTCATCAGTCCATCGACCCCGCCCCTCAACGCCCGATGAGAACCAATGGATTACAGGCAATTCAATCAACCACCCGTCCTTCTGAGGAAGGAAGCGTTTTCGTCAGTGTAGAGGATATTTTGGATGCGATGGTTGATGAGGCGAGTCCTGTTTCATCTCATCAGAGCTCAGAACGATCCAGCCCATGGGAAATTGTTGCAGATGAACATGGTTTTGAATTTGTTGTCGACACTGGATCTCAAGCTCCATACACAGACCATCAGCAAATACAGGTATTGAAGCCCTGGGATGCCCTGGGCCTGGATAACCCGACTCCCTCTCTGAGATACGATATTCAGCAGCAAGCAATTGATCCGTCAGCGCTGGCTGATCAATCCGGGCATGTCAGGATTACTGATGAGCAAAAGCAACCAATCATTAGTAAACTTGAAACGTTATATCCTATGGATGCCGTTACCAGGCAAATGATAAGGAGAAATATTGGTACTATTCAACTGACTGCCTGGCAGGTTGAGGCAGCCATTAATGGTGGTAGAGAGTCACTGGGTGATATTCTGGAAAAGTGTCAACTGCGTGACTCAGAACTATCATTTAAAGCCACTTTTGGGCGTCAATACGACGGCTTTGTGCAAAATCAACGTCATTTTGTTCCAGTTTCCAGGAATGGTTCCAGTCATTCCGCTAGCCTGGAAGATGTTACCAATGGCTTTGTTGCAAGGTCTGGTCAATCGAGTGTTTTGCCTGATGTCAGAGCTGCTGCTGTTCATGCTGGCGAAGGTATCATTAATCCTCGTGTTAAAGCTGCTCTGAATATAGGAGCAGGTATTCAAGCAAGAAACAATAACTGTGGCCTTGCATCGTTCTTTATGTCTATTTCAAATAATGGATTGCTGGGTACGTTGATTAGCGATGCAGAAAATAAAATTGAAACACTTGATCGTTTAGGGGATTTTGTTAAAGCCAGATCCTTAAACGAGTTAGTTAACCTATTGAAGAAATTCAATATTTGCGACAATGTTCGTAATTATATTCCAAATGATGAGCTTGATAAGATAAGGCTGCACTGTGGCCTGAGAGAAGTAAAATTATCGCCTCATGTTGTGGATGACGCTTTCAATAAACCCGGGCAAACTGTAAAATTTATGGTTGAATCGGAATTTGATGATGGCCATGCTTTAAATCGCAAAAATAAAAAAGCGGCAATATCATTACAAATATCAGCAGGTCCGGTACAAGATTCATTACATGCTACGGTTAATTCTCTACCTGATCCATCTTTAGGTTTTATGCGTCTAAGAGGCATTCCTCTGACTTTAAATCAAAAGCTTACTCAAGCTGATCTTGCCGAGTTGAAATTTGTACCGTTTGGAGAATTACTGGAATCCGCTGAGATCTTAGACCCGATACTTAAGGAAATCTATGATTATTTGAATACTGAAGCCGGGCCGTTACAAAGTGCATCGGAGTTACGGAATAAGCCCACGTCACTTAAGCATAAAGTGGCCCTGGTTGAGATGCAGAATGACCGTAGAACGTTACCCGACAAAGGTCGTTCATCAGAATCAGAAAATTTTAAATCTATGATAGAGGATGAGAAAATCCCTAATCATTTAAAGATTGATCATAATAAAACGATAAAGAAATCTCATCGTTATAATAGTGATGTTACCGGAGAGACTATTGAGCATTATTTTAATAAACAGGGCGTTTTAATCTTGAAACTGACGAAGGAGCATCATCATTTAGATGAGCATGTAATCCGAAAGGAGTACGAGTTCTATGATGAGTACGGAAATCAGTCCAGGAAAACCACCGTTGAAATGGAAAAGTACTTTCAAAATGGCACTCCTTTCATTCGCTCCAAAACGTCAGAGTTTGTTAATAAAGATGGCGAGAGAATGAGAGTTGAAAAAACAATGACTGGATATATAAAAAGCTCTCCAACAAAGGGAACGGTAACAACAACGGTTATGAAGAGAGCAGATGACTTTGAAGAGATGATCAATATCTTTATTGATAGCTGTGTAGACCGGAATAGAGATGTTCAAAGTGCTAAAAAAGAACTTTTACCGGATCGCTATAATAATAGTCCGGAAGTGATATTCATGACCATACCTAATGAGGGTAAAGACAACAGGGTTAAATTCGATGACTGGCAGAAGGATGTAGGTTTACCCATGTATGGAAGTAAGAAAAAAATTCCTTATGAAGTCAGTGCCGTGATGGCGATTCAAGAAAGCCACTATGTATCCTGGCGAAAAGACCGTATGAACGGCCTGATTCACTATGCCGACTCCATGGGCGAAGTTGAAAACGAAGTCCCTATTCCAGTAGTGGTTACGATGCCAGATCAGGATACAGAAGCAGCTCTTCAGTCTGCTGATCGAGGGGCCAATGGCAAGCATAGACACTACAAAGAGGCCAAAGACAAGCTGAAAGTGCTTGGGACCCAGGTTGCTTTGGTTATGTTAAAGCGAAAAACAATAAATTAGACGCTCTGGTTTATCCTGGTACTTAGAGCCATTTATTGGGCAATAAATGGCTCTTTTTTTGTTCCCTTTTCAGCTTTTTATTTCAACTGCTCAATGTCAGGCTCAAGGTAAGCATGCTCCAGTGCTTTCATAGCCCAGTCCTGTTTTTCCGATAATTTTCTTAGCAGTCGAAGAGAAACCACCTGAACGGCAGGTATCTGGCTCCAGATACTTTTAGTGAGGCATCGCCAGTGGTTGGGCTCCAGACGTGTTGGCTGCTCCAGTTGCGTTTTGCAGGTTTCACAGAGCATCAGACAGTGGTCGTAATCTGGCTCACCGGGAACGGGCTCTACCTCATAGATGGACAGTGGAACGCCGGACGCTTCACAAAGTTCACATTTCGATTTTGCCCGTCGTGCCAGGTCCTTTCCCAGCAGACTCAGGGCACTCTGTCGCTCCTGATGCTTTAGTAGCCCTTTGGCCATGGTTTATCCTCCAATAATTTCTTTATCGTTACGTCGGCTTGCAGTCTCTGGATAATCAGACAATGATAAGTTGATTGATATCTGGCTGGCTGCGTGCTTATGACTCTGAATGTGAACAGGGTAAAAACTGCGAATAGGGATGACTGGTTAATTCCTGTGGATTATCTGGTAATTCATTATACCGCGGTAGACCTGAAAGATACGCTGGACATATTTATGAACCCTGAGTCCTGTGCGTCTTCACATCTGGTGATCGATACGGATGGTGAGATTTATGAACTGGTTGACTGCCTGGATGGTTATGTACATCGCGGTTGGCATGCCGGGGTTAGTGAGTGGGAAAGTATTCAGGGGTTAAATGATTGCTCTATTGGCATTGAGCTGGTGAATTATAACGGTAATGTATTCCCGTTTACCGACGAACAGTATCAATCTCTGCAGCGGGTGATGGCCAGGTTCAAAGAACACTATCCTAATTTGCGCGACCCTGAGAGGGTTCTTGGCCATGAACATATTGCCGGCTTTCGTGGCAAGGCAGACCCCGGCATGCTGTTTGACTGGCCCCGTTTTTACCGGGAGAACTACCCGGAGCTAAAGGCTCCCTGGCGTCCGGCGCTATGCCCGAAAGCACTGCAAGAGAGTTTGCTGCAACTGAAAAAGAGTGAGCCTGAGTCGCAAGCAGAAAAAAGTCAGTTCTGGCGTTCGGTAAGTTTGCTGACAGAAACGACCCTTCGCCTTATTGCAGAGGCTAAGGAACTGTCCTGAAATAACTTCCATATTTCTACAGACGCTACCCGAAAAGCTGGAATCGTTTGTGCTTTTGCGGGCAGCGGGCGGCGGGAAGCGGGCGGCGAACTTTTCCCGGACTGAGTAAAATAATGAAGTTATTCTGGAACAATTGCTATGTCGTAAGACCCAGAAGCTGTTCTCCAACTGGTGTCAGTTTAGCGGGCTCACCGGGTTCCGGGTCCTGTTGATACGGAAAGTTGCGCCAGCGCTCAGGCGCTCTTTTGTCTCGCCACAACTGAATACGCTCTTCCCGATTATCTTCGGTACCCGCCGGGAACATGGAGATATATTGGGTCAGGCGTGGCTTTGCATGGTGGTTCAGGCTGCTGGCATGGGGCAAGCGTGAGTCCCAGAGAATGAAGGTTCCGGCCTTGCCCGCCAGATGGACAATATCATGGCCTTTCAGATCTTCATCAGTAAAGAGTAGAGAGTTACGATCCAGTGTCGTTTGTTTCCCGGTGTAAAGACTGGGAACACAACAGAATGCCCCCTGATTTTCCGCCGTGTCTGTCAGGTAGAGAATACCCTGGTACCTTGGCAGGAACACTTTTTCCGGATGGCTGTCCAGGTGGATCTGACTGTCGTCTTTCTTATCCGGATGCTCCGGGCGCCAGGGTGGTTTGAAGGAGGCTCGATCCAATCTTACCCAGAGATCGTCTGTCTTTAAAAGGTCAGCATACAATCGGTAGACAGGTTCATACTGGCGGATATCCCAGAATGCCTGATGATGATGAATGGGGACAATACCATTACTGCCCAGGTTTTTCTGGTACCAGGTTGTGGGGTCATCCAGATTAACATCGAGAAAGTCGGTAATGGCTTTGATAACGGGCTGGAGTAACTGCTCAGGTACCAGGTCGGGAACGATGATGTACCCTTTTTCTTGCAGTTCGCTCGGATCAATCATTACTCAGGTCCCTCATTGCAGTGGCTTTTGCCGGAACGTGGTCAGTGCAGCGTTGACTCCAGTGTCTGAGCCTCATAAGACTCTGAAGGTACGCGCTCTTCAAGGCTATCCAGCAAGGCCATGACCGTTTTGCGGATAATATCCGTGTTCTTGTTCAGCTCATGGTATTTGACAATGCTGATCAGCATTTGTGCCAGGGGATAAGTCCGAAGATGGTTTTTAATATCGGCTGGCGACATATTTCCTGTTGCCTGTTCGACAAAGTCATTGGCGCCCCGGGTAAATCCTTTATGGGCTGACTCAAGAAGATCCATCGTTGAACGGTCATCAGTGCTATCCATCAATGACTGGAGCAGGGTGTTCAATGGTTCTTCGTTGTTATGGGAATTGTTATGAGACATCTCTACAGCTCCTCAGTGGGTACTTTAATCTCAAGCAATGAATAGACTAAAGTTCCAAGGAACATAAGAGTATGCGTACATGCACTGAAGTTATATTGAACAGTAACTAATGTAGAAAAGCGCTTATACCCATACAACGCACTTCTGCCGTGTAACGCTGGTAATCTTTCCTGACTCATTTCGGTGTTTGCCAATCTTTATATCAGCCAGCTACTGTTGCCAATGCTGGCTGATAGTTTCCTGGTATTCCCGGCTTGACTGGATCTGCCTGCTTGAAAAGGGTTAGCTCATGATATTAAAACGATTACGCCTGAAGAATAAGGCTGACCGCCGCCTGAAACTTGGGCACCTGTGGATATACAGTAATGAAGTGGATACGCAGACCACGCCACTGAGGCGCTTTGCAGTGGGTGAGTGTGTGCTGGTTGAAAATTCCTTTGGCAAGACGTTGGGAACTGCTTATGTGAACCCCAATAGCCTGATCTGTGCCCGCCTGGTCAGCCGGGAAGCTGACCGACCACTGGATAAGGCGCTTTTGATCCATAGAATTAACGTTGCTCTGAGCATGAGGGAGCGATTGTTTGAAAAGCCCTATTACCGATTAATTTATGGGGATAGTGACGGATTGCCCGGGCTGGTGGTTGACCGGTTTGATCAGGTACTGGTGGTTCAGATATCCACGGCGGGTATGGAACGGGTTCGGGATGGAGTCGTCGAAGCGTTAAACCAGGTTCTGAAACCGAAAGGTATTTTGTTAAAGAACAGTGGCAATGCCCGCAAGCTTGAAGACCTTCCTCAATATGTTTTGGTTGCTTCAGGAGCCGTTCCGGAAGTGGTGGTGCTTGAAGAGAATGGCGTAAGCTTTCAGGCTCCGGTGATGGAAGGCCAGAAAACCGGTTGGTTTTATGATCACCGGCTCAATCGAGACCGCCTGCGGCATTATGTAAAAGGTAAACGGGTACTGGATGTTTTCAGTTATGTGGGTGGCTGGGGCATTCAGGCGGCAGCTTTTGGGGCTGATAAAGTGACCTGCGTTGATGCGTCTGCCCTGGCATTGGAAAATGTTCATGCCAATGCTGAACTCAATGAAGTCCAGCATAAGGTGGATACGTTGCAAGGTGATGCCTTTGAGGCATTGAAGGCTTTGAAAGATAGCCAGGAACGGTTTGACCTGGTCATTGTTGATCCACCGGCCTTCATTAAAAAGCGCAATGATATCAAGGCTGGTGAACAGGCCTATCGTCGCATCAATGAGCTGGCTATGCGTTTACTGGAGAGGGATGGCTATCTGGTGGCAGCCTCCTGCTCAATGCATTTGCACAGGGATAATATGATTGATTTGCTACGGGCTGGCAGTCGTCATATTGACCGTAACCTTCAGATTCTGGAGCAGGGACACCAGGGACCGGATCATCCTGTGCATCCATCTATTCCGGAAACGGACTATATTAAAGCGATTTTTGGCCGGTTAACTGTTCAATGACTGGCCGTTAATGGTCTCCGTGGTTATAGCGCCACTAACGGAAACTGATGATTGGCCAGCCATGGGCCTCTGCGAAGCTTTTGAGCTCCGGGTCGGGGTCGACAGCCACAGGGTTATCGACCTTCTTAAGTAGCGGCAGGTCATTTTGTGAGTCGCTGTAGAAGTAGCTGCCTGCCATTGAGTGCTTCGGGTGCTGATTCAGCCATTCCTGCAGCCGGAGTACTTTCCCCTGCTGATAGGTGGGAATTCCAGTAACGTTGCCAGTATAGCGGTTGTCGCTAATCTCCAGGTCAATGGCCAGCAGGGTATCCACCCTGAACTTATCAGCAATGGGTTTGGTAACAAAGCGATTGGTTGCTGTGATGATCATAATATAATCACCACGCTGGCGGTGTTGTTCTATCCTGGCCAGTGCTTTATGCAACAGGATGGGGCTGATGACCTGTTCCATAAACTGGCCATGCCAGGTTTCAAGCGCCTCAAGGGTGTATTGTGTTAATGGCTTAAGGCAGAAATCCAGATACTCCCGGATGTCCATAACCCCCTGTTGGTACTGCTCATAGAAGCGGTTGTTACCTGCCCTGAAGCTTTCACTATCAACCAGGCCATTGGCAGCCATAAACTCTCCCCACAGGGCATCACTGTCGCCCGCAATGAGGGTATCGTCCAGATCAAAAATTGCCAGGGTCATTTTAACTCCGGTTTATTAAGTAGTTGGCCAAATGGAATCGTATTTTCTGGCTAAGTGGGCAGTTACTATG
>NZ_JAHHPM010000131.1 GCF_024606345.1 Endozoicomonas sp. YOMI1
CTGTCGTCCTCGCTACGGGGTCGCCTAGACGGGCGCTATTCTCGGACAGCCTCCTGGGAGTGTCAGGAAAACCAGGGATTCTAGGTGTTTCTCGTACCCGTGTAAAACCTATTCGTTAAACCGGTGTCTGAATACTGATAATCAATACCATCTATATATTGCCTGTTAAGGCTGTCTGTTGGTAAAAACGAAACCATACCCGGTAAATTCTCTTGGCAGGGTAATGAGTTATTTTCCAGCATTGGCAGATATGGTAGTCTCAGCCGATTATGGCGCTGGTGTAAGTAGTTGGCCAGTCAGTAACCTCTCATAGATGCATCAGTGACAATGACTGCTACCGAAAAAGCCAGAAATTTTCTGGAACAGATTATTGAAAAAGACCTGGCAGAAGGCCGGGTCAGTGGTATTCATACCCGTTTTCCTCCAGAGCCGAATGGTTTTCTCCACGTTGGCCATGCCACTTCCATATGTCTGAACTTTGGTCTGGCAGAAAAGTACCAGGGTGAATGCAACCTCCGTTTTGACGATACCAATCCGGAGAAAGAAGAACAGGTCTATGTGGATGCCATTCAGGAAGATATTCGCTGGCTGGGCTTTCGGTGGTCCGGTGAGGTTCGTTATGCATCCAGCTATTTTGACCAATTTTATGATTGGGCTCTGCACCTGATTCGTGAAGGCAAGGCCTACGTTGATCATCAGGACGCTGAAGCCATGCGCATTAACCGGGGTGATTTCAATAAGCCCGGTGTTGAGAGCCCTGACAGAAACAAGTCCGTTGACGAAAATCTGGCTGAATTTGAAAAAATGCGGGCCGGTGAATATGAAGAAGGCAAAGCGTCCCTGCGGGCTAAAATCGATATGCAGAGCCCCAATATGAACATGCGGGATCCGGTTCTGTATCGAATTCGCAAGGTGCCTCACCATCAGACCGGGGATAAGTGGTGCATTTACCCCAGCTATGACTTTGCTCATGGTCAGGAAGATGCCATTGAGCATATAACCCATTCTGTTTGTACCCTGGAGTTCCAGGATCATCGTCCTCTCTATGAATGGTTCCTGGATAACCTGCCGGTTCCGGCCAGACCCCGTCAGTATGAGTTTGCCCGTACCAACCTGAATTACACGGTGACTTCCAAGCGCAAGTTGAAGCAGCTGGTGGATGAAGGTGTGGTGAACGGTTGGGATGATCCCCGTATGCCAACCATCTCCGGTATGCGTCGTCGTGGTTATACCCCAAATTCCATCCGTCGCTTTTCCGAGATGGTGGGTGTAAGCCGATCCGACGGTACCGCTGATGTGTCCATGCTGGAGCATGCCATTCGTGATGACCTGAACACCAATGCAGCCCGTGCCATGGCGGTGCTCTCTGCGCTGAAACTGGTGATCAGGAACCTGCCGGAAGGGGACGTGCAGGAGATGGCGGCGGCGGTGCATCCAAATCGTCCGGAACTGGGACAGAGAACCCTGCCGTTTACCCGGGAAATTTATATCGATCAGGAAGACTTCACCGAAGATACCACGCTATCGCGCAAGAAGTTCAAGCGTCTGGTGATTGGTGATTATGTTCGCCTCAGAAGTGCTTATGTCATTAAGGCGGAAGCTGTGATCCGTGATGAGAGTGGCAATATTGTTGAAGTTCATGCCTCTTATGTGCCGGGTACTGTAGGGGAAGATCCACCGGAAGGTATTCGTCCTCGTGGCGTCATTCACTGGGTTTCGGCGACTCATGGTAAACAGGCTGAATTGAGAATTTATGATCGTCTGTTTAGCCACCCGGCACCGGATCGTGGTGAAGAGGGCTTTCTGAGTCATGTGAATCCAGACTCCCTGAAGGTAACGCAGGCATGGGTTGAGCCATCGCTGGTGAATGCGGCGCCGGAACAATCTTTCCAGTTTGAGCGGGAGGGTTACTTTGTCGCAGACCGCTGTGACCATTCAGCCGAACACCCGGTGTTTAACCTGACCATTGGTTTGAAAGATACCTGGGCCAAGAAGTAGTTGGCCAAATGGAATTGTATATTTCTGGCTAAGTGGGCAGATACTATGCAAGGCACAACGCAGGGAGCATAGCCGTAGCTATGTGACCGGAGTTGT
>NZ_JAHHPM010000132.1 GCF_024606345.1 Endozoicomonas sp. YOMI1
ACCTTCCTCGCCAGAAATCAACCCGGGCTTGTGCAACAACAGGATAAGATTGCGGTTGGGCGCAATCTATCCTTATTCGTTAGGTTTCTTTTGTAATGTCCACAATGCTTTTCAGGAAATGAAATGGCAGTTGGTTTCAGCTTCTACCATGTCAATTATTGTCTCTTTAGATATCCTATCTCTCAGTCCAATTTTGAATGTTGAGTCAGAAGAATAAAAAATATCATAATGATTTAAAGGGTGGATATCACCATTGACATGATCTTCGTCATAGTCATACCTTAGATATCCATCTTCAAATAGCAATAAATCTTGGACTAACGCCCAAAGGGATGGATTCGTATCTGCAAGCTCCATTATTGGTTCAAAAAATTCATATAATTCTGAGTCTTTAATTTTATCCGCATCAGAGAATAAAGAAATAATATCTGAAGTTAATTTGTTATCGATTTCGTTAATTCTTCTGCTGGAGATGAAAATTTGACCATCTGACTCTGATATATTAAATGGGAAATTTACTGAGAAATACTTGTTTTCCGTAAAGAAAAAGAGTCGGCTCATCTTCGATTTTATGAGAGTGATTTCTCCAGATGTGTATTCCTCAGGTGCCTGCTCACCAATTATAACTATTTTGACAGTTCTCATAAGTGCGACGATAACGTCGCACTTATGCCGTATAGGCTTGAAAAACTGATCAACCTGTCTTTGATCAATCTTAAAGCTAAACCGCTTCATTATTTACTGCTGCTCACCATCTGTCTGTAGTTGAATTCAGCAATTTCCATAACTTTGTCATAGTCAAAGTTATCTTTAGCGATGCTTTGAACAATGGTGTATAGAGGCTTTCTGAATATAGGCATAACATCTAATTCATCAAAAATCCCAAGCACAAAATCATAAAATGAAATATTATCATCATCGTACTTTATAGTCGTTTTTATTCGGTCTTGCTCTTCTCTAGATGGAGCGACAACTTCGAGATGACCATTGCTTTTAATAGTATTTAGACCTGATTCAATACTACCGATAAGTTCAGCGTTACTATCTTGAGACAACAAAAGATAACTTTTTAAGAATGATCTTGTGAGCATCATGTAAAGAGCATTTCTGTAACTTCTTGATGGCTGTAGTTTTTTAGTAACGCATATTACAAATGGGAACTCTAACCCTTTTACATTGTTTCTGTTGCTAACAAATAGAGTGTCAGGTATTTTCTCTTTTGACTCATAAGATTTATTCACTTCCCAGCCAAATTCTCTTGGGATTGAGATCTCAAGGCGATCTGCTGATGCATAAGTATTTTTCGAATTATCAATGAAGATGATTCCGATATCATCAGCTAATACTGTAGGGTTATCTTGGCGAATTTCCCTTATAATATCGATTATTTTTAACTCAGCATCTTCTCCTAAATCTTTGCTTGTTTTAACAATCTCAATGCTTGAATAATTTTCACTTTCTAAATCTTCGAAACGTCTTAATGGCTCTCTAGATAAAGAATATAAATCTTCGTTATCGCTTTTATTAACAACATAGCCACATGCTTTCCATTCTTTATCTTCTAACCATCTTAGCTTAGGTGTTTCAAATAAGCCCATCCCCAATGCGTGCGCGAACATTAAGGTTTTGGGGTCTGTTCTGTAACATTTACTAAGTAAATAGTCAGGTTCAATTTCACTAATGATATTGCTATCAAATATACTTTGAAATATATCACCAGCAACATAAATGTTTTTCGCTGTTACTTTTTCACAGAGCTCAAAGAATGATTGCGGAAAATCTTGGCTTTCATCGATCAACATATAATCGAATGCGAAACCATGCTGATCCATATCTATGTTTTTTAAGTGTTCTATTGCTTGTTTGCAAACTGCTTCGAAATTATTGCTCGGCCTATAACGCAAAAAAGGAATGTTGTAGAAATCACAGATATAACTATATGCACCTGAGTGTTTGTTGCTCTGCGATCCCCAAGCATTAACACACCAAAGTCTTTCAAACCACTTTATCTGTTCTTCAACTTTCATAAAGTCAAAAAACTCAGGAATTCTATTTCTGAGATTATCAGCAAGGATTTTATTATGACATGTAAAAATTAACTTACTCGTTTTATCTTCAACATAAAGTTCTTTAAGTTTATGTAATAGAAGCTCAGTTTTTCCCGTACCAGATAACCCTTGAGTAGTTATTCTTTTACTGCTCGGTTTTTGATATACAAATCTAGTTTGATCGCCATCGAAAAGAAGAATTTTTTGTTTTACTTTGTCTAAAATATTGTCAGGAATATTTCCTTTGACTTTTTCAATGTCATTTATGCTGCCAGTGAGTAGTGAAAGGAGTAATTCACATTGCTTTTTATTTTCACCTCCACTAAGGATAATATTATCCATTATCTCATTAAAGCTTTGACCACTGCTGTATGTTTCTTCTGCTATCAGAGTTTTTTTCCAAGCTCTAGGACGACCAATAATATCTTTATATCTGTACTTATCAGATATTGATCCAAGATCCTCTATAAAATCATTCACATATTCTTCGAAAGAATCTTCATCATCCCCGAAATGGACAAACGTTATTTTATAACCTGGCGCAAGCAGGACTAAGCAATCGTTGTACTCATAAGAGTATTTGCTATCACCTAAAGGCTTATCAATTAAATATATCTGTTTCTTGTTTTCTACAGCATAAGATTCAGCGGCATCAATAAAAGCCGAGTTTAACTCGTTCTTATCTATTTGTTGAAAAAAGAAACTAGAAGCCATTTTTAACCATATCTCTGTTGTAGTGTATTTAAATACAAGGATTATACCACTATGTGTGAAATAGTGATATTTGCACGATGCTGAGGAAACTTAACACCACGCATCACCGGCAGCAAAGAGCAGAGCGACGAAGGGCGGCGCTTTTTGCTGTCCGGTGCATGCGATTGTTATGTGCTCTGTTGCAGTTCGCTTAGTAATGATTCTAAAGCGTCGATTTCATTTGTTGAAACAGAGTTCATATTTAGAGCTGTTACCAAGTAGTCGGTAATATTTTCTAACTGATCTTCTGGTATGTCAGAGACACGCAATTAATGCAAGCTGACTATTAATCTTTTGGCATTCGGCAGGAGATAGATCGCCGCCCATTTTACTCATGTATAGTTTTTCAATACTCATATTGTCGCTACCCTGTAACCTCTAGATTAGATGTGTCTGTATTTTCCAGCCAATAGCTCAAATTGTCTTCTTTTATGACGCCGTTGGAATCGAAATAATTGTAAACCTCAAAACCGTTAGCAGATAGCGGTGAGTACTTTGAGCTGAGGTGGATTTTTACACCCTTGATATCCAGCTTTCTCAGATTCCGGAGACCTGTCATTTCTATGGGGAAGTCTAAAATTGGGTTATTTCTCAATGATAGCGTCTGCAAATTCTGAAGTTGTCCAATTTCTTTTGGCAGGGTTGATATTTGGTTGTCGTCTAAATCCAAACGCACCAAACTCGAAATGCTACAAATTTCTTGCGGGATTTCTGAAATTTGATTTTCATCAAGGCAAATAGCCTGTATGTTTTTTAGCTTCCCGATTGATGCCGGCAACTCGGATATATTACATGAAGGAAGATGTAAAAATTCCAAGCCCATCAGTTCGGATTTGCTTCGCGGAAACCCTGTTTGACGATATGCTGGCGAGTCGAAAGGCTTTAAACTAGGCAGATCATTTTGCTCTGCCCAAGAAATTAATTCTTCAGCCCAATCGTCTCCATCACCAACATATTCATAATCTTTCTGTCTCTCCGCCTCCGTAATCATTTTGCGAATTTGTTCATCATGTTGCTGGTCACTAATTGCGTTGACCAGCTCTAAACCAGAAATACCAATCAGATTGGAAATATAATTGACTATTTTGATTGCATCATTAACTTCAAATGCAATGCTTATCGGTGCTTGATTTATTCCTGATGCGCTCATAACAATGGCGTCTAGAATTTCTTCGTTTGTTAGTATGTGTTTTAGATTTTCATATTTTGAAATACCAAGAGGCACATCCTGAGCATACCTGCCTAAATAAAATTTCTTCATGATATTGTCAGCTATTCGCACCCTGAACTCTACCATCAGATCAGTATTTGAATTTAGCTGAGTGCATAGATGCAGCAGTAGCTGCTGTGGGCCTTCTGGGCCATCAATTTCATAACTGGAATTGTTTATCGCCCCAGTGTATTCACTAGAGCTTATTCCACTCGCATCAGCAAAGCTCCTTGCCACATCATTACCCTGACTTGCTGCTTCAATTTCTTCAAGAATAAATTGATACGCGAGTTCTTTTGTAGGCAGCTTGTTGCTTATTACTTCAGCAAAACGCCTTGTAGCATGATCAATCCCATCTTGGTCAATCAGCTTCTCGACTTCCGTTTTTTTTTACCAAATAGACCAGACATAGGTACTCCTTATTGATGAGTTAAAGCACATAACGCCGCGCTCTGCGGCAAATTTGGAGCGCAGCGTAAAATTTGTCCGACAGCAGCGCCTTGTTAGGTGAATTCATAGCAGGCTTAATTCTTCAGGTGGGCGATTTTTCTTAATCCAATCTTCAATCCAAGATATAAAATCGTCAGTGAACTTAATACCCTTTACCACACCGTGATATTTATCAATCATAAATAGGTTTTTGAAATCATCTGATGGCAAATAAATGCCATCTTCCTTTTTGATAATTTTGTTTTCCAGAAGACATTTATTTAAAGCCCTTGTATTGCTGAAAAACTCCTCTCCTTCACTTTGTAGATATTCAACAACTTCAGCGGCGGTATATCCGTTATTTTTTCTGAATATAAAATCAATTTCGGTTTTTGCTATCTTTGATGGAGGAAGATATGAATCGACTTCCTTTAGATATACTTTCACTTTTTTATCATTTTCCAATGCTCGATTAATATTTGCATAGCTGCCTTTGCTAACGCCATCCCACACTACAAGACTGTAATCACTTTCAAGTGTCATGGCAGCATCTTTTTCTTTTTGTCTCTCACGTTCTTTTTTTGAATCGCTTTGAACATTAACAAATTTCGACTTAAATCCTGACGCTTTATAGCGTGGAGATTGATAGATCGAATAAACTACAACAGAGTTATAGCCAACCTTTTTGCAATAATCCTGCACCATTGTATCAATGCCGTTCGCGTCACCCACTAGTATTTCGATGCCGCCCTTACAAATGGCATCGATACTAGACTTCACACAATTTGGCAGCTTTTTAATAGTGATTGAACCTGATATAAAAACTCTTTCACTCATCTGTTTACTCTCGTCTTTGTTAGCGTGACGACATAGACGTTTTGAACCTGGCCTTCGTTATAAAGAACTTTTGTAATTTCATTTAATGTTGTTCCCGATCGGAACAAATCATCAAATAAAAGAATTTTACCATTTTTATACCTCAGATCATCCACCTTAAATGCACCGGCAATGATTTTTTCCCTTTCAGCCTGATCGGTTACTCCTTTCAACTGATCCGTTGGTCGGGTCTTAATTAGATAATCGAGGTCATGCGGTATACCTAAGGCTTCACTAATCTTCTTTGCTATCTCCTGAACAGGTTGAAGCTCCCTACTAAATGATGGTGGGACAGAGATGATTGCATTTAAGTATGGAGTCACCACTCTTGTGCGAAGAAACTCCACAGCAGTTTTGGCTAGCGGCTCAATTTGAGAATAGTCAGAGTGATATTTTAACTGATTCAATGCCTTTCCAGTGTCCGTGTACGTAGTATCAAACCCTCCATCAGGGAGGGGAATGCTACTAACTGTATGTAAATCAATTGCCCAGCCAGCCTTCCAATTTCCATGTATTTCGTAGGACATATGCTTCTATTCACCTAACGCCTTGCTCACCGGAAAATTAGGAGCGCAGCGAGTAATTTTTCCGTGTGCAGCAACTTGTTATATTTCAATTGTACTGCTCCATGAATGAATCAGAGAAACGACGCCAAAGTGGCATTAAATTCTCCAAGTCCAGCTTTTCATCTGATAAATCAGCTTGGTTCTTCCAGTGCCCTTTTAAATGTTCAGGCTTCTTCGGTGTTGGGTAGCGTCCATCCCAAATAACATATTCAGATAGCACCTGTAGTATTTTGTTTTCGCTTTTTGAAGTAGGCAGGTTTGCGGTATTCGCCAAGGCGACCAAATCATGAGTGGGGTTAAATTCTGTATCAGAACCAATGCAATGTGCCTTAAAAAGCAGTTCGAAAGACATTCCTATAAGCATCTTGTAAGTTGCCCAGCAATTAATCTCTAAGTCTTTTTCGCTTTGCATGGCCTTCCATAAAGTGCGAGCAGACACCAAAAGATCATGTGACTTATTATGCCAATAGCCTGATGTTTCTTGACGTAGTTCGAATTGCTTGTTGTAAAGATCCATTTTTCAGTTTCGCTTTAAAAGCTTGGTTCTGGCTTCGTTAAACTCTTCTTCAGAAATGTGACCATCTTCTTTGAGCTTTGCCCATTTTGTTAGTTCGTCAGCTACAGAATATTGTTTAAGCTTTTCGCCTTTTATTATGTCTACCTCTGTCTGATTTATTGAGCCATTGTCTGATTTTGGTTTTGTTGAAAATATTCCATTAACCTCAACCCACTCTTTGTGCCTATTCATGGGGGAGTAAAATAAAACCTGAACCACAATCAAATAGGCAAAAGCAATTCCAGCGAACATTAACGAAACAAAGAACTCATCATCGTAATAATAGCTTCGCTCCGCACTGAAATACTTATTGCCCCAATAAATAGAACTCAGAGTACAGCCGATGAGTGCTAGCCATGTATAGCCCTTAAAATTTTTGACCGCGGTGTCAATACTGGAGAAGTCTTGATTCTTCTTCATCATATATATGCCAAAGCCCAAAAATATGGCAGGGATTATACCGAACAGAAAAATTAACGAAGGGGCCAACAAGAGCGAAAAAATTAGTAGCTTACCTTGGTCGGCACTACTCATAGGTTGATTTTGCAATGTACTCTCCTTTTGAAATATAACAGTCGTTTAAACGAATCAGTTTCGCATAACATACTGTAGATTCGCTATACGTACCAGCCGACACC
>NZ_JAHHPM010000133.1 GCF_024606345.1 Endozoicomonas sp. YOMI1
CATCTCAATTACAGTTACGAGCAGACCGACTCTGCTCTCGTGACACACCAGATCCGTAAATGCTGCATCAAGGCTCGTCAACGTTCTTTGGAATACCATCAGCGGTCCGTTCAGATATGTTTGCAGCATGACTACAGATGATGCTGTGTTGCCTGACAACCAGGGATATTCAGTAACACCCTTAACAGATTTGAAGGAGAGAAACGTTAAAGGAACATCTTTATACCCCCTGCTATTGCCAGTCACTGATGACCATGCCAGGGAGTTCAATGAAGTTGTTCGTAGAATCAAGATAGACCAACAATTATTGATCATGGAAAAGGCAAACGCCACTACTCCACAGCAGCTTGAACAAATTGTCCAGTGTTGTCTCAATCCAGAACAAATCACTACAGAACACCTCAGCTTTTTACAATCTGATGCCTTTGCCTATGCAGCACTCCGTGCATTTCGGGAAAAGATAATCAGCAGGAATGAATTTGCAACCCTGGTTACCCTGCAGGGAATTTACCTGGAAGGTATCCAGGATAAAAATTCATTTAAGATTCGGCATCACAAGCTGTTTGATGATAATGGAGAAGTTAATGAATACGCCTGGGAAATCATAACGAATTCATTGCAAAGGTCAAAGATGTTTTTTATCCGTTCTTCTTTTGATGTATATTCATATTCCATCATCCAGAAAATCCAGTTTTTGCTTAAAAAAGCACCTCCTGTTGAGGCAGGTTTCTGGACCTACAGTTGCCCAATTTTTCCAAATGAAGACCCAGAGCAGCTCACTGCGAAAAAATCCCTGGTATACCTGGACTTCAGGGTTTTATTTGGTGCCTGCGGGTGGATGATGTGCCCATCCATCACGCTGCGACAGGCGTTCATTGACAGTGTTTTCCAGGAAGAAGCCCATCAAATCAATCCGGTAATCGGGATCAGTACCCCTGAAGATATTAGAACCGGCGGCCTTAAAGGATACAGAGACATGGCTATTCCGTATCCTGGCCATCCATTGCCAAAAACAGCTGACCACTTACCTGCTCCAGACATTCTTGACTTTATGGGACATGACTTTTATCACGCAGTACGAGCCAGCATGTTAAATAATTCTGATATCGTTTTAATTATTGCCATTGCCGATACCGTGAAGCAGCTTAAGACATCCTTCCAACAAGAGTACGCCAATGTAAACGAGCGTTTTCAGAATCGGAAAAAACGCTTCGAAAGATCTATTTCCAAAATGCCATTGGCACGAAAAAACCGAAGGAAAGACCAGTGGCAGAAACACGAGTATGTCGTCAATACCAACAATAAACTCCAATATCTTAAACATACCACAAGAGCTCTGGGCCAACTTGCATTTAATCTTTATGATCTTGAAACTCATAAGCCAGTGTTGAATAAAACATCGAATAACAGCGATAAAGGCCCATTCGAATTTCACTTGTCAAATATCCTGCTTCAATTGAACAGGTCTTCCGGAGAACCGTGGCGTGCGTTACTGAGTGAAACCGATGCAGGCATTGTCGGCCAGTGCATTATCCCGATGATTTCCGGTAACTTGTCTAATCGCCGGGAAATGTATAATTATTTCTGCAGCATAATTGATAAGGATGTGAATTCTCCTGTCAATCAAAAGCTCTCACAAACACAGAAGCAGGAATACCTAGCCAGAAGTAGAAAGTTAATTGAACCACTGAATCAATCAGTTCAGCCGGACCAATCACAATGGACAAATTTACCCTGGAAAGCCATAAGAAATGGAGTACAGATTCCAAACCTCTGGACTTGGTTAATGGACAAATAGAATCATGCAATTTCCTGACCTTTCTTTATGACTGATCATACAATCAATTAAACACCTGGTTCGTTACGTGCCAGACCGGGCATTCACGGTAAAGGTAAAAAAGGAAGGCAGTATTGAAACTATTGGTCAATTTTACGGTCTGAACAAAGGTGCAATTATCAAAGTTCGTTAAAGTTTCAGTTATTGCCCGGCAGTTCAGGTTCTCCTTTGGCTAATTCCAAAATAATTACCATAGTAATGCATTATCAGGAAACTCAAAGGTCAACAACGAAACCGCAACAGGCTTTAGAAAACCCAATTAAAAAAAGGACCTGAAAATGTTCTACCTTGGCATTCTGGCTACCACTGTTGCAGATACTATTTCTTCAGCTATTGCTACTAATCCACGGAATCAAACTCCCGACGCAGCCACTGATGACACCCCCGAGCATCCGGGTGACTTCGATTGTCGCCAGGTGTGCGGCACGTCATCTGATACCTCATCCATTTGCAATCATCTGCCAGATTCACAATCGCTCCCTCCACAGACGTTGAGCCTCGGGCAAAGAACCATGTTGTCGCTCCCTGTTGATAACACGATCACTGACACCCCCTCCAGTGAAGAAACCGGGCATGATGCTGCTGCAAGTGGTTCAGCTGAAGCTGCTGTTGCCATAGATACTTCTGAATCATCTGGAGAAACTACTGAAGCCGCTGCCATAAATGACACTTCTGAACTACCTGGAGAAACTACTGAAGCTGCTGCTACAGATGATACTTATGAACCACCTGCACCAACTTCAGATATTCCTGCTCCCTTTGGCATAAGCGATGAAGATATTGGTGCAATGTTGACTAATGATGGGTTGGTCAGTGATGACGAAGTTATCAATGAATTTCCACCTCCATCAGCTCCACCCGAGTATTACGAGCTATACCCTTATCAAGCATTACGATCATTACCAGAATATGAGCCAACGTACAATATTGATCCGACAAACATAACGCGGGCAGAAGCATACGAGAATACCAAAAATCCCGTCACGGACGACATTGAAGGGGCATGCGCATTGCCGCCCGTCACTGAAAAGCCAATAAGTCTGGAAGATTTCAATAACACCTACTACTATGCCTGCCGGGATGGTGACTTAAATACTATAAAGCGCCTGGAGCAAGCTTATCCCCAGTTGATGATTGATCCTTTGAAGGTTCCAGAAGAGCCGAAAAAATCAGTTTATCCCCTGCATCTGGCTGCCAATCTTAATCATGTGGAAGTGGTAGAATTTCTTTGCCAGAATCCGTGTATTGATATAAACGCCCTGTCAGCTGATAAGAGTACCGCTCTCCTCTATGCTATCGATAAAAATCACGTGGCAACCGTAAAATTTCTCTGTCAACATCCGGATATTAAGATAAATCTGGAGAATAATCGCGGTCTCACCCCTATTATTTGCGCCTGTAAAAATAACGTAGACGATCAGATAATAGATGCATTATTGGATCATAAACCATACCTGGGTGAGAACAAAAACAACAAAACTGCACTTTCCTTTAGCGTTGAAAACAACAATCTGGAAACCACTGAAAAATTATTAAAATCCGGAGCAGTGGTTAACAAGAAAAATAAAGATGGAAAAGACAGCATATTTTATATTTCCTTCGATAAAGCCTCTGACGAGATTAGTAAATTGCTATTGGATTATTTGCCGGACGTAAATCAATCATTATCTGACTATGATGTTCGGGTGTTGCATCTGGCTGCTTTACAAGGCAAAGTTGAAATCGCTTCTTATCTGATTCTCACTCGTAAGGCTTCAAGATTTGTAACCAATAAATATAAATCCATGCCAGTCCATTATGCAGCGTATGGAAATCATGCATCAACACTGCGTAGATTAATTGACCTTGGATGCACCCTGTATGAAGGGAAAGGAAGAATAGAAAAAGACTTCTGGGAGCTGATAAAATACAAGTACTCTTCTAACTATGATATAAACTATAAAAGGATAAATAGAACCAACGGAAGAAAGTTATATGATGAGGGTGGCACACCTTTGGACTATTTTGGAGGTGATGCAGTCCAGCTGAAAGAACATGAGGAGAAATATGGACGTACACGAGAAGCAATTAATAAAGAAAAACAAAAAGATAGAAACCTAATGAAGCGTCTGCAGGAAAACATTAAAGAACAACAAGGGCTGAAGGAAAGAGCAAAAAAACTAACAAAAAAAGAAACAGATCTGGAAAATCAAATACAAAAGTTGCGTAGAGCTCAAAATGAAAAAACAACTGGCACTGTTGCTGCCACAGGCGCTACACCAAGCACACCACCGGTTTCTGAACAGCCTATACCAAGCTCAGATCTCTCCGCCCTTGCTTACACACACCAAAGCGGATATGAAGCAATGCAGGATGAATGGGCTCGTTATGATGTAGATGGCAATAGGCTTCCGCCTGCGACACCTTTTACCGGCAGTTTCGATTATCCATCTGCACACTCCCATCCCCTGCCCCAGTGGCTACGGGGCAATGCGCAACCCATTGTGCCGGGCACTCCTATTACCACCATTGAAGCAAACGAGAATATCGAAAATACCGGCATGGACGACGCCCGCGGGGCATCAGCAATGCCAGCCATAATGGAGCCGCTATTAAGCCAGGAAGAATTCAATAACATGTACTTTAATGCGTGCCAGGCAGGTGATATAGACACTTTAAAGTACTTGAAACAAGCTCAGCCCGAATTAATGATTGATTCTCTGCAAGATCCAGAGAATCCAGACAACTTAGTTCATCCCTTACATCTGGCTGCCTTAAATAATCAGTGGAAGACGTTAGAATTTCTTTGTACACTGGATGGAATTAATATAAATGCTCGCATGAGTAATGGGAATACAGTCCTTAAATTGGTTGTCCGCGAGAAAATGCAGGACACCATACTTTTTCTCTGTCAGCAACCAGGCATTAATGTCAATTTTTCGGATTACCCTCACAGTAAAACCCCTATTATTTCAGCTTGTGAGTTAAATTTGAGCGATCAGGTTATAGATGCATTATTAGCGCTTAAACCGTACTTGGGCCCGAATAAATACAAAAAAACTGCACTTGGATTCAGTGTTAAAAACCATAATCTTAAAACCACTGAAAAATTATTAGATGCTGGTGCTGCCGTTGACAGGGTTGAAGAAAATGGTATGGACTCGGTGTTTTATATCTCTTTCACAGAAGGCACCGAAGAGATGAGTATATTATTATTGAGAAATTTACCCAACGTAGATAAAGCAATAACTAAAAATGGTGCTTGCGTGCTTCATCTGGCCTCCCTGACAGGTAAACATGCTCTTATCCCGTACCTGATAAATGATCTTGGAGCATCAAAATTCATAGAGAACAAAAATCATGCCATGCCTGTCCATTATGCAGCGCATAATGATAATACACAAAC
Organism: Endozoicomonas sp. YOMI1; assembly: GCF_024606345.1. Classification (GTDB taxonomy): domain Bacteria; phylum Pseudomonadota; class Gammaproteobacteria; order Pseudomonadales; family Endozoicomonadaceae; genus Endozoicomonas. The sequence continues at coordinate 5,223 of NZ_JAHHPM010000133.1, forward strand.
ATTGCGTGTATTAATCGAACATGGGTGCACCTTGCAGGAAGGTCCGGGAAAAATAGAAGATGAGTTCTGGCCAATGAAACAGGGAGCAATATATGCCGGGGGTTTCCGCCTACGTCCAGAAATAGATTATGACAGGTACAATAAATCAAATGGGAAAGTTTTACACTCCCATGGTGGTACACCTTCAGAATTTTATGGAGGGTTAGATAAAACTCAGTTAGAAAATTTTGAGAGATTGCAGAAAATAAACATAAAGGAAGAAAAAAAGAAGGACAAAAAAAGTATGGAAGAAAAACAAAAACAAGAAAAAAATAAACAAAAACTACTGAAACAAGAAAAACAAAAGCAGGAAAAAGACAAACTAAAACTACAGCAACTGGAAAAACAAAAACAAAAACTGCAGGCAAAAGGACAAAAACTACAGGCAAAAGAGCAAAAAAATATTCGGCAATGGAGGGAAAATGAAGTGAGTACATAATAGAACGGGTGAAAGTTTGATATTGACTGGTACTTTCATACAATATTGTTCTCCTTTACAGGAAACGGGATGATATTCTTTGAGCCAACCTCTGTAACCTTGGCGCAGTAAGTCACTTCCAGCAGCTTCCATCCATTGTCGAACAGACCGCTCTGGATTAATGATCTTAGTGTCAGAACACCTTGCCCTCCGGGATGACGCCATCGCATACCTGAACACTTCATACGCTGCGTTACCAGGGTTTTACAGGCAGCCTCAATAACCCCTGAACCTATTGGCAGTTTGTGCGACAAGTGCTCAGCGTAGTTCATGCGGGCTCGATTATTTCTGAAGTACTCCAGCTCAGTTTTCAACTTCGATCGCCGGGGATGCTGCTTGTGTTGGTAAGCCAGAGCCTTGATAACTTTCTCAACACCTGCTGGCTCCTCCTTGAGGATATGACGATAGGTGGTGAATTTTTCTCTGGATTTAGCACTGTTCTCACCATAGGACAGATCGAATGCCTTCTTCAGGTGTTCTGCGGCATGGTAAAAGTCTACGATTTCATGCCCTTCCGGGAGTTCATTGGCAAGATAGGTCCAGTTGTCTTTCGCCCCGTCGGCGACTTTGACCAGTGATAACTCAGGCTTCTGCCTGAGCGCTTCGTCCAGTAAGTCCGCGAGTGATTTCTTTAAAGTGACTTTCTTGCTTTCAGGCATCCGCCCCATCCTGATGGTCGAAAGGCGTTCCCCCTGGACATCGTAAAACGACAGGGTTCCACAACTGGCCTCCTGGCAACCGGCTGGACCACGGGTTTGCTTGCCTTCGGATTTATTCTTCTCGCGCTTTTCCTGACGCTTGCCGTCTTTCATTGGTAACATCACACCATCCAGGGAAGCGGCCACGGTGACAGCTTCTTCGGGAACTTTGATGCTTTCCCTGAGGAGGCACTCGAAAGGCTCACGATGTTGCTCCCATTGTTCATTGAACTTTCTGGGCAGCTTGGCCAGGGCACTTTCCGAAGGTGTCATATTTCCCATAAGGTCAAGGAGGCTTTTGGCTTCACCAGGCGGCATCTGTGCCACCATCCATATCGCCTGCTTTGCGGCCCTCGGTGTCCAGAACCCCTCAACAATTCCTGCCTGAAGCTCCATGGGCACAATGCAGGGTTCTTTGCCCTGGCGGTACAGTGTGCGGGCAACCCGGATAGGGCCGACAGCTGACTGATAAGTTGCAGAACAGTGCAATGCCCGGTGATAGCAGGTGCCATTGAACTCAATGGCTGGTGCATCAACGTCGAGTGAGGCCAGGTCATTTGCCAGAACCTCTCGTTCTGCCTGCGCAAAAAGCGCATGGACCTCGTTTTCATAATCCTCAAAATGCCGGATCGGATTATGATGCTGGCGAAGGCGGGTCAACATGAGTTCGAGCTGCTCAAGAGCGTGGCAATGATTGGCGGTTTTAGCCAGTGGCTGACATACTTCCATCGGGGCGGCCTCTCACAGGAACGGTGTCGTATTTCAGTAAGCATCATACCTGTGTTTGGCCGTTACCCTATCAGGCCAGACGAAATTTGTTGCTATGGGG
>NZ_JAHHPM010000134.1 GCF_024606345.1 Endozoicomonas sp. YOMI1
CCCACATCCATGTGGTCGTGCGCGAGATTCGGGGCAGTTTATGAAATATCCGGGTTAGTACTCACCAACAAAGTGAAGGTTTGGAGGTGCTTCGCGGTGTGGCAAGCGCACGAATCTCCTGGAACTTTTCATTAATTCCAAGTGTCTATCCAGTGTCTAGCGAGCAATTTATTTAGTCAAAACGGAACTATCATAATGAATGTTGGTGATTTAGCAGCACATCTTGCGTTGTTTGGCCTGAAAACGATGGTCACCAATGAAGGTTCGCTTTTCGGTTTCCCTCAGCCAAAATGGCTGGATTATGAAGTGGCGGCCATTTCCGGAGGCCTTGGTACCTTCCTGAGCCTGACGCAATGCGTTCTGGAAGGCGGAAGCCCATCAAGGCGCACAAAGGTTACGCTGGTAATGAATCTGGCCACTCTGGGTTACAGTTTAAAGGCTGCCTGCCAACACTCTCTTTTTAGGGCTGCCTGTTTGGAAGAGTTCAGGGATTTTGGTTTTACGAATAACCCGGATTGCCCCTCCGTTTGTGATTTGCTTGATTTGCCCAAAGATCAGTGCTACTGGACCGGATAGATAATGTTCGCAAAGTGCTGTTTGACATCCGCCACCGGCTAATTCAGGCCTGACTTGTGGGTTAAAGAATGATGTTCTTAATATCATCATCCTTTCGATCCAGGTAATGAGTGGACTGGATGCGGCGGATGGTTCGGGATTTACCGCGAACCACCAGGGTTTCGGTAGTAGCGATATTGCCTGTGCGCATAATGCCCCGGAGCAAATCACCCTTGGTGATGCCGGTGGCTGAAAAGACCACGTTATCGGAACTGGCCATCTCATCAAGGCGCAGTACTTTACCCGGTTCGACCCTCATTTCCCGGCAGCGTTCCGCTTCCAGTCGGGCAGCCGCAATATTTTCCGGCGTTTCACCCTTGGCCTTGTCACGGGTTACCAGGCGGCCGTGCATATCACCGCCCAGTGCCCGGATAACGGCCGCTGAAACCACGCCTTCCGGTGCTCCGCCCACGCAGTACATCAGGTCAACTTCGCTGTCGTGCATGCAGGTAAGAATAGAAGCAGCAACATCGCCGTCAGGAATGGCAAATACGCGGACACCCATGCTCTGCATCATGGCAATGGCGGCATCATGGCGTGGTTTGGCGAGGGTGATGACCACCAGGCTTTCGATGGGCTTGTGCAGGGCGCGGGCGATATTCCGGATATTCTCGCGCAGTCCCAGGTTCAGGTCGATCACGCCTTTGGCGCCTGGTCCACAGACCAGCTTCTCCATATACATGTCCGGCGCTTTCAGAAAGGAACCTTTTTCACCGGCAGCCAGAACGGCAATGGCGTTATTCTGGCCCATGGCCGTCATGCGGGTGCCTTCAATGGGGTCAACAGCAATATCAATGCTTTCGCCATTGCCGGTGCCGACTTTTTCACCAATATAAAGCATGGGTGCTTCGTCGATTTCACCTTCACCGATCACAATCTCACCATGCATATCGACTTTATTCAGCATGGTGCGCATGGCTTCGACGGCGGCGCCGTCAGCGGCATTTTTATCACCTCGTCCAAGCCATTTATAACCTGCCAGGGCGGCGACTTCGGTGACCCGGGAAAATTCGATTGCCAGTTCGCGTTTCATTGAGTTTTAAACTTTGAAGGTGTGTGGGGTGGGGACTTTAGCATATCTGGCAATGCTTATCAGTTTTCCGGGTAAGTGATTGCCGGAAATGGTGATTTGTTGAAGAGTATAGATAAATCATTGGGTTATCTGTTTTTTCTGGCCTGCTTGTGTTAACTTTTTGCCCGTAAATCATCTTTCAGGTCTTTTGTTAACCCTCCTTGATTCAGTAAGAATCCCCTGTTAACCAGGCTTCTTTGCCAGACTATGGGATATTTCTCGCCTTATATGGCTGAATCCCCTACTTGACGTTGCTTTTGTCGATCCGTAAAATTTCTGCGCTTTATTTTGCCCGTGGTTCGCTTCTTGTGAGTTAGTCGTGGATCGGGTCGCATAAGCCGGTTTCTGCCGGCTTTTGCTGTTTAAAGCAGGAGTTTGGACTGCTCTTTCCTCTGACGGTTCAGACTCAACACTTAGAAACGGTTCTCGAATAGAGATTGGAGTTTGCTGAATGGCAACAATTAACCAGCTGGTGCGCAAGCCCCGGAAGCGTAAGGTTAAAAAGACGGACGTGCCTGCGCTGCAGGCCTGTCCTCAGCGTCGCGGGGTTTGCACCCGTGTTTATACCACTACCCCTAAAAAGCCTAACTCTGCGCTGCGTAAAGTATGTCGTGTGCGTTTGACCAACGGCTTTGAAGTGACTTCCTACATCGGTGGTGAAGGTCACAACCTGCAAGAGCACAGTGTTGTTCTGATCCGTGGCGGTCGTGTAAAAGACTTGCCAGGTGTTCGTTACCATACCGTTCGCGGTAGCCTGGATACCCAGGGTGTTAACGATCGTAAGAAGGGCCGTTCCAAGTACGGTACCAAGAGACCTAAGGGCTAGACACTGGTTGCCAGAGACTAGTGTCAAGCCAGGTAAGAATTTATTTAATAATCAGGTTGATGAGAGTAAGGCCAGGTCACTGCTTTTTCGTACAACTTTTTTGTACAGAGAATGCCACTGATTGATCCTGGATTACCTGAAGACCGACGTAGAGGGCTTATCAATGCCAAGAAGACGCGTAGTCGCTAAGCGCGACGTGCTGCCAGATCCTAAGTTTGGCAACAAAACACTCACTAAATTCATCAACCACGTGATGGTCAGCGGTAAGAAATCTGTCGCTGAAAAAATCGTATATGGTGCCCTGGACATCGTTCTGGAGCGTACCAATAAGGAGCCTCTGGAGCTGTTCGAGAAAGCTCTGGAAACCATCGCTCCTATGGTAGAGGTTAAGTCTCGCCGTGTTGGTGGTGCCACTTATCAGGTACCGGTTGAAGTTCGTCCTGCCCGTCGTACTGCCCTGGCCATGCGCTGGCTGGTAGACGCTGCGCGCAAGCGCGGTGAAAAGTCCATGAAACTCCGCCTGGCTGGAGAGCTGCTGGACGCTGCCGAAAGCAAGGGCGCTGCCGTTAAGAAGCGTGAAGACGTGCATCGCATGGCTGAAGCCAACAAGGCATTCTCCCACTACCGTTTCTAAGTATCAGAGGATTGAGTCGTGGCCCGTAAAACCCCGATTAACCGCTATCGCAACATTGGTATCTGTGCCCATGTTGACGCGGGTAAGACAACGACCACAGAACGTGTTCTGTTTTACACCGGTCTGAGCCATAAAATCGGTGAAGTTCATGATGGTGCTGCCACCATGGACTGGATGGAGCAGGAGCAGGAGCGTGGTATCACCATTACTTCTGCTGCTACTACCTGTTTCTGGCGTGGTATGGATGCTCAGTTTGACGAGCACCGTATCAATATCATCGACACTCCGGGACACGTTGACTTTACCATCGAGGTAGAGCGTTCCCTGCGTGTACTCGACGGTGCTGTCGTCGTACTGTGTGGTTCTTCCGGTGTTCAGCCCCAGACTGAAACCGTATGGCGTCAGGCTGACAAGTACGAAGTTCCCCGTATGGTCTTCGTCAACAAGATGGACCGTACCGGTGCTGATTTCGAAATGGTTATCAGCCAGCTGCGTGACCGTCTGAATGCCAACGCTGTGCCAATGCAGATGACCATTGGCTCCGAAGACGAGTTTAAAGGCGTGGTTGACCTCGTGAAGATGAAATCCATCATCTGGAACGAAGCAGACCAGGGTATGAGCTTCACTTACGAAGACATTCCTGCCGACATGGAAGCGCTGTGCGCAGAAATGCGTGAGTACATGGTAGAAGCTGCCGCTGAAGCCACTGAAGAACTGATGGAAAAATACCTGGAAGAGGGTGATCTGTCAGAAGAAGAGATCAAGGCCGGTATCCGTGCCCGTACCCTGGCCAATGAAATTATCCCGGTGTTCGGCGGCTCTGCCTTTAAGAACAAGGGGGTACAGGCTGTTCTGGACGCCGTTATCGAGCTGATGCCTTCGCCAAAAGAAGTTAAGGCGATCGAAGGTATTCTGGACGACGCAGGAGGCACTGTTGCTACCCGTGAAGCGGATGACACTGCGCCTTTTTCTGCCCTGGCGTTCAAGATTGCCACTGACCCGTTCGTGGGTACTCTGACCTTCGTCCGTAACTACTCCGGTGTCCTGAACTCTGGTGACACGGTATACAACCCGGTCAAGCACAAGAAAGAACGTGTTGGCCGTATGGTACAGATGCACGCAAACAACCGTGAAGAGCTGAAAGAGTGTGTCGCTGGTGACATCGTAGCGCTGATCGGCATGAAAGATGTCACCACGGGTGACACTCTGTGTGCCATGGACAGCATTATCACTCTGGAGCGTATGGAGTTCCCGGAGCCGGTAATCTCTGTTGCGGTTGAGCCCAAGACCAAGGCTGACCAGGAAAAAATGGGTATCGCTCTGGGCAAACTGGCTCAGGAAGATCCATCTTTCCGCGTACACACTGATGAAGAAAGTGGCCAGACCATCATCTCCGGTATGGGTGAGCTGCATCTGGACATCATCGTTGACCGTATGCGTCGCGAGTTCAAGGTAGAAGCGAACATTGGTAAGCCACAGGTTGCCTACCGTGAGAAGCTGAAAGGCTCTGTTGACGCTAACCACAAATTTGCCAAGCAGTCGGGTGGTCGCGGTCAGTACGGTCACGTTGTGGTTGAATTCTCGCCAGCTGGCTACGGTGAGGAAGGTCTGGAATTCATTAACGAAATCGTGGGTGGAGTGATTCCCAAGGAATACATCCCGGCTATCCAGAAAGGTATCGAAGAACAGATGAAGAACGGCGTTATCGCCGGCTACCCACTGCTGGGTCTGAAAGCTCGTCTGTACGATGGTTCCTTCCACGATGTTGACTCTAACGAAATGGCGTTTAAAATCGCTGCTTCGCAAGCTCTGAAGAAATACGCGCCTCAGGCCAGGCCTGTCCTGATGGAGCCTATGATGAAGGTCGAGGTGGTAACACCGGAAGACTACATGGGTGACGTTATGGGCGACCTGAACCGCCGTCGTGGTATTGTTCAGGGAATGGAAGATACGCCTTCTGGCAAGGTGATTAATGCTCAGGTGCCGCTGGGTGAAATGTTCGGCTACGCTACCGATCTGCGTTCAGCAACTCAGGGGCGTGCTACATACTCCATGGAATTCCATGAGTATGCCGAAGCGCCCGCCAGCATTGCAGAAGCGGTCATCAAAAACCAGGGTTGATATTAAATCAGGGGTTCTAACCGTCTGTTTCCCGGAATAACAGGATTTTTTATGTTTTTTTATCATGAGAAATTCTTTCCGGTGAAAATGGCTGTTAGAATGCCCTGCTTGACATTGCTACCCTCGAACTATCTACAGCTAAAGGTTAAGAGATATGGCTAAGGAAAAATTTGAACGCTCGAAGCCGCACGTAAACGTCGGCACCATCGGTCACGTTGACCACGGTAAAACCACTCTGACTGCCGCACTGACTCGTGTATGTGCTGAAATCTGGGGCGGCACCATGCGTGCGTTTGACCAGATCGACAACGCTCCAGAAGAGCGTGAGCGTGGTATCACCATCTCTACTGCACACGTAGAGTACGACTCTCCAAACCGTCACTACGCGCACGTAGACTGCCCGGGACACGCTGATTACGTTAAGAACATGATCACCGGTGCTGCCCAGATGGACGGCGCTATCCTGGTTTGTTCCGCTGCTGATGGCCCCATGCCACAGACCCGTGAGCACATCCTGCTGTCCCGTCAGGTAGGTGTACCCTACATCGTGGTATTCCTGAACAAAGCCGACATGGTTGACGACGAAGAGCTGCTGGAACTGGTCGAGATGGAAGTTCGTGAACTTCTGGACACCTACGACTTCCCGGGTGACGACACGCCAATCATCATCGGTTCTGCCCTGATGGCCCTGAACGGCGAAGACACCAACGAAATGGGTACTTCTGCTGTACGTAAGCTGGTAGAAACTCTGGACGAGTACATCCCGGAGCCGGAGCGTGCAATCGATCAGCCATTCCTGATGCCAATCGAAGACGTCTTCTCCATCGCTGGTCGTGGTACTGTAGTAACTGGCCGTGTTGAGCGTGGAATCATCAACGTGGGTAACGAAGTAGAAATCATTGGTATCAAAGAGACGACCAAGACGACTGTTACTGGTGTTGAAATGTTCCGTAAGCTGCTGGACGAAGGTCGTGCCGGTGAGAACATCGGTGCCCTGCTGCGTGGTACCAAGCGTGAAGACGTTGAGCGTGGTCAGTGTCTGATCAAGCCAGGCACTGTTACTCCTCACACCAAGTTCGAAGCTGAAGTGTACATCCTGTCCAAAGAAGAAGGTGGTCGTCACACGCCATTCTTCAAGGGCTACCGTCCACAGTTCTACTTCCGTACTACTGACGTAACCGGTGCGGTAGAACTGAACGAAGGCGTTGAAATGGTCATGCCTGGTGACAACATCAACTTCGTTGCTACCCTGATCAACCCGGTAGCGATGGAAGAAGGTCTGCGCTTCGCGATCCGTGAAGGTGGCCGTACTGTTGGTGCTGGCGTCGTTGCCAAAATCATGGAGTAATACATTTTCTTTTGAAAATTTATTCCCGAACCCCATAGAAACCCCGGCCTAAGCCGGGGTTTCTCGTTTTGGGGCTGGAAAAATAGGTGAAGCCAGAAGTTCAAAGGGCAGGTAAGGAACTGTCCTGAAATAACTTCCTCCGTTGTCATCCTGTACAGGGATTGTACAGGACCCATCTCACTTGGATGTGAACGCGCTGGCAGTTGGCTATCCCCGCAAGATGGGTTCCGCACAATCCCTGTGGAATGACAGCGGAGTAAAGTAATCGGCTTACTGCCTTCTTACTTAACGTTTAAAGCAAAGGCTAAGTGCTGCTCGCCCATAACTTTACCGGGAATTAAACACGAACCCAGTGAGCCGGGTTTTCGCCAGCAACCACAGCATTCAGTTTTTTCGTCGGAGATAGAGCGCTTACGTTATCCATTAGACAATCCTTGTGATTGTTGGTAATAGAATTTTACATTTGAATAATTGCTAAAACGATGGTCGAAATTAACGATTTTCTTTTACATAAAACACTAACCGGCCGGTAAGCAATATTCTTAAGGTGGACATTTAGCGCCTACTCCCTTCTTCGGGAAGTTAAAGACGAAACCACGAAGGTCACGAAGAGCACAAAGAAGAGATTTTCTTTCCCTTCGTGCTCT
>NZ_JAHHPM010000135.1 GCF_024606345.1 Endozoicomonas sp. YOMI1
CCCACATCCATGTGGTCGTGCGCGAGATTCGGGGCAGTTTATGAAATATCCGGGTCAGGAGCTGTTCAGCTTCTATTATGAACTAGACTTCAGTTCATGCCCAGAGGACCTATCAGTCCTCTTTGTCATCCTTAGCGGTATTTGGAAATATTGTAATAGGAGTACCCTGATACTCTGAGTATGCAACTAAACTTCAACAGGCCCATTCCGGCCAGATCTAAACCAAACAGGATGTATAATATGCTCCCAGCTGGAAAGCCTGAAACTTCCTACGGGATGCAGGTACGCTCGAAAATCGATATACCAGAGCCAGAGTATCCACTAGGAGAGATACAAATTGCCGGTGCTAAAAGGCGTGTGATCTCTCTTGCAGTACATGGACAAGTCTTCAGTGAGAACTTAATAAACAAGGGAGTCGGGAGAGTTGCAGGGGTTAAAGACAGGGGATGTCGTCTGGTTGAGCGTCCTGAGTTAATTAAGTGGTTAACGACTGAAGTTGCGCAAAGTCGTTTATCAGCATCTGATGTAATGTGGTCTCACAGGGAGATCAAGAAACAGAAATCAGATTACAGTACTCTCAGTCAACTTGAAGACTTGGCAGTGTTGATGGGTTTTGCGAAAAGTTTAGGGTTTACCAGTCATTCAGGTCAGGGTAGTAGCGCACTTCTTCACCCTGTCATGGAGAAATTTGTCGCTTTGTTCGACAGTGAAAACCTCTCGTTGAATTCTTTTTATGAGGTGATGTTTTATGCAAGGGATGATGTAGATAAACTGTATTTGCACATAAAACATTCACTTGCTGTGACGCTGTTAACCCCTGATATTATTCCCGATCAACAAGACCCCTTTGATCACCTTACTCTTGATCGGGATACACGCCCCGGTCCAATGCATAGTCCTAATGGCATCTACATTGAATTGGATTGTATTGAGGGTGATAGAGCGTTTTCAGGATTAATTAATCGAGTAAGATTACTTGATCCAATTGATAGAGAATCTAATATGAAGTTCCTGATTCGCTTTCGAAAAAATATTCCTGATGATCAGATTGTTTCTAAAATTGCCAGCTATCGACTGGTCACTGGATGCCCGGACAGGAATCAACTTTATTTTTCATGCAGTGTCCCTGTAACAACAATACAAAAAGGTAAGCTGTTTATTGAGTTGCAAGCCCCATTTATCATCTGTCCTGAACCCAATCTTGATGAGATATTTGATGTTGAAAAGGAATGTAAATCAACGAGGGATAAGCTGGAAAGAAATCCCGATGGAACTATAAATAATCAAAGGAATAGGGATCTTCTGCACCAGAAGTCTATACCGATTGTCAGAAATACAAAGCAGACTACGCCTGAGAAAAATGGCTTTGTTGGTGAATATCTTGGCTCAGGAATTGCGCAACGTGTATTTACCCATGCAGAGTTTAACAAATTAGCGGCAAAAGAAATCATGCGCCACATGAATCTTTCTACGTCTGGAACAACGATCAGGACATTAGATAGTACACAAAGAATATGCTCGTGTGTGATGACAGAACCCCTGCTGGGAAAAAGCGGAGAAATTAAATTTGTACTGAGTCCTATAGAATATATAGCTGTGCCGTATCAGGATGACACTATTGGTGATGAGCCGGTTTGTGAGTTTGATTTTTCCGAAAAAGGAGTTTCCAATGGTGCTGCTTCTGCTGATAAGTCAATGGTGGTCAGGAAGATAAGGAATAGTGCATCAGAGTCCGATGCTTTCAATAATGTTGATGTCGTCTCGCTTAGAGCAGAGGATGACGAGTCTGTGATGTCCGACAACCATAATTTGGCGGAAAAAATGGACGTTAATGGAGGTCAGGTTAAACCAAAACCTCATGAGGAGGATCATGTAACGGTGTTAGGGTTGCAGAGGAAATACGACCAGGGAGAGATGGTTGAATATATATTGAAAGATCCAAATGAGAAACCCGAGGTTAAATTTGAAATCATTAAAGGTATTCTGGATTTGATAGACAGGTGTGACCGTTTTAACAAGATTATCGAGGAAAAAGGTAACGGCTGGGTGATCAAATGTGTTATTGATGGGAATTTTGCAAATTTTGCCTATGACCGGAAGAAACATCAGCTTATTTATCTTGATGTTGCCCCTGCAACGATTACCATCGATGGACAGATTTTGCCAGGGAATCAATTTATGATGGACTGGATTCCTGAGCGACATGACTTTATTTCTAAAATGTCTGAAGATCCACAGATGTCAAAACTGTTTGTGCTGGTAATGCTGACAAATGATCTTCGTCAACTTGAAAAAACACAATCCAGACTGGTAAGAGAGTCGGTCAGTCATGAGTCACATAAAGAGGAAGCCTTTTCGCTACGAGATGTGGTCAGCAAGGTGTCTTCTTTGCTGGCTGAAGATGATCGATTTTTATCCTGGTGTGCTTACCATTTTTTTTCAGACTCTGAAATGATTATGGAAAGGCTCAAATATAATGAGGAAGCGTCTTTGGGGGCTGAATTTACTGATGTTGTATCGAGTTTATTTGATAAGTATATAAAAGATCCCTGGGTTGATTTTGATAAAAGTGCAGTTCCTCAGACTGGCCCGGTTGATTCGGAAAAAATCAAGTCTTTGCCATTATCAAGAAGAATGGAATTGCTTCGATTGTTGTCTGATGTGGTTTTTGGGCACATGAGACGAATAAAGAAGAGTTTGGCTGACATCTCATCGAAGAAATTAGCTGGCAATGGCATTGTTCACAGTGGGAGGAAAGAAAGTATCTTATCCAATATTGAATCCGAAACAATGATGCAGGGTGCTATAAAAGGTGATGCTGTTCATTTCTTTTCAACTGCTTGTGCTACAGAAGACATGTTTAATGAAGTTGCTTTTCATTGGCTGAAAGAATGGGAAGACTTCCATGACTATAAACCCATAGGGGATGAAAGCATTAATAGTGTTTTTGGATTAAGTAGCCAGTTATTGTCGGATGCCAAGTATGATGATAGTACTGAATCTATAATGATTACCATTCCTTGCTTTCAACGATTGACCAGAAGGATTTATGGTGAAAAAGTTGATGTTCTCGTGGTTGAGCCTTTTTATGGGCATGATAAGAAATTTCGAACGGCTTTATATCAGTGGCGGTCTACGTCTCAGGATATATCTCTCCGTTTGGAAGAATGTACTGGGGTTGAGGCATTTCATGATACTCTGGAGAATTTGACAATGGATACAATGGTACTTGTTAATCATCAGCCAGAGAATTCATATCTGATTGGTGATGTTAGGGCAAACCCATGGTCCAGTATCTTCGTCAGGAAAAAAGGAGGGCAGGCTAGTAAGCTGAATTGTTCTTTACAAGTTACTTGTATGAAATGTCAAGATGTTTATGCAAAGTTATTTTTTGAAAAAGTTCTTCAGGGTTTGAAAGGGCTCTACGAAGCCAGAAAGAAAATAAGTCTGCCTGATGAAAAGAGTGAAAAGTTCTCAGATGAGGATTTCCTTAAGAAGCTTGTTGTATGGGTTCCGGGAAGCTGTGCTGAAACCAGGAAGATTCAACCGGGTGTTGAGCATGTCTTTATCAAAATGAATTTGTCTTCTAGTATCATGACTCGATTAAAGCCTTGGCTTCGTGGTTATGTAGATATGATACAAGATGAATTTGGTCGGGAACACTCTCCAAGAGTGTACCTGATTATGCCATTACCTTCACAAAAGGTAGCTGCTCAAAACAGGCTGGCAAATTCTATAGATGATCCTCTACAGCCCGGTAAAATCGCTAAAAAAACGCCAGAAACTGAGGTTTTGCCAGTCACAAGAGAGCAGTTACCACAAAATACCAGAGAGTATGCTCGTTGGATGTTATGTCTTACGAAGGATAGAAATGGCAATGACATATCATTCATGAACTTTACCAGTGGGCTTACTATGAATGTCCTTCAGGAAAAGATTAAGAAAAGTATTAAAGAATCGCCATCTTCCAAACCTGATTTTTTGTTTATCGAGGGGGGGTATGGGTATAGGTCGGGTCATTTTCTACTGCATGATACGCCAGTCGTCAGAGTATGCAGCGGTTATGATGAGGACTTTCTCAAAGAAATAGACGGCATTAGTCCTGTGGAAGATCTATCCTTTAAATCAGCAGCTGTGAGTAGATCATGGGCTTCCAATATGGACTGAGATACCGATAGTATGAACTCTATGGGGTGTGAGAAAGAAGTCAATGAGAAATTCTATAGCCGTTGATAATACGGGTCATGTTGGATGATGATTTTCTGATAAACATGGTTACTCATATAAAATGTTTATGGATGTCATTTGGTTTTATGGCTACATCTATCCGTCAGAAGATTACGTTATTCAATCTGCTACCAGCAATAGTTTTTTACAGTATTATTACGTTTGTTTTTCTATACTTTACCTTTCGTACGGCCTCTGAGGAAATTGGCAGAAGGCATCTTAATGAAACCCTGCGATATGCGGCATCCGTTGATACGAGAATCAGTAAAGTTATTCTGGCTGGCAGGGCCTTATCCTTATCTGCCACTGGGGTTTCTTATCATGACCTTTCTGCCAAAGTTATTTCAATATTCAGAGATATGCCCTATGTGAAGTCGGTATCCATTGTCGATTTTGAAAAGCAGAGTGGGGTGTTGATAAAAAGTAAAGACTCTGTTTATTTTGATTGGATGGTCAAAAAGTTTGTTTCTGGAGATCAAGGTTCAGATTACTCCATTCCTGATCAAATCTATTTATCAATAAACAATAATTTAGATTATGACTGGTATGTTAATACTGAATTAACCGGATCCATTTTTTATACCAGCTTTCTGGTCAGGGTTTCTGATGATAGCGATCGGAGTCGCTTTCTAAGGCTTGATCTGGATGCCGCCAAACTGGTTAATATGCCGATAAATCTGGATTTTCGGGTTCGCCTGATTATCGCGGACCCTTTCGGCCATATTGTCTACGCCAATGGCATATCGCTACTGAAGTACAGAACCATTGAAAAATTCTCACGGTTTGGGCCTTGTGAGGGCAGTGGTGAACTTTATTTTCCCTCGGAGAATGGCGGTTCGTTCAGGCATTTACTTTATAGCCCTGTTAAACCTTCTAAGCCTGATGAACCATGCGGGGTTATGAAAGATGTTTTGCACAATGTTGTCAAGGAGGGCAGGCTTGTCAGTGTCCGTATTTTAACCAGGGGTAGTTACAAGTGGTCGGCAGCTGTTCCTATTAAATCCACCGGTTGGTTTTTCAGTTACAGCATAATGGAAACTGACATCATGAAGCCGGTTTATAAACAGGCCTTTTTGAGCGCAAGCCTGATTGGTCTGGCTATGGTTTTAGCCATCATATGCTTATGGGGGGTCTCTGGCCGGATTACACGCCCCCTGAATGAGTTAAAACGTGAGATGAATACGTTTGGTTTCCTGCCAAGTGACTCAAGCGATAATTTCCAGGATTCAAAGGATGAGGCTGTCAGTCTGAACAGGAGCTTTATCCGGTTAAAGGAGAGACTGTTAAATCGAGAAGAAGCTTTGCAAAAAGCACGGGCGCAAAATATGGCCAGCCTTGTCCAGCAGCTAAGAGGACGTTATTTCTATTTTCATCTGGTCAGTTCAGGGGATATTACCTATGTAAGTCCATCAATTACTTCAGTACTGGGTTTCACCGAAGACGAGTTTTCTGGAAAAATTCAGGGTTTCTTAACGGATTCCGTAATTAACGCTTCCTTCAGAAGCGTCCTGAAGCAATTGCCAAAAGGGGTTTGGCAGGAAACATTTGAACTGGAATTTTTTCATAAAGATGGTTCCATACGCTGTATTGAAGTGGGTTGTGCGGGACACGCCAATAAAAGTTCTCTAACCCAGAAAAACACAAGCCAACACCTGGACAGCATTGAGTGTATGGGGAATGATATTACCCATCTTGTTCGAGATACGGAAAAATTCAAGGCGCTGATAGCCGGTTCGCCCGACGCCATTGTCATCACCGATACGGCGGGTGTCATCAACCTGGCGAACCCCAGAGTCGAAGATCTCTTTCGTTACCATGAGTGTGATTTACTGGGCCTGCCATTAGCACTGTTAATTGATCCTGAGTACCGGTCAGATCTAATGCTGCTGAAGGAACTCGACTCAGATGACATTGACAGCCATTGTCTGGAGGCAAGGCTCTCCCGGGGGGTTGATAAATATGGTCATGGATTTCCCGTTGAAATATCCAGCAATGTTCTGACCACAGCCGATGGTTTGCTGATATCCATCGTCTTTCGTGACATTACCCAGAGAAAGCGGATCGAAGGCGAGTTGCTGAAGGCTAAAGAAACGGCAGAAAAGGCCAGTCAGGCAAAATCTTTATTCCTGTCACATATCAGTCATGAACTGAGGACCCCGCTTAATGGCGTCCTTGGTTATGCCCAGCTACTGTTAGCTGACAGTGATGTTCCCGATAAATACCGGGAAAGTCTGTCATCCCTTGAGGCCTGTGGTTTGCATCTTTTGACCATGATTAATGACATCCTGGATATCACCAAGATTGAAAGTGGCATTGTGAGAACCCAGGTGGTGCCTTTTAATATCCGGGTGACTTTGGATATGGTCTTTGCCAATTTTCGTGAGACCGCTAAAGCCAAAGGCTTGAACTTACTGCTTGATATTCTTCCCAATGTGGAGTTGGAGATCGTTGGAGATAATGTCAAACTGCGCCAGGTGTTGATCAATTTGATTGGCAATGCCGTAAAATTTACTGACTCCGGCAGCGTCTATCTGAAGGTTTTTGTAAAAGGTGAAAAGCTTCAATTTGAAGTACTTGATAGTGGTGTTGGCATTGTATCATCAGATTTGGCGCAGTTGTTTCAGCCATTCACTCAGCTGAAGAAGGGGCAGGAATGTGGCGGAGCCGGTTTGGGACTGTCTATCAGTTATCGCCTGGTGGAAGCCATGGGGGGAGAGCTTCAGGCTGAGAGTGAGCCTGGCAAAGGAAGCCGTTTCTATTTCAGTATTCCATACCAGGTTAGCCAGGGGGAGAGCAGAAAAGTGTTGGCTGACTCGACCCCGGGAAACGCTGGATCTGAGATAAACCCAGAACGCTTTAATAAACGTCAAATTCTGGTGGTTGACGATAGCATTAATAATAGAGATATGTTGGTAAAGGCCCTTAAGTCGAAATCTTTTCATGTTGAGGCTGCAGAGGGAGGTTTTGAAGCGGTGGAAAAATGCAGAACCACTCGCTACGACCTTATTTTGATGGATCTTAGAATGCCCGGTCTGGATGGCTTTGATGCTGCCAGGGCGATTCACCGTATTGGCCGACAACAATCCATAAAGATAATGGCCGTGTCAGCCAGTGTGTCAGAACAGACAAGGGTAAAAATTGCGGATTCCGGATTTTGTGACTTTATTGCCAAACCCGTGCGCTTTGATGAACTGTTTAATTGTATTTATCACCATTTGGAAAATGATGACGGCTTGCCTTCTGACTTGCCGCTCTCTGATAGTTGCCAGAAAGAAATGGTGACTGCCTTGAAGCTCTTGCTTGAGATAGGTGACCTGAAAACACTGGAAGAAAAAGCAGAAGGGTGGTCTTTGCAGCCCGGTTATGGCAACGTCCCTGAAAAAGTTATCGAGTTGTGTAAGCTACTGGATGTCATGGGGCTGGAGACACTCTATAACGCCTTACTGGATCATTCTGGCTCATAGCGATACCAATTTCACCTTCTATAAATAATGAGCTGCGCAGCCATTTTGAACAGCTGGATCTTCGTTGGAATTCCTTGCAATAGCCCTGCTATTACTCGTCATTCCGCCTTGCCCAGCTGTCCAAAATGACT
>NZ_JAHHPM010000136.1 GCF_024606345.1 Endozoicomonas sp. YOMI1
GCTGGTATGGCTGCCATAATCTGCTGATTCTGCTGCTTTATGTCACCTGCCTGGTGGGCATAACTGTCATAGATTGCCTTGGTCTGGTCGGAATACCCTTTCAGCAGTTTCCGCTGGGTCAGGGTGAAGTGTGACTGAGAACCGGGAGGCAGCGGCGGCTGTCCAAGGTCCGCATACCGTTTCGACCGCTTTCTGTCCTGTGGATCAACCTGTTCCTGGTGGCTTTCAGTGCTTGGGGAGGAGGGGGTCGCAACCGGCTCGGCAGGCGTACTGGATACGACCATATGCCGGGAGGTGTCGGTTTCAGCACCGTCGGTGACAGAGGACGATGGGAGTGTTGCGGTGGAAGTGGTTTGTACGGTAGACGACGAAGCTGTTTTTAGCGATGTTGACGGTTCTTTCGTAATCTCTGATAAGCCTGCTGATGCCTCGGTGGTCTTAATCGACGAACTCATTTCCGGTGAGATCCGAGCCAACGTGCTGGATGACAATGCCTGAGTGCCTGCCATTATTGCAGCTGTGCTTGGATGAATTGACTTTGTCCGACTAAGCAAGTCTGAAGATCTGGCAGGCTGAATCAAATGGCTGGTTTGGTCCTGGCTACTCAGTTTATTAAGGGTCGTCGTCCCTGTCTTTTTATTATTCACCTGCCGTGAGTGAAACGCACTGGTTTTATCAGCACGATCAGGAACTTCTTTATCAGGAAAACCTGAATGGTGATTGGTTAGCTCAGTTGGTTTAACCGAAACTTGAATATGCATGGCTTAATTAACCCGTCAGTTGACTTACATTCTTTTCAAACCAAACAGAAAAATATCTAACTTTATGTAATTTGCAAATATTCGAGAGAAAAAAGTATACAGCCCAAGGGTAGCAAATAAGGATTGTTGATTATTGTCGTTTTTAGTATTTGAGCAACTGGTTAATCTTCAATTCAATCTTGAGACACAACTTTCTGATTCATCTGATTCAAAAGCTGAAGGAAGTTCTACAGATGGCCGCCAGGAATCTGGTGGATTAAATTTCAATTTGAGGCAATAGAAAAGTCACCAACCAATAATAAAGCTCGACTTTAGAGTTTTATAAGTACAATA
>NZ_JAHHPM010000137.1 GCF_024606345.1 Endozoicomonas sp. YOMI1
AAATGCTCAGGTTTAGATAACTTTGAGTAGGTTTGAGCAAGTTTTTAGGAGCGGTGTTGAAGGCTCTTTGCCTAACTGATCCCCACTTGACTGACAGATCCTGGAGTCATCGGCTCCAGGCAGGATGTACTGCCGATGCCCTTTGCTGATATGAACTGGCAACCCGCCCAAGACGCCAAAGCGATACCCAGCGCACTGCGTGACATGATACTGGATCAACATTCGCTGACCCAACGGCTGAAACAAGCACACAACAACGATTTTTTTGTCCGGGTCATCTCCCATGATTGGCAGGAACCGGATGCATCAGAGAAAGCCTTTCTTCATTGCGATGATCAGCGCGCCAGCATAAGAGAAGTCCTGCTGTTTGGCTCAGGTCAACCGGTGGTTTTTGCCCGCAGTGTTTTACCGGAGTCCAGTCTGTCCGGTGAGAATAAAGTACTTCTGGAACTGGGAGACAGGCCATTAGGTGAATACATTTTCAGTCAGCCCGGCCTGCGCCGCGGACCGATTGAAGTTACCGATATGAAAGCCAGTGAATTTAACGCACACCTTGATGTGGAATTTACAGCAGAAATCGCCTGGGCCAGACGATCACTGTTTTATTTGCGGGAGAAGCCTATTTCTGTTTGTGAGGTTTTTTTACCTGAGCGTGAGTTACGCTGAGGGGCTGTCGGAGAATAGCGGCTATTTGGGCGACCCCGTTTTGCCATAGCAAGGGTTGCAAATTTAAGGATAAAAGTTCCGTTTTGTGAGGCGAATATTGAATATTCTTTGCCGAGTAAATCCGGATTTATATCCTCAATTTTCTATCACCCTCACTACCGTTGCTTTATTCGGAGAGTAACTTAGCGAATAGGCCGCCGGTCTTACGAGAATCTTCAACAAGATGTGGACGTTCGATGTAGCCAGGATTTAAATAAACAAATTCCTCATTTAAACAACCATTATCTCCATCACTGCATTCATTACGGGAACCAAGGCAGAGAACGGAATCTTTAGAAAGTACCAGTTCTCCTGTTATACACAATTCTGTTACAAAATTTTTGATTATTTTACGTGTATCTTCTTGTCTAAGAACTTTATCAATTACATCAACCACATCGCCATTTTTATCAAGACTTTGAGGTTTAGCTCCCCACTTTAATAATTGCCCCACCACCTCCAAATGCCCGTTCACACGCGCTAACATTAATGATGTTTGTCCAGTACAATCGTTTGTGGTATCAAATGTCTGGTTTAATTGTTCCTGATTGACGTATAGCTCCTTGACAAGATCCAATTTGCCAAGACTGCACGCAAGAGCAAAAGGAGTGATGTCAGGGTAAGTTGTACCTTCAAAGGCAAACGAACATCGATACTTGGAAAGTTCAGTGGCACCGTATTCGGATATCAACCTTTTAGCGTTGGAAGTATCAATGTCAGTAATCGCCGTCAACAGCGTTTTTATAAAATCGTCTTGGCTGATGCGATCTGCAGGGATAGTGAAAGACTCACTTTTCATCAATTTACACAGTGCCGATTCATAGCCTGGATCGTTATTGAACGACCTCTTCAGTGATTCGGAGGCATTCCTGCCAGAGATTGAAACAGAGTCATCTGGATTGATTACCTGGCAGGATAAGCCAGCAATGCGATCAGCTGGAGATATTGGGGCATATCTTTCTTGCGTTGTGATTTGTGGCAGAGTATTGGTGGTTGCAACACTGGAATCTGCAAAACGTACATCACTGATAGTTTGATCATTTAAAACTGTTTTATCAGACGCTTTACCATAACCCAGAAGCTGAAGGTTAGTATTTGATAGCAGCATTTTTGAACGCTCTGTCGATAATTATTTCCATCAAATACAAATGGTTGGCAGAGTCAATCATGAACATTTGTAATGTGATGAAGAAGGTGTAGTCTGGGCAGAACTTGTTTTTTAAACCTGAAAGTCTTGTTTTGTCTGGCTTTCAGAAACTTTGAACAAGAACCTTACTCAGGAATTAATACGCCCGGACGTTTGGACAGCAATTATCAACCAAAGTTCCTTCTTAATATTGAAAAAAAACCAAGATCTCAAATAAGACCTGGAAGTGTAGTCTCTGCTTTATCAACAGAGCCCTGCCCTTGTCCAGCGGTAACCTCGCCCAATTGCTTCTCAAGACCATCCCAAAATCTTATTCGTGCTGAAATAGCCTCTTTCGCCTTGGCAACTGCCGATGCTTCTGCGGTTTTGTCCCCATTAATACACTGTTTCAGCAGGTTCTCTGCCGCCGGGCCATGCTCATTCCCATCAAGGTCAATATGTCTCTCAAGGTAGTAGGCCATAGCAGGAACGGACGCCGGGGGGATTTCCCAATGATTCAAAAGAGAAGAAAACATCTCTGGAATGGCATCTTCACGTCCGAAAAGAAAATAACTGGCCACCTCCGGTAACGAACCATATTGGGCTACCTTCATCGTATCCGAAACAAATACCTGAACGTATTCCGGTACATCAGCAACCACCAGGGCCTGCTGCCAGGGAACGCCGGTCTTGATGCTATAGATTACCTGCTCGATTTTGCTGGTATCTGCGGATACTTCACCCATGGCGGCGAGATACATTTCCAGATGACTCATGGGCGTGCCATGCCGGTCCTTATCCGTCTCTTCATAGAGAATAATTTCATTAATGAAGCGGGCAGACCGGGCATCCGGAACCGGCACCCAGGGTAGCTGCATGGCAGTAAACTCAAGCTGCAACCTTTTCGCCAGCGACATAAAATCCCATACAGCAAATACATGAGCTTCCATAAAGACCGACAGCTTCTCCACGCTGTCAATCTTCTGGTAGATGGAGTGATTGAAAAGTTGTTCTTGAAGAGGGCGTAAGTCTTTGTTAAACATGGTAGTCTCCCGCGGTAAGCAATTTGCTCTGGCAGGCCGACAAAACAAAGACTACACAGACATTGTAAGCATTGCAGCCTGGCTGCTCCTCTTTTTTATCGGCAAAACATGTGTCGGCTGGAAGGCCCTGACTATATTTTCAAAACACCGAACTCTAAAGGCGCAGATGAAATTTATACAATCGATAACAGGCGCTAATAAATGTGCAGAGCTGTTGAATCAGCGCGTGCCACGCTGGAAAGACTTTATTCAACTGGCTCGCCTTGATCGCCCTATCGGCATTTATCTACTGCTCTGGCCAACACTCTGGGCACTCTGGCTTGCGGCCGAAGGCATACCCTCTGTTGATAATCTTGTGGTTTTCATTCTTGGGGTGGTTCTGACCCGAAGCGCTGGCTGTGTTGTTAATGACTATGCTGACCGACATTTTGATGGTCATGTAAAACGAACCCGGCAACGTCCATTGGTGACCGGAAAGATAACCCCAAAAGAAGCCGTGATATTTGCCGCCAGCCTGTTTTTAGTGGCCTTTCTACTGGTATTAACCACCAATGCCCTAACCATCTATCTATCCTTTGCCGCCCTGCTACTCGCCTCAGCCTACCCTTTTGCCAAGCGACACACGTATCTGCCCCAAGTGGTATTGGGTGCCGCATTTGGCTGGTCCATCCCCATGGCATTTGCCGCCGAGGCCAACACGTTGACAACTCAGACATGGCTGTTGTTTACCGCTAATCTGTTATGGACAGTCGCCTACGATACCCAGTATGCCATGGTGGACAGAGATGATGATCTGCAGATCGGCATTAAGTCCACAGCTATTTTATTTGGCGAAATGGATAATCTGATTATTGGCTGTTTTCAGACGTTTACCCTGATAGCCATGGTGATGTTGGGGTTACAGCTTGA
This sequence comes from Endozoicomonas sp. YOMI1, assembly GCF_024606345.1. Lineage (GTDB taxonomy): Bacteria > Pseudomonadota > Gammaproteobacteria > Pseudomonadales > Endozoicomonadaceae > Endozoicomonas. The sequence continues at coordinate 3,784 of NZ_JAHHPM010000137.1, forward strand.
ATTAGGCTGGACATTCTATGTGAGCCTTATTGCTGCAGCCGCAGGCTTTACCCACCAGCAATGGTTAACCCGCAACCGTGAAAGGGATTCTTGTTTCAAAGCCTTTCTTTCTAATCATTGGGTTGGTGCAGCCATATTCCTCGGTCTCGCCTGCTCTCTGTAACGACTGATTACTGATTGAAACACCTGTATAACTCGCTTCCAGGTTGAGCCGAAAGCGCTCAACCTTCACCTCCCCTAAGGAAGAACTGTCATTTAATAACTTCGACATTTCAGTAAGCGCTGCCCGCTTCCCACCACCCGCTGCCCGAAAAAAAAAGCAGGCTGCTTGCGCTTTTGCAGCCAACAGCCAGCAGCCAGCAGATAACAGATAACAGATAACAGATAACGGATTGATCGACCAGCAAAAATTCCGTCAAATTTTCCTCAACGTCATTTTTCTGTAACATTCCCCCGCCGTAATACCTGACATAAAGATAAATGGTTACCACCGCAATCTGCACTTATTCAACCTTGGGGTATTCTCATGTCTGGTAAATAAACCCTATGAGGCTGTCCGAGAATAGACTGCCCTGCGCGGCAACTGCTCCTGCGTTGCTCTAGCTCCTGCATCCATGCAGTCGTGCGGCGGCAGCAAATTGGTCTAAAAATCCGCTTTTGTTCGGCAAATAGCCCCGC
>NZ_JAHHPM010000138.1 GCF_024606345.1 Endozoicomonas sp. YOMI1
AATCCGGCGTACTGTCGGTCGCTGCCTAAGAAGTCAGAAGCCTCGCCTGATAAGGGGGGGTGCAGTCACCCTTCCCATCACGGGTGAGAGGCAGAGACTGGACAGCAAGCGCAGGGTACACGATGATTTCAATCTTAATGAAGACTTCAGGCAACCAGACTCATGGCGGCAAAATACGGAAAAACCTGGTGGGGAGAGCAGTGGCTCGAGGCGTTCAACGGTATTGATTACAGTAACCGGCTGCCCCGTGGGCGAAGTTATGCCGGTAATGGTTCCGTGCGCAGGATTGATGTCTCCGGCACCGGTGCTGAGGCAGATGTGCAGGGGCGCAGGAGAACACCCTACAAGGTGGAGGTTCGGTTGCCGGCCTTTTCCGCCAGTGCCCAAAAGAAGATCATTGCCACCATCAACCAGAATCCGGCGGTGCTGGCCAGACTGTTAAGCAGACAACTGCCCGAACAGACGTTGGCGTTGTTGAAAGAACAGAAAATTTCTGTGTTTCCGGCCAGCTGGAAGGATATGAATGCCCGCTGTTCCTGCCCGGACTGGGCCATGCCCTGCAAACATATTGCCGCCGTCATTTATCTGATTGCCAATGAAATTGATAAGGACCCGTTCCTGGTGTTCCGGCTGCGAGCCATGGATTTGCCCAAAGCCATTGAGAAAGCGTCCGGCCTGAACCTGGCCAATCTTGATAATTTGCCCCGGGTGCTGGATGACTGGCGGGCAGAACCGGTCATTGAACACTGGACCATTCCTGAAACGCCCGCGTTTGAACAGTTCGACCTGACCACCATCGAGCCGCTGGGTGAGCGTATTTTCAGTATTCTGACGCCACAGCCGCTGTTTCATGATAAGGACTTCCGACAGATCATGGCGGGCATCTATAAGCGTGCGGCCAGATTAACGGGGAATGTGGATAAACTGCTTAATCCGGTATCTGCAAAGGTGGTGCCGTTTAAACGCGGAACCCGGGGCAGGGGAAAAACAGAAGAGATTCCCGCTGACGATCAGTCATCCGGGGTTGATATCAGCGAGTTTGACTGGCTCCGCCTGGTGGTGGATGAATTCGGGTGTTTTGTGATGGCAGACACAGGTTCTGGTGTTAATCAACCCCAGAGTGGGGCCGACTGGTTCTCGTTACTGGGCAAGCTACAGGTCAGCCAGAGCCCGGAAACCAGTCGCCATTATCATTATGCCCTGATGTGGCTCCAGCTTTACCGGCTGGCGTTGCGGCTGGTGTTTGAACAGGCGTATGTACCTGCGGTTTATCAGGACTCTGGTGACTTTACCCTGATCCGTCACCAGCCGGCGTTACTCAGTGAACCGGTCAAGGCGATGTTGTTGCCATTATACGACCTCTGTCCACCGGATCTGGTGACACTGTCGCATACTCCCCCGCGCAGGAAAAAGCCAGTTGAGTGGTTTGCCGATGGGCAGACCCAGGTGGATACCGCTCTTCACTGGTTGATCGGTCAGATTACCCAGCGTGCTTTGCAGCAGTCGCCAGGTAATCTGGCGGTGGACGACATTGCCTGCCTGTTTTTTGCCAATGAGCCTTGTCGCTTCAACCGGTTTGACAATCAGCAGTATCCCAGGGTGATGCGGGACTGGTTACACCGGCTTTACCTGGGCGAGCGACAGCATCGTCTGCACTTGGTGGTACATGAGGTGCTGGATGATGGTGATGACGCCTTATCGGTGGATGTTCAGGTTGAGCAGCAGGGGCAGTTGACACCGCTCTCTGGCTTATTGGTTGATGACCGTTTATCGGATGTGCGGATGAGCGCATTAACCGATCTGGCGCTGCTGGTGGATTATCTGCCGGATATTGAGCGTTTGTATCAGCAGGACGGTGACCGGTCGCTGGTCTATTCCCTTGCCACGTTTACCCCGGTGCTATTACAGACGCTGCCAGCATTGCAAATGTTGGGTATCCAGCTGGTGCTGCCCAAGGGGCTGCGAAAACTGGCCTATCCACAGCTGAGTCTCTCACTGTCCGGAAGCGACAGTGGTCAACCCGTCAGTTACCTGAACCTGGATCAGCTGTTACGCTTTAACTGGCAGGTGGCGGTGGGCGATAAACGGGTCTCTGCCGAAGCGTTTGCCGAGCTGGTGAAAAATGCATCGGGGCTGGTCAAAATGCTGGATCAGTACGTCATGCTGGATAACGCCCGGCTGCAGGGGCTGTTGAAAAAACTGAGTGCCCTGCCGGAGTCGCTCTCCCGTATTGAGTTACTGCGGGCTGGGCTTACCGGTGAGTTGGACGGGGCAGCCGTCGATCTGGGTGACAGCGCCAGGGCGCTGTTTGACCAGTTACTGAACAGTGAGCCAACGCCATTACCGGAAGGCCTGAATGCTCAGCTGAGACCTTACCAGCAGCGTGGCTTCCAGTGGCTGGCCCAGAATGCCCGTATCGGTTTTGGCTCGCTGATTGCCGACGATATGGGGTTGGGTAAAACCTTACAGGTGATCTCGTTTCTGTTACATCAGCAGGTGACCGGTCAGCTGGACGAGCGCAAAGCGCTGGTGGTGGCACCCACATCGCTATTGACCAACTGGAGAAAGGAGATTGAACGGTTTGCCCCCTCCCTCAAGGCCCAGATTTATCATGGCAGCCAACGGGAACTGAACCACAGTGAGCACGATATTATCCTGACCAGTTATGGTCTGGCCCGTTCCGATGCAGCCCGCCTTGGCAAGGTTAACTGGCGGACGCTGGTGATTGATGAAGCTCAGAATATCAAGAACCCAACCAGCCAACAGACGAAAGCGATTAAAAAACTGAAGGCCGATATCCGTATTGGCATGAGTGGTACACCGGTAGAAAACCGGCTGCGGGAATACTGGAGCCTGTTTGACTTTACCAACAAAAACTACCTGGGAACGCAAAAGAAATTTACCGACGAGTTTGCCTTGCCCATCGAAAAAGATCGGGATCAGGCGGCACTGGATAAGTTCCGGAAACTTACCGGCCCATTTATCCTTCGTCGCCTGAAAACCGACAAAACCATTATCAGTGATCTGCCCGACAAGGTAGAAAGTAACCGTTACAGCACCTTGAGTAAGGAGCAGGCTTCACTTTACCAGAGTACCGTTGACTCGATTATGGAGGACCTGAACGCCGCCGAGGAGGGCATTGAGCGCAAAGGGATTATATTCAAGCTGCTCAATGCACTTAAGCAGATCTGCAATTCACCGGCACAGTTTTTAAACCATCCACAGGCGGTGACCAGTGAGTCGGGCAAGCTCGCCACCTTTATCGAGATTATGCGTGAAGCCATGGCGGGCGAAGAGAAAGTGCTGATTTTTACTCAATATACGACTATGGGTAATTTATTGATGGACGCCATACAGCGGGAGCTCGGGTTGAGCATTCCGTTCCTCCACGGCGGGCTTTCCCGTAAAAAGCGGGATGAGCTGGTGGATAAATTCCAGAACGATTTTCGAACCCGGGGGATGATTCTTTCCCTGAAAGCCGGGGGCACGGGCCTTAACCTGACCGCCGCCAGCCAGGTGATTCATTACGATCTCTGGTGGAACCCGGCCGTAGAAGCCCAGGCAACCGACCGCGCTTACCGGATTGGCCAGAAGCGCAATGTTCAGGTGCACCGGTTAATCACCGAAAACACCTTTGAAGAAAAAATTGATGCCATGATCCAGAGCAAGAAGGAACTGGCCGATTTGACCGTGGCCAGTGGCGAGCAATGGTTGACCGAGTTGTCGGATGCTGAGCTGAAGGCGCTGGTTGCTTTGTAGGTTGACCTTAAAGGGAAGCTTATGGAGGACATTAAGCCCCTGCCCCCAAGCTTTGAGAAGTTGAAGACTGAACCTCAAAGGTACAAAGTGCACGAAGAAGAGTTTTCTATGTGCCTTTGTGGTTCAAACACAGAACGGTAGCCACTTACCACACTCTATTGTTTCTAAAAGCTCGAATTTGTCGAAAAACCCGATGAAGCAACACGTTCTCTTTCAGACAAAAGCCCAGGTCGTTAAGATAATCAATAAAGGGAACAACGGCAGCTTTAAAGACTTCGTCTTTATCGGTATGGTCTCGTAGCTTATTTTTCAGCGCAGCTTTGGAGAGCAGATCCGACAGGCTATAAATAAACTCCTCTTCGGATATCATTTGCTCAGCCTGCCCCGAAAATGCATAGTTGGATTGCAACAAACGGTAGATATCACGGCATACATCCCTGACGGTCATCCCACGGAAGTATTTGCGAAAATCAAACTCAGATTCCTGTTGCTGGTTGGCAAGAGAAATAAAAATAGAACGCCAATGTGTGATAAACGCTCTGGAACTTCGATGGATTTCTCCTGCCATTGGCCGGATACGCATATCCATGATTTCATCTGTTTGCCAGGATTCAATATGATCTGAGGCAAGTTGAAGGTGATCCTCTTCACTTCTATCATGGTGGCGTTGATAGAAGGCCAGGAACAGATCCATTACCAGACAGTTGCACAGTACATCCCGGGCACCAATATCAAAATTATCTACGGTAATGCAGTTTCCATGATCAATAAAATAGATACAAATATGATCATGCTCCAATTTCATCATGAAGTTGCCTTCCTGAAAATCGCTATTCAAAAATCCGGACTCCCTGGCGGCTTGCAGATAGACTCTCACCAGCAGTTCGCGAAGATTCGCGATAATTTCCTTCACATTTCTAGTGCATAGAAACACCCCTCCTTGTATCCGTCTCCATACAGGATGCCAATCAGAAAATCGTTCTCTCATTTCACCATAACGATCGAGGGAACAACCATCGATAAATTCCATGACCAGAGCATCAGAACTGGAAATATTTTCCGCAACCTCAGGGACCTTGAATTTAACCGGTATCCGTTGAACATAGTTCGCCGCATCTGAATCGTCGGGAACCGGAACAGAATACTCGTTCAATTGTGACAGTTTTTTCAGTATAAGACCTTGTTTTTTGGTATTGGCAAGCTCTTTTGATAAATTGCCCTCATCGATCAGGGAATCCGCTGATTTAACAAAACTGTCATAAGTGATTGGCGTACCGTGCGTCCTGTCCAGGGCAGAAACCAGCATCATGCGCACTACAGGAAAATAGGCATTCTTCAATATGCAGACATCATCGCTGAGATTCCTGATCAACTTTTGAGATGCCGATTTAACCGCATAGGGATGCCCGTTAATAAGACATTTATCAATTTGGGCAACAGTCCCGCGCCCAAGGTTTTCAATATACTCTATGGGTACTTCCAGTTTTGCTCTCTTTGGGCGATGGTCAGGGTTTTCAAAATCAGATTCCGGAAATATTCCCGATCCGATCGCTTGTGGCCACCACCCGTTGTTGTGCTGATTACGCTGCAAAACGCTCACGACTGTCTTCGGGTCAATCCAGCCTCCCGGAAATTGGCTGTTACTCTCTCTTTTAATAATGGGGGTATCAACTTTCAGGGCCCATAATTGCACGAATTTTCCAAAGAGTACCCCTCCCGAGCTCATGATTCCACCAACTAAATCATAAGTTCGTGGTGAGAAGGCAGCCATGGTTGTTGTGGCAGCTACCTCAACAGCTCGTCGGGTCATTGCCCAAATGCTCCCCAACAGGGAATCACCATTGCTTGCAGATACCGTTCTGTGCACTAATGGCATCCCGGCAGTAGACGTGCCTGTGGCATCGCTTGGCTGTACTGTCAGGTTTATCCCATCAGTATCAACGTTTCCCACTCCACGCAAAAGGGATGAATGGTGAGGCTGACGAGTGTCGCCATCTTTGGAATCGGCCATTGTGAGAGTTTTAATCCCCTGAATACCAGATCCATCTGTAGTTATATTCTGAAACATAAACACCTTTATTGATCTATTTATTAAGTAGGTAATAATTTCCTTTCGTAAATTTTGACCATCTGGTAAGGAAATAGTTTCACTCCTTATTAACCAAGTCTTTAAGTCTGACTACAGTCTTATGATTTTTTTGGAAAAAATATTTAAAAACAAACTTCTACTTACTTTGTTACTGGCTTTGTTTCCAAAAGTTCAGAATTATTTAATAAAGTCACTCAAATTCATCTCTTTTTATCTTGTTGATAACTTTCTGGGATTAATTATCCTGGTAACTCTATCAACCTGGTAAAGGCTGGAAATTATCAACCTCAGCAATGGATAGATGCTTAATGTTTACTGTATAACGGCGCAGCCCGAATTAAATAAAGAAGTTATTCCGGTACAAACCCTCATAGATGGTTTAAACGCTATGCTTATTAAAAAATAGCGACAAGAGACAGGATGAGTACCCGTGAACATTGACGATGTTATCAACCGGTTATCAAACCATGTGATGGGTGAGCTGCCCAGAGAAGCACTGCTGGCGGCCAGTGAGCAGCGGTCAGAATTGATTCCCCGTCTGCTTGACTATCTGGAAGGCGTTGCCGGGCAGGGGAATGAGATACCCGAAGGTCAGCGTGTGGATCTGGTCTTTTTTGCCTTTTACCTGCTGGCTCAGTTCCGTGAGTCAAAGGCATTGCCGGTGATGCTCCAGATCGTGTCTGCCAGCCCCCGGACGGTTAACCGACTGCTCGGTTATGTGGTCAGTGAGAGCCTGGGGCGGATACTGGCGTCGGTAATGGCCGGTGAAGAAAATAGCGAAAGTGACACCGGTAACGGATGTAACGTGGAATCGCTGAAGCAAGTGATTGAAAATACAGCGGTGCACCCTTGCGTTCGATCTTCCTGTTTGACCTGCCTGACGATTCTGGTTTTCCATGGGTTGCTTCCCCGCAAGGTGCTGGTTAGCTACTTCGAACAGCTGTTTGATGGTGGGCTTGAGCAGCAGCGGAGTCCGGTCTGGGACGGGTTGGTCTCTAACTGCTTCATTGCCGGAGCTGTCGAGCTGGAAGCTCCCGTTTTGGACGTGTTTGACCGGGGATTACTGAACGACTCATTTATGGGCAGGGAACGGTTAAGTACGATGTTACAGGAGCATCCCGGCGAGGTAAGATTTCCTTCCTATGAAAGCTTTGCCCTGATTGATGACTGTGTGGCTGAGTTGCAAGGCTGGGCCAGCTTTAACAGCAGTCGGCCCCAGGAAAAGCCCGCTGAGAGAACACCTGTCGGAAGCAATGCGGAGCCAGAGGGTGTTCAGCGTGTGACGCGGCCCTGGCCAGCCAGAAAACCCAAGCCACAAGCTCGCAAGCCGATGCGGTTACCGCAGCAACGGCCTTTTCAGTCCTCCTCTCCCGGGAAACCTGCACAGCCGCTGGTTAGACAACACCCGAAGGTGGGAAGAAATGACCCCTGCCCCTGTGGTAGCGGGCGCAAGTATAAGAAGTGTTGCGGCTGATGGATGAGAAAAAGTCGTTTCCCACGGGGTGACCCGTGGGAAAGCAATCAGTAATAGTCAATGTTCTTGAGCTGAGTCTGCCTTTTATATGTTGTTATCATCGACATAATGAGGATTTGGTTTGCCATACCAACTGCCAAGCCCCCGCAAGGCAAACGCATCACGAATTGGCTTAATATTTGCGTACGATGGCTGATTATCGGGTAATGGAAAGCCTGAATATTCAGCAAAGTCTTCAAATCCGTTATATTTTTCTGGTCCGTTATTTTGTAAAGTAATTAATGCGTTAGTACCACCTGAAAGTATTTTCATGACAACACAATGCCTGGCAGTTAAAATTCCATGTTGTTTAAGTTCTGTATAATCTTGTCTTTCTCTGGTTTTCAAAAGTGGAATTATATGATCTTTTAAATTATCTAAATCAGAGTTTGAAGATTCATCGGATATACCAGGCGTTTCAATTTCAGATAAAATTTTCAAATGTTCAATATAAGCTTTGACAAAATATTCTTCCTTACATTGCCATAATCGCATAGCATCATGTAAGGTCATGGTCTTTTTAAAATCACTTTTATCTGAGTCTTCTATTAATATTCCTTTCAGCTTATTCTCTAAATCAAGCATATGTTTAATCATGGAAAGAATAATCGGGTTGTTTTTTTGGGAGGCGAAGAGGCTATTAGTTGGAGAAGGAGTAGTTGAGCCATATCCATCAACCGGATAATCAAGAGTTTGCATTAGTAGCCCGTTTTTTCCCTTAAGCGGTATCAGTGGGTGCTGTAATGCACTTGCCGAAGAGTCAAGCTCCTTTAAAGGTATATTTATATCACTATGAATCCCGCCGTAAGTATAGATGAGCGCCAACCGGTAATAATGGCTTCGTAACGTTTGATTTTCCAGTCCTGCGTTGTGTAGCCGCGTATTGTTAACAAAATCTTTATAGAGCTTGTCATAGTCAGGTACCTTTGAATTTTTCAATGCTTTATAAAAGTCTTCATTTAGTTGGTCGACAGTAATGATGTCCACCGCCCCTGTTATTCCATCACACCTGGATTGTGCAGCAATAAATTTCATTGGTTTATCAGTCAGAATGTAAACATGAAAATCATTGAACTTTGCAAGGCTCTTGAAATGGTGAACTATTTGCACTTGTCGCTCAGGGAGCGTTTTATTACCAACCCATTCAAAAAAATGGTTTCTCGGTATTAATTCACCATGTATCTGACTTTTAAACTCTTGGTATGTGCTCTTTATTTCAGAATCTTTTTGTTTTAACTCTTGGAAAAGATTACTAGCAGGTAGAGCTTGATGGGAAGAAATATTCATAAAAATTCCATCTAATTATCGACAGTCGGTGATCATGTGAGATTATGGTTTTTTCAGCTTTGACTTTTCACGGGTTTGAGTGTGTGGTCAAAGAAAAGTTCCATAAATTCTGATGAGAAAAGAGTGCTACCCGCAAAAGCAGTCCAGGCTTTGCGGGTAGCGTGTTGCCGATCACAGGCGTTGCAACAATCTATCCGGTGGTAAGTTCCTCACTTTGGATGTCCAGCCGGGACTTCACACGGCGTTCTTCCAGTTCTTTCTCTGCCTGCTCCTGAAGTTTTTGAATGTACTCACAATAGGCCGTCAGATTTTTCCAGCGGTTCTGATCTAAATGTTGACAACGATCTTTAAAAATCAGCTGATCCTCTTTGTTCAACCTCATCCAGCTTGGCCTGAAACCCAGGTCTTCCGGGCTTAACAGGTTGTGCACTGCTATCCATTCCTCTCCCTGGCGAAGTTTTATGCCTGGGTTGATAATGTAATGCCCTCGGCGGATGCGCTTGAATAACTTGCGGTTATAGGGCGCATCTCGATCTACCTCATTGCCGGAGAGAATACTGCTGATGTAACTCTGCTTTTTCCGGCGTTCCGGTAAAACCTCGTCAGGCAGGGTTTGCACCCATTCGGTAATGTCTTTGGCAGAGAAACCCTCGCCTCTGCCTGCCAGTTCGCCCAGTTTGCGATAAAACATGGCAAACATCAGGTTCAGTACAAACAGTCCCATCAGGCGCTTGTCCAGCTTGATCAACCGGCCCCGGGCCTGGATAGACAGGCTGTCCGGCTCCAGCCTGCTGTAGACCGGTGCCAGTTTATGGCGGGCATAGCGTTCATCCACCAGTGCCTGCTCCAGTGCCATCTGCAGGGCGTTGAGACCATGGCTGCCGCACAGATCCGGGTTGGCACCGCGCTCCATCAGTTCCCTGACCAAGCCAGCATTGCCAAGACGGGCGGCAACCATCAACGGGGTCAGGTTGAAGATGGTACGGTGGTCGATGCCGTATTTCTCCGTGTCGCGCAACACACTGCCGGGGTTATTCAGGTCGTAGGTCATGTAGTGCTTTTGATGCAGCTGTTTGACCGCTTTTTCTTCCGTCTGTGTGGCGGGTTTAAAGCCGCTGGTGATCAACTGGTTGAGCATGGGTAGATGCCAGTGGATCAGGGCGTATTCCAGAGCCAGCAGCTGCTTTTTCTTGTTATTACCGCTCGTGGCTTCTTGCTGCAGTTTCGTGAAGGCGGTGCGATCAAGTACCGGCCAGGGCACCGGCTTCTGCTGCAGTATCCGACTGCGGATCTCATCGGCCTGTTCCTGCTTGCCCTGCAGTTCCAGCTTGCGAGCCTCTTTCTGCCACTCATCCAGGCTGGAGGCCTGCTTATCCATCTTCAGGTCACCGGTAAATCGTTCCAGGTCCAGTAGCCGCATTAACGGATGCTTCTGGTTGGCTTCGATAATGTAGAGATTACTCACCGCCCGGGTAATGGCGACGTAGAGGGCGTTGATAAAGAACTTGTAGATCTCCAGGGATTTATCCTGCTTGTTCTTCGCCCTGGCGTATTCCAGGGTCTTTTTTTCCAGCGCTGCGGGGTCTACACCCGCGGCAATATCCCGGAAGCTCTTTTCTTCATCGCTGATAAAGTTGTAAAGAATGATATTGTCGTATTCCAGCCCCTTGGCCTCCTGGATGGAGAAGACCAGCGGCGTATTAAACCACTGGCGGGCGGTGGCTTTCTGGTCCGGGTGCATTACCAGCACGGCAAAGCGGGTGGAGCGGGCGGTTTTGCTGTCCAGATCCTGTTTGACCTTTTGGCTGTCCGTCAGCAACTGCAGCCGCCCCCGGTGTTCGCCAATGCTGTCGACCAGGTAGTTGCTCTCTTTATCGATGGAACCAAAGCGGGCGTGCTTCAGTTTCAGAATCCGGTTGGCAATATGGGTGATCACCGGCGCATTGCGGTAATTGGACTGGAGTATCCGGATCATCTCACCCTCGCCGGTCAGGCCCTGCTGCTCGAAAAACAGGGTCTTGACCTTGGACCAGGAGAAAAAGTTCGGGTGGACAATCTGGTTGGAGTCACCACAGAGAATAAAGTGACCCGGATGCCTGAGGGTCTTCAGTATCAGGTAGAGCTGAATGTTGGTAATGTCCTGCACCTCATCCACCACGATAAAGTCGTATTGGGTTTCGGCGCTGGCCAGGTAGCTGTGGCTGATAATGTTAGTGTCGTATAACTTCTCCTTTTCCAGGAACTGCCGGTATTTATCGAACAGGTCGTAAACGCTCGCACGCTCTTCGTCACTGAAGATGGATTGTTTCACCCCCAGCTTCAGGTACTCATCCCGGGAGAGCCAGGGTGACTCGGTGGAAGGGCCGGTCAGCACGCCCCGGAATTCCTCAAAGAGTTTATGGGGGTCTTTCTGTTTGCTGTTGCCCTTATGGCGCTGGAACCAGCCTTCAAAGTCTTTAAGTGTCACTTCCCGTCCGGCGGGTACCCGAATGCTTTCCAGAAACTCCCGGAAGGAGAGAAATTCCACATTCTGTTCTTCATTATCGTAGTGGTGGGCGTAGTAAAGGTTACGGGCACTTTGCACCAGAAAGGGGGAGTGACTGACATAGAGTACGTCGCCCGTCGTTTGCTTCATTTTCTCCAGGGTCAGGGCGGTTTTGCCGCTGCCGGCACTGCCGATAATCACCAGGGGCGGTGGTAAATGGTAAACGGACTGCTGTTCTCCGTCGAAGGAGATAATCTTGTCCAGCAGGTTAAAACGGTCGTGTGCGGTATTGAGGTAAGTCAGTTCTGGCGAGGACTCAGTTTCCGGAGCATCAATCACCGGAATTTTTTCCTCATCAATGGTTACGCCACGTTCCAGGAAACGGGACTTTTCATAGGCGTGATTGCGGATATACTCCAGAATCAGGCAATAGGGCTCGCCATTGTACCGGTGCAGGGAGAATAACAGCCGGTCGTTTCGGTTCAGCCGTGCGCGGTAAAGGTTATCCCCGATCTTGCGCACATCCGCCTGCTGGAAATTATTGTTCTCAAGGGCTTTGCGAACTTTGGCAAAGCCGGGTATCTGGTCGGCGTTCAGATCGTTGTATAAGAGTATATTCATGGGCAACAGGATAGAAAACTAAATGTTCTTTTGCGAGTTCAGGAAGTTTTGATGAGTAAATACCAGTATTATGAACGGGTGGCCGTTGGCCAGCAATTGTTCAGAGATGTCTAATTCGATTGGTGTTGGTGGTAAATCGGAAATCCTGTCAGGGTTTTATGCGGTTGACGGAATTGACCGTTCAGGACGGAGCCATTCTTCCGGGTTGCCCGTTATTGGCAAGCGGGGTGGCTTTACCGGGTTTACAATTGCCAGTTATGAACGGCGTGGCCGGTCTTTGACGGTTCCTGCCAGGCAGGATGAGCAGGATAACAACAAAGATCTACCCGGGCGGAATGATATTGTTAACCGGTCATTAAGGTCTCGTCGTATATATCCTCTGCTGGGTTTTATTCGCCCTTTTTTATTTCATCCTTTTTTATCCCGTCCTCGCCAGCTTCAGAGGCGCTGCTGGCCGAACAGTTGCTCCGCTTATCTACCATCATTTAGCAGTCATTGCCCACGTGACCTGGTTGTTTTTGTACAGACTGGCAGGATCACGCAAGGGTTCCCATCAGTTTCCAGAAAAAGACTGTCTCTGAAAGCCACAAAAAAGAAGAACAGCCCAGGGAAAAAAATAGTCAGGAAAGAGCCTGCCTGGCAAGTCGGTCACGGTATGATTGTCGGTGGTAAAGCCATTTTTCCGGACAGTGATCTGGTCTTTTTTCAGCTGTGTCTTGACTATTATGCCAAGCATTCCAAAAACGCAAATCACCCAGACTGGCAGGGAGCATCTTCCCGATATGATCCGCTCCAGCCTAACTGTGATCTGCCCTGTGGTGATCATGCAATGACCTTATATGGTGAATGCAACCAGAATCGGGTGATGGACTGTTTTGAGGGATGCTCTGGCCAGTGCTGGCCAGAACGAGCGGGAGAACAGTGCAAGCGTCCCGGGAAGCACCCCTGCTTTTGCAATGGCACTCTTAACGGCACTTTTAATGGCAATTATTTTTATGGCAAAGACAGTTATTCCGGTTTTGTTATGGGCAGAAAATTTCGGTTCGGACTTCGGAGCATTAAACTGTTAACCGCTTTGTTATTATTTTTTCTCCTTATTACCGTGCTGGAAGAATTTACAGGTATTCGTGGCTCTGCCTCTATAGTTAGCCTGTCGGCTTCGGAACTTTTGTCCGGATTGATTATTGCCCTGGGGGTGATGGCAATGATCCTGCTGGTTTTGTGTGTACTGGTAAAATAATACCAATTTCGCCTTCTGAATAGGATTTTGAGCAAGCTATTGTGGACTGTCACTATCAGTTTATCTCCAATATTTGCTGGATTTGCAAGCCCCGGATGGCCAGCCTTTGATCAGGGGGTAACGGGACAAAAGACAGTACACCAGGCGGAACAGAGTCCCATTTTACGCAGTGGCAATGTGAATGGAGGGACGGTGGGAAGAAAATAATAGGGCAGAGCGCGCCATATGGCTAATGATGAAAAGTTATTACGTTTATTCAAAAAGGAACTTTCTGATAAGTCTTTTGTCAAAAATCGCATAACCCCCTACAAATGAAGCTAAAGCAAAACTTATTCAAGTGTGGCCTGTGGCTGAGCTGCAGAAACAATCCTTCATCGTCCTAATGCTGGCACCCACTTGGTTTAAGTAGTTGTCTATATGTGGAGTCGTTAAAACTATGGATACAGTAAAAAATTATGATACTTGTAATTTGGTAAGACCAAAGCGCCCCGATAGCCCAGATGAAAACAATCTTTCAGCACCTGATGATATCGGCTTCTGGGGGGACAGGGCTGTGGCTTCTCTCCCACCAGAGGGCGCGGTTGGTTCTATGCGAGCCCGGGATTGTGGGTCATTTATTCCCAATGTACTTCCTGCTGCTTATCCTTCAGGCTCCGGCAACTTTGACTCTGTTTCTGCCAGCACTGCTTCGGTGTGTAAAGTCACCCTGAAGACGGATAAACCGTTAATTGAGGATCTCTGGTATCAAAAAGAAAATATACACGTCTTTATCAGCGATCTTGAGCCAAAAAAATACCTGGGCTATTTATTTCAAGAAGGCATTATCAATCGGGATGAAATGGAAAGATTTAGAACAAAAAACAAAACACGCAAAGAAAAAGCCCTTCAGCTAATTGAACTTTTGCAAAAAAAATATCAAAATCCTGTCTGTTGTGATTTTAATGGAAATTCTGTTCCGGCCACAATTAGTTTGAAGAAAAAGCATGTTCTGGACGTAATTTATGATTCTTTCGCTTTGAGTCAGACATTTTTGCAGGAATACCTCAATAAGGATTACTTGAAAACCCGTAACGACCGTCTCAAATCCAATACTTCATCCAGCAATCAAGGGCCTGCGCCTGTGGATATGCGTAATGCCCAGTATGCAGCCGCAGGACAGAGATATGCGTACACAGGTCAAACAAGGCAAGCCTGTGAGCATGAAGATCAAGAATCGTTGAAAAAAGGCAGTGGAAAAATAAACAACGAAGACAATTTTCCTGTTCAGGAAATGTCAGTACCACAATTACCATCATCGCAGCCACCGCTCCGATTTTTCCCCTGACAACGGCGATAATTTAAAGAAATCTGCGACATTCTCCATCCATGGCAAGAATCGTCTGGATGGAGATGGTTGCGGATAATACCAACCGACTTCTACTCATACATAAAATCAAGCCTGTCCAATGCATTTTCCAGAGCGGGTCGTCAGTCTGATTTCCATGGAAATCAAAAGCACCTTGCTTTCAGATGGTCAGGCGTGCTTCGATCGAGTTGACAGTGCAGGAAAAAGGTAGATAATAGAGCAGTTTTTTATGGTGTGGATTTAACCGTTTCTGGTCGTATACTGCTGTTGTAAAGTTTGGTGGGTCGAATTCAGGGCTGACCCTTTGTTTTGGGGGGGCAGTATATTTGATATTGGGCAGAGGTTGTCAGCTGGCTTTTGCCGAAGTATACTGATTGGCAGTTTGATGCGGGGTGGAGCAGCCTGGTAGCTCGTCGGGCTCATAACCCGAAGGTC
>NZ_JAHHPM010000139.1 GCF_024606345.1 Endozoicomonas sp. YOMI1
CACAGGCCAAGTCTAGCAGGGCTTGTTGCGTTCGTTGCTTTTTATTTCAACTGTTGTAGTCCATACAAAGATGCGCCATGCTGACACATTCATGCATTGATTTAGTGATTTGAGAAAACGCGGGTAGCTGGAGATTTGCCAGCATTTCATTGCTGTTTTCTGACTTGGTAATTTGCTGACTGGCTCTAACACTGGTGTGTTTCTGTTACGTCTCTGCTTTAACAGGATACCAGCAAGCCGAATAAAACAGGATAGATTAAAAGATTGTATGATGTTCCCGACAGTGAAAGCTGATATGTTAAAAAAACTGGTGTCAATGGTTGTTGGAGTACTAACCATGGTTTCAATAGCAGGTTGTTCAATGACGACGGAGAGAGAAGCCCTTGTGACCCCGGGAGCCGTAATAAAAAGCCCTGCTGATGACCGGGATTATCGCTATATCACTTTGGATAATGGTCTCAAGGTGCTACTGATCTCGGACCCGGATACCGACAAGTCTGCTGCCGCTGTGGATGTTAATGTTGGTAGTTACCAGGATCCCGATGACCGTCTTGGGCTTGCCCACTTTCTCGAACATATGCTGTTTATGGGGACGGAAAAGTACCCGGACGTAGACAGTTACTCTGAATTTATCCGTGCCAATGGCGGCAGCAGTAATGCCTATACTGCGGATGTGCGAACCAATTACTACTTTGATATTAACAGCGAGCAGCTGCAGCCAGCGCTGGATCGCCTTGCCCAGTTTTTTATTGCGCCCAGGCTGGACCCGAACTACGTAGAGCGGGAAAAAAATGCGGTAGATTCAGAGTACCGTCTGCACGCCAGAGAGGATGGCTGGCGCCTCTTTATGGCGCTTAATGCAACGTCGAACCCGGATCACCCGAAGAGCCGGTTTAATATCGGCAACCTTGATACTTTGCATGATTGTGACGGGCAGCTCTGGCAGTCGTTAAAGGATTTTCATGACAAGTACTATGTTGCTGCCAACATGGGTGTCGTTGTTTATGGCAAAGAGCCACTGGACAGACTTGAGCAGTGGGTAAATACCTCTTTTTCGGCGGTTCCGTCAGGGGTAAAACCCGATTTGATCATTGGTAAACAGCCGTATACCCGGGATGAATTGCAGGCCCGTATCAATATTGTGCCATTAAAAGATACCCGGGTTCTTTCACTGGGTTTTCCGATGCCCAGTGCACAGCCTTTTTACCATATCAAGCCACTGGGCTATCTTGCCCGAATCATTGGCTATGAGGGCAAAGGCAGTTTGCACAGTTTGTTGAAAGAGCGCGGCCTGATTGATTCACTGGCAGCCTACAACAGTGACCTTCCCAATGAGTACAGTGAGTTTACGGTTCGCATGGAGTTGACGCCTGAAGGGTTGGCCCGGGTGGATGAGATTACGGCAATGGTATTTGACTATCTTGACCTGATTCGCAGAGAAGGCCTTGAGTCATGGCTCTATGATGAGAGCAAACAAATTGCAGAACTGGCCTTTCGCTACCAGGAAGATCGTAACCCGCAGCAGACCGTCTCAGGGCTGGCAGCCAGAATGCACTACCTGCCACCGGAGCATCTGTTGGAAGCAAATTACCTCTATGACTCCTACGACCCTGAGCTGATCTCGGGTTATCTGGCCAGAATGACCCCGAAAAATCTACGTCAGGTGGTCATTGCCCAGAACCTGTCTACTGATAAGGTTGAGCCGTATTTTGAGACGCAATACAGCATTCAGCCCCTTTCAGATCAGCTGGTCACACGGCTGAAGACCCCCATTGCCCGACAATCACTGACTATTCCTGAACCTAACCCGTTCATTGCGAGTAACCTTGAACTGCATGAAAGCGTTAAGGTCAATGAGCCGTCAGTTATTCTTGAAGAGCCGGGATTAAGAGTATGGAGCCTGACCGATACCAGCTTCAATATGCCCCGTGGGAATGTGCGGGTGATGATTTCTACATCGGCTGCTTCAGCCACACCTGACGAGAATGTATTGATCCAGATATACAAGTCCCTGCTATCAAGAAGTCTCAATGAGTATGGCTATCCGGCCAAAGAGGCTGGTCTTAATTACAGCATCACTGCCGGTCGGCGTGGACTGTTAATCAGCCTTGCCGGATATCAGGACAAACAGGCCGTGCTACTGGAAGATATTCTTAAGGCAATCGCAACCTTTAAGCCTGAGCAGAGCACGTTTGAGCAGGAGCAGGCAGTGCTGGTCAGAGGGCTGAAAAATAAGAAGTTCCATGCGCCTTACCGATTGGGAATGGATGCGCTTAGCCAGGCAACTTATCCTTCCTATCCTGAGGATGACGTTCTGTTGGACGCTGCTGAAAAGGTCACTTATGAGCAATTGATTAAGTATGCCCATGACTTTTACCAGCCGATTCATATAGAAATGCTGGTTTATGGCAACCACAGCAAGCAGGAGGCATTAACACTGTCGTCAATGGTGGAGTCGGCATTACTGAATGACCATAATCGTCGGGACCGCTTTGATCTACCCTTCCACCTTTTGGGAGACACAAACCGTGTTCTGAATATGGCTATTGAGCATGATGACTCGATGTTGATCAGCTATTATCAGATGCCTGAGACTGATAACCGGGAACGAGCCCGATATGCATTGCTCGGCCGTCTTCTGGCTAATCCATTTTTTAACAGCCTGCGTACGGAACAGCAGCTGGGGTATGTGGTGTTTGCCGGACCTCGCCCCTTTGAGAAACATCCTGGTGTTATTTTTGTTGTGCAATCCCCAAAGCTGGACCCTATTGGTCTGGAAGGCCGTGTAGATCAGTTTTTGAACGATCAGAAAGCGGTGCTGGCAGGACTGACAGACCAGGAGCTGGAACAGTACCGTCAGGGATTGATCGGTGACCTGTTGAAGAAAGACGATAATATGGATGAGCGTAATGGCCGTTTCTGGCAGGGAATTGCCAGTGGCGAGCTGGATTTTGGCAATAGAGTGAAGATTGCGGATGAAATTCGCAAACTCAAGCCCTCGGATATGCAATCTGCCCTGGCAAGGCTGGTGGAAAACAGAGGAAAGCTTGTTATTCGTTCGTTTGGTGAGCCTCACAAAAAGGCGTACCGGAAAGAGACTGACAGAATCGAATGCAACACCATTGATTGTCTGAAGGATCTGCCGGTCAGTAAATAGCTCTTTTTTCGGGGCAGTTATCGCTGCCCCAATCTTCAATACCGTGTGCTGCTTTGGTATTTTCATTGATAATCAAGACTCAGTTACCTATGCTTTTGCCAACGGATATGGAGGGGTAATTAATATGGCCGCTGACGTTCTGTTTTCCGAACTGAATGCCCGGGATAATAAAAAGATTGGTCTGATCACGCTGAATGCTGAAAAAGCATTGAACGCATTAAATCAACCCATGATTGACCTGCTGCTTCAGCAATTTTCTGACTGGCGTGATAATGATGACATTGTTGCCGTGTTTATGCAGGGCAGCGGCGAAAAGGCCTTTTGTGCTGGTGGTGATGTACGGGCGCTGAGGCAGGCGGTTATTGATGGCAAGCCTGATATTCCCGGTCATTTTTTTGAAACCGAGTATCGTGTTGACTACATGATTCACACCTATCCAAAGCCAGTTATCTGCTGGGGTAATGGCATTGTGATGGGGGGCGGTATTGGTCTGATGGCGGGTGCTGATTTCAGAATAGTGACGGATACCTCAATGCTGGCCATGCCTGAAATCAGTATTGGCCTCTATCCGGACGTTGCCGGCAGCTGGATTCTGAGCCATCTGCCCGCCAGGCTTGGCCTGTTTATGGCGCTGACCGGGTGTCGGCTTAACGCGGCTGATGCGATCTATGTTGGCCTGGCTAACCGTTTTATTGATCATGCATTTTGTGACAATGTTCTGGAGTCTCTGCAGCAAGCAGACTGGAATGCTTCTGAAGCTCGCGCTGTCGTTTATGGGGTGATACAGAAATACCGGGAAAAAAGTGCCGGATGGCTACCCTATTCGAAGGTGCGCGAGCACAGGGACTTAATTACCGGGTTGATGGATCAACCATCGCTGGCCGATGTGATGTCTGCCATTGATAGCCTTGAGACCGATGATGACTGGTTGCTGGCCGCCAGAAAAACCGCACTTCATGGTTCTCCACTGTCGGCAGCCATTGGCTATCGACAGTTACAGAAAGCCCGGCACATGTCCCTTAAAGAGGCGCTTCAGAGTGAGTTGGCTCTGTCCGTGAATACGGTACTTAATGGCGATTTCTGCGAAGGTGTCCGGTCCCTGCTGGTTGACAAGGATAAAAATCCCCATTGGAAATTTAACGCCGTTGATCAGGTCGATGAACAATTACTGAATGAATTGTTCAGCTCACCCTGGCCTGAGAATCCCCTCCATGACCTCTAATCGATAGACACCGGCAGATAGGTGGCAGTTTTGTTGTTTGCCCAATGAAGCACATGAATGTAATCGTTAGACATTGCAGGAGCAGATGGTTAATTGGTGTCGAAGCCTATGAAATGGAGGTGGGGGGCGGATGGATTTCAATTAAGGAACATCTGAATGATAGGGACTTTGTCTGATCGCCTGTTCTAAGTTGTAACCAGTAACCAGATAATTCTCCTCGTGGACGATATTCCCGGACTGACTTCCAGAGCTTTGGTCTTTACTGTTTAAACTACCGGCCTGACCAATGCGTGCAAGGATACTCGGGGCTGACAAAACGTCTTTTTCACTCTCTGGTGAGCTGACACCTGACGCCTTTTCAGCCTTTTCAGCAGGGTCGGTTGATGGAGTCGGACATAAAATATTACCCAGATGTGCCACTTTTTCGCTATCACTCATCTTACTGAGTACAATATTGTGAAAGATGTCGTGGGTACCGGTTAAAATCTGAGTGACCCTGTCACTGATATACTTTTCTTTTTTGATCTTCAGGTAGGGGGAATAATTAAAATAAGCGGGCTTTACGTATCTGTGTTTCATTAAAGGTTTTGGAATTTTAAAACATTCAAAGGCTACAGGCGTCCATTTTCCCTCGTCCTCTTCGTCATACCGGAACGACTCAAACACATTTTCAATATGGATCTGATCTCTTTGCTTTAATGCGTACAAACAGTCATTAGCATTTCGATTTCTTACAAAAAAAACCCTTTCTTTTCCTCTTGTGAATTTTGCCTTCCAGCTCATTAAACCCAGGGCATTGTCAATATCCTCCTGGGAAAGGCCATATTCATGCATTTTCTCTTTTACGGACTGACACAGGCGAACAAGATCGGTAACATATGGATCACTCACCAGAAATACTGGACAAATTGGGCTATTGACTAACTCAAGCTTAACCTGCTGCCGGATCAGGTCAGCAACTGATAAATGCTTAGGTAATGCAGAACCTGCACTCAGTTCTGAATCCGTATCTATTTGCAGTGTGAATTCCGTTACACTTTGGGGCAGTTGATGTGCCTCTACCTCTTCGCGGGGTATTTGACTGACTTCCCTTGGCCCAAAACATCCCCTTTGGGAAGAAGAGTCAGGACCAACCAGTAACTGGCTCTCCTGGGGTGCCTTCATTTGAGTTAGAGCTGTTGCGCTGATCATACTGCCACACCACTTGATATTGACTATCCAGACAAGTCTTCAGACAACCCATGTTCATTTAAGTTCCCCGTTTAACCTGTCTGTCAAATATTCCCAGAATGAGGGACCATGCTGGCGACACGTTTTTTTCGGGCTGACAAAGGTGTCGCGACTTTGCCGTCTTGCATCGCTTCGCGTCCTACCGGTGATTTTCCGCCGTTTTACATACTCCCTGATCTGACTTTGGATTCGTTCCCACGCAGAGCATGGGAACGAGGGGCTGTATGGGTATTAGCGCTTTTCTGCTCTAGCTTTCAGTTCCGGTTGCAGACGGGGCTGATACCGGAGCCGGGTGATTTCTTTCCACTCCCCGCAAAATGCGAATATCTTCTTGCAATCTGATCTTATCCTGTTCAAGGAGCGCTTTGTATTGGCTGTACTTTTTCTTGAGCAGGTCCTGGTAGAGTTCACTGACCGAACGATCCTGGGGATTGTCCAAACCATTCGCACCGATGCGGCTTAAGATAAACATCAGTTTGGCAAGATCTTCCCGGTCATTTTCCGGGATAGGCAACCTTGCCATCAATCGTTTGAAATCAGGGAGCTCTTTTGCGGCTTCAAGCGAATTGATGTTCTTCATATTAGCAACAACGCTGCTGATGTCCTCCTTTTCCACACCATATTCAGACGCTAACACGTTGTGGAGCTTTTCTATCAGTTCATTCTGGTGATTCCGGTAATAGGTTGTGTGAATACCTGCCCATATTAGCCAGAGCGGCTGCCAGGGATCCTGGTATCTCTTCGCCATATGTGCGATAACAAAAAAGTCATCGCTGCTGCATTGATAGTCAGGCTGATCCAGCTGATGCTTGAGCAGATAGGTTTCATCTGCCTTAGCCTGCTCCAGTTCCTGGCTGGCATGCTCCAGTGGTGTCATGGGCCTGGCATTGGCGATGGCTCTCAATACGTTCAGTGTTGCACCTGCTGTTCCCGCTATGGCAACCGGTTTCCACGAGAAGTCTCCGACGGCTCTGGTAATACCAACAAAGGTAACGCCTGCAATACCACCCAAAGCACCTGAAATGCCACCCAAGGCAGCCATGCCTGCAAGATAGCTTGTCGATATATTGAGTTTGTTGACAGTATGTCGTCCTAGTGCCGCCAGTTTGTCACCTGCGGTATAAACATGACCGTCCGGACTCTCTATGCCAAATGCGGCAGTTGATGCGCGAATTAAAGATCCGCCCATTTGTTGTTGCAAAGCTGCTGGTTCCATAAATTTTACCTTTGCTGTTGGAGTGAATAGTTATTCGAGTTATCCAATATATTGCAACCCCTGCTGAACAGGTATAACAACCGGGTCAGTACCGATTACAATCACGATGAAATACTCACAGAGTCCTTCTCTTCCTCAGCTATTGCCCGCAGAATACGGATATCCTCTATCAGTCTGCTCTCATCCTCGGCAAGACGGATCTTGAAGGATTCATACTTCTCCAGGCATATAGTCTGGTAAAGCTCGCAGGGCCTGGCACCGCGAGGCATCTTATTATGAGCCAGCAGTAGTCTGGAATAGGCGAACATTAATTGGGCAATCTCATCATGGGTTGTTGCCGCTATATAAATATGGTCAGTTAATATCTTAAAAGACGGTAATTGCCTGGCATCTTCAATTGAGTCAAAGCCCGTCATTTGTTGAACAATGTAATCAATCTCCCGCTGACCCACGTGTAGTTCCATAAGTCGTGAACAGATCGCATCCCGACAAGCTTCATAATCAGCCTTAAAATGTTGCGAAAATAACACTTCCCACAGTAGCTTGAAGAGGTGCCAGGGCTCGCCATATCGTTCAGATAAACGTTTGATGGTATAGATTTCGTTGGCTTTATACTTGCGGACAGGATTGTCTATATCTCTCTTTAACAGACACGCTTTATCGTCCTGTGTTTGCAGCAACTCCGCTTCAGCATGCTCCAGCGGCGTTATGGGCCTGGCACTGGCCAGGGTGGCCAGGGCAAAAGTGGCTGCACCAATACCACCAATGGCGACCACTGTCGCCCACGAGCCATTGTTTGCTGATTTGACAACATGACCAAGAGTCGCACCCACAAGGCCACCCATTGCACCCATACCGACAAGCTGGGCTGTTGAGAGACTCTGCCGGATAACGGTGTGTCGACCCAGAACCCCATGTTTCTCTTCTGGGGTATAACCCTTTTTCGGGGGGAAAAGCTGGCTGCTGGTACTTGCCGTGCCAGGTGCCTGAGCTGTGTCCACTCTTAACGACTCAGTGATACCATGATTCATAATCATCTACCTGGCCAAACACGGACTTTGTTATCCGTTACCAGCAGCACTGAAACCTCAACCTCTTTCAGCTGATTCAATAGAATGATTTTCATTTTGTAATGCACAATATAAGCCGCGCAAGCGTAGCACATGCACAATGCATTCGCTCACCATTGCTGTAATAAAATCGAGCAGTTCTTACATGTTATTCGGAGAGTACATGACGAAGGCTTGAAGCTGGTTGTCAAAACCAACAAACGCTTACTATTTTTAAAAAAAGTAATGGACTTTCTCGATAAAAATGATCGTGTGGAAAAAAACAAGCTTAGTATTATTGACCGGCTCAAGCATAGGTTTCCGGAATTTTCGGAAAGATAATTGGTATCTTTCATCGTGCATTAAATGATTCAAGCTCATCTTTTTTTCAGATGCACAATGAAAGAACCAATCCTAATGTGATTGAACTTTGGTTTGGCATAATGCCCACGGAATCTAGATTATCCGGTTCAATCAATACAGTTTTAAGCCATAGCGGAAAACTAAATGACCCGATTGCAGCTCAGCATTTTGATTAATTTTTTTGTTAAGTTTCGTTGAAATCTTTACCAGTGGTTCAGGGGAGGGCGTGAATTCATACAATGTGAATAATGCATCCAGAGAGTCTCGGAAAACTTT
>NZ_JAHHPM010000140.1 GCF_024606345.1 Endozoicomonas sp. YOMI1
CACAGGCCAAGTCTAGCAGGGCTTGTTGCGTTCGTTGCTTTTTATTTCAACTGTTCAAATGGCACCATACTGACAATCAACTCTGAAAGACCAGACGAGGCAAGCGCAGTACCAATGGCAATACCACCGGCAAGCAGCCAGAGCACATCCCAGCTGATATGCTTCAGATCCTGCTTATCAACAATGCCACACAGGCTGAATACAGCAACCGGGATAATAGCGACGGCATAAGCATTAATGCCGTGGACACTGGAGAACATCCACAGCAGGATAGTCAATGCCATAGTGATATAAACAATGTACGGCTTCAGGCCGCTTTCAAAACGGCCATCAATCCGGACATCCAGATCGCCACCATTGGCGGGGTACATCTTCTGCAGTAACCACCAACTGAAAGCAATCATAATGACAGTAATCGCTACGGCAAACAGCATCCAGCCACCAAACGACAACGCATGCTCACCGACAAAGTAACGGAAAGCGATGGCGTTGGGAGGTGTTCCAATCGGAGTCTCCATACCACCCAGGTTTGCGGCGATGGGAATGCTCAATACCATTGCCCGACATCCGGGATCCTCACTGTCCATTCGTGCCACCAATGGCGTCATAATAGTCAGCATCATGAAACTGGTCGCTGTATTGCTCATGAACATGGAGAAGATGGCCGTGATGATCATCACGCCAAGCATCACAATTTCGTACTTCTGGCCAAAAGGCTTTAATAAAATACGAGCCAGATTGATATCCACTTTGTATTTGGCACAGGCCAGAGCAAAGTCTGGAACGCTGAGGCTGATCAACAGAAAGCAGATATTGTCAATCTTTAAAAACAATTGCCGGTTAAGACAGTTAAATGATTCTTTGCAAAATGCCGGTTATCACTACCTGGGGCCAGAACGAACATTTGTTAACGAATAATTTTGCATAAGACAAGATTAAATACCCTGAACCAGATCATATATGGGTATTATTTTTCATCACGTACAAAAATAGTGAAAAAAGATACATTATAAAAGTATCAGGCCGTATTCATTGAAATTGATTAATGCAAAAAAAAATGAACTTTGCTGTTAATTATTAATCTAAAAGCTATTTATACCAAAGAGTGATAATAAAAATATTATGAATCCACTGAATACCAGCGGCCCCACTTACAAACCAGATCCAGTTTCACTTAATCAGGCAGAAGATGTAGAACAACCAAAAGCCACCGCAAAGGCCAGCCCTATTGTGGAACCCGAAAGAAAATCTTTGCATGAGTATGATGTTAGAAAAAAAGACAACAGTAATGTTGAGCAATCACGGCTCAGAGAACCAGTCTCAATCAATCAAGCAAATAAATAAATTATTCAGACAGCTAGCCGCAAATGGAGAGTTCAGTGCGTTAATTGCGCACATGAAAGAGAACCCTGATGCTATTGATATCAATGGAACCAGCTCTAATGGGAATACTGCCCTACATTGGGCATCACAAAGAAACCATAGTGCCGTAGTCAAAGAACTGCTATCACGACCTGAAATTAATATCACTGCAGTTAACCGTGCTGCTGACACTCCCCGCCCTATCGGGCGAGGGTTCTTAGATCGCTCCAAGAACCTTCC
>NZ_JAHHPM010000141.1 GCF_024606345.1 Endozoicomonas sp. YOMI1
TCAGAAATTTTTATCCTCAATTTCTCGCAATCCTCGCTACGGGCGCTATTCTCGGGCAGCCTCCTAGCCGGGATGCTTCACCGCCTCTGCCTGCTCATGATCGCAGAAAAATCGCAAGGCCAGCTGAAGATCTCCAGTCTTCTCCTCAACGAAGAATTGAAATGATCGTGGCCTTTGAACAAGCCCATTATCGGTTGAACCATGATAACCTCGACTTCAAGGAGTTCACTTCGCTCAAAAAAATAGCCAATGATGTGCTTGAAAATGAGCAGCTAAGAGAGTGTGCCTCAAAGCTGTGTGGCAAAACAAAAATTATTGAGGCAGCTGCCCTGTCTGAACAGTACACAATGTCAGGTAACGGAGAAAACAGGGCGACCATAGGATGCTCATCCTGCCAGATTTGTGCAGTGAACTGTTTCAGTCATGATCAAGATGGGGTGTTGCCAATGAAAGTAAAAACGATCTGTGCGTTGTATGCAGCAATCATGCTTATAGGATGCGAACCGCCTGATGACAAGCCCATTGTCGATAACAAAACAGCTGAAGCCATCTGTCAGGCCAAAGTCAACCTGCCCGGTGGTTGGACCAAATCTGAAGTTACTCCAGAGGCTCAGAAGGCGGTAAATCTGGTGGTCAGGGGAATGGAAAAGTCGGCCAAGCTGAAAAAAATGCTGGCGGTGCACTCTCAGATTGTTAATGGTGTGAATTACGCGCTGGAGTTCCAGTTGGACAATGGCACGATCTGGAGTGCCATTGTCTATCGGGATCTGGAGGGAAAATACAGTATTACCCAGGCGCCAATTCCCGGACTATTCTGCGACCACTGACAGGTTTCATGTCTGATCGGCTGATCATGTGATTTTGCGATAGCATCCGATTTATGGAATGATTCACTTCGATAATAATAATGACCGGCTGCTGTTGAGGTTCCCATGCCTGATCAACCCCGTGTGCTCTTTGCAGTGAAAGACCACATCGCTTACGTCACCATGAACCGTCCTGAGAAACATAACGGCCTGGATATGGCCATGTTTCGTGACATGATTGCAACCGCAAAAAAAATCCGGAAGGATCGCTCGATCCGCTGTGTGATTCTCTCCGGGAATGGCCCCTCTTTTTGCTCAGGGCTGGATTTTCAGGCCGTCAGCAAAGACCCGGGCATAGTGGCAAAAGTCTTTCTTAAACTGCCCTGGACCAAACAGAATATTGCCCAGGAGATTGCCCATTGCTGGCGAGACCTGCCAGTCCCGGTTATTTCTGTTATTCACGGTAATTGCTTTGGTGGTGGGATGCAGATTATCCTGGCTACGGATTACCGCATTGCCAGGGCGGATGCCAGCCTTGCCATTATGGAGATGAAGTGGGGCTTGATTCCCGATATGAGTGGAATGGTCACACTCTCCCGGCTGACCCGCATTGATATTGCCCAGGAGCTGACCATGACCGGCCGTACATTCACCGCGCGGGAGGGGTACGAGTATGGTTTGATCGGCCGGTTGGCTGATGACCCGATGGTGGCAGCAGAACAGCTTGCCCAGACGATTTGCAGGCAGTCACCGGACGCCGTTGCCGCAGCGAAATACCTGTTCAGGAAAACCTGGAAAGCCGACACCTGGAAAGCCCTGCGCTGGGAGCGCTGGGTTCAGGCGCGCCTGCTGGGGCGTAAAAACCAGCGCATTGCCATGAAGAATGGTCTGAGTAAAAAAGAGGACCCCCTGCCGTTTATTGACCGGCGCACATTTTGAAAGGTAACCGGCTTTTATACCTTTTATTACAAACTCCCATGACCGGCTATACCGGTCATGGGAGTTTTTTGTGTTTCAACCGTGATTCTGATAAAGAGATCGTCGTCTACCAAATATTTGTCCATCATCGTTTCCTGGCTTATAGGAATAACACATAAGGTAGAAGTCTCTGGGTTAACTTTTGGGTCCTGAAGATTGCTACCGTCGTGAATAAAAGTATAGATATGGTTGTGTATCACCCTACCCATACTGCCAAGCATTTCAAATCGAACAGCTCCCCTGAATGGCCAGGGCAGAATCGGATCATATAGTGATGGCATAAGCCCTATGGACAAACTGATATTACTGCCCCGACCTGCACCATCACCAGTAATATGAATTCGTCCATATAATGCATATCCTTCAGATGTATGAAAAAAGGGACTGCTGAAATGTATTTGATTATGGCCGCCCCTGATGTTCTCCAGCGCTTTTTTGAAACCGGGTAGCTTCCAGGTTAAAACGCCGTTGCCGGTACCCGCTTTATAGAGCTGTAGTCCCAGCTCAAGCTCATGTATTTGTGCTTGCTGGCCAACAACAGTTTTGCACAGTTCATCGATGGTAGCTGCCTGGTGTCGACAGGCAAGTCTTAGCTCGGCAAAGCCATTGAGTACATCCCCAAATTGTTTAACCATGGCTTCGTACTGGGCATAGGCTATTGTCGGAGTTGCCAGCGCCCCCGCTGTTGCCCATTCGGGCTCTCTGGCAGCAGTGGGTGGCTCAGGTAGTATCTGCGGGTTGACCCCGGGTTTATTTAAAACTGGTGCCTGCGTCCGGGGGGGATGCGCATCATCTTTATGGTAATGGGCAGGCAGGTCATGAAGAGACAGCCATTGGCCGCATTCGATGCTCGGAGGAATGAGTTCAGCGCCCTCAAAATTATTCAGTAATACGCCTCTGGCACAAGCAACCTCCAGGCTTTTCGACAACTCAGTCAACACCTGGCACTGTGCAAACTTATTAACCTGTGGACAAATTTTTCTGGCACATCGAATGTCAGCGGGCAGGGGCAAGGCTTCACTGTCGTCCTGGCCAGGCAGCGGATATGTCAGCTGCCTTGCCAGGTCGATGACTCCGCAATCCTGACCACCCTGTGTGCTCTCCGGCGGGTAGGGTGCGCTTTCAATAACATGGGAAGGATCATCAATTGGACTTGAGTCACGCATCTTGATTGACTTACTGGTTAAATTTGAACACGGGAAGCAATACAGCTGCAGCAATAGATCAATATCAAGCCGCCTGCACCTGAAGCAGGCACCACTGGTGGTCCGGAATAATATTGAGGCTTTTTCTTCGGATGCCTGATGAGCAGGGGCTTTGTCTTTACCCTCAGCATTGACTGGCAGCGACTCAACCTTGGCAGTGTCAACGGGAGTCGATTGAGCAGGATAAAAATACATGTACACCAACTCCTGTGGTCAGGCATTAAAATCTTGAAAAGAATAAATCTGTAAAGTAACAATTAGAGCCCACACTCTCGGCCATAGGGCCTTATGATCTTTTGGCCTTTTGACAACAGCCCGGATGTTTGGTTCACCAGGCAAAATGACCGGATGCTATTGAGGTCCCAATGCCTGATCAAACACAGAGTCAATAGACTCTGGCATTATCTTTTGGCGATTCGGGACATGTTATGTTATAACGATTTGCATTTTGAGATTGGGTACTGATCCCTCCAGAACATGATGAGGGCAATACCGAAAGGAATCGCAGAATATGACCATCAGCCTTTGCCAGACAGACCGTGGAAAAGACGGCAAGCGATTGCTGCCCTGTCTGACGGTAGCGGTTTATCTGATGGTGGTTCACTATACGCTGAGCCATGTTCATACTTTATCGGACCAGAACTTTCGGTCAGAAATATTCTGGCAGTATCCGGTTACTGCCATTGTCGATGATACAAGTGATCACCAGAACACTGAGCACCGCCATTCATCGGATTGTATGCTGGTGTCTCAGGCTCCTTCACCTGTACATTGGTTCCAGGTAAAAGTGCGGTTCGATCCAGTTCATAACGACCGGCCCTATCGCTTATCGATCCATTCTTCCACCCCAACCAAAAGACAAACCCGCGCACCGCCCGGTTACCAAGTCTGAAGTTTGATTGTTCATCAATTATTTTTTTCTTTCTTTCTTTCAGGAACTGTGTATGCGTTGTGTTTCAAAAATGGCCTCTGTTGCCTGTGTCTTACTGTCAGCAAGTGTTTCTGCTGACGGACATCGTCATGCCGGTGCCCATGTACATGGAGCCGGTCATTTGAATTTTGCCATTGAAGGTCGTCAGATTCATATTGAACTGGAAACGCCGGGATTTGACATTCTTGGCTTTGAATCCATCCGTTCGGATGCCCAGCGCAGGCAACTTAAAGATGCCCTGCTTGAACTTGAAAAAGACGATTTATGGTCTTTTACACCAGCGGCGTCCTGTAGGTTGAAAACGGCATCGGCTTCGGCCAGTGGTGAGCATGGAGAAGATCATCATGACCATCATAGGGATGCAGATGACCATCATGGTTCACACCATGCCCATGGCCACCACGACTCACACCATGACCAGCATGGGCGCGATGACCACCATGGCGATGGTCACCATGAGTCAGCACATATGGATATTGCTGCTACTTATGTATATGAGTGTGCCAATATTGCCGGGCTCAACAGTATCTCTACCCGTTTGTTTCAGCGGTTTGGCAGCAGTGAGCAGTTGAAGGTTCAGGGCTTTACCGATTCTGGCCAGATAGCCGGTCAGATGAGCCGTCAGCGACCAGAGGTGCGCTTCTGATATGAGTGGTCTCGGTCAACCGGTGATTCAGCTAAAGGATGTCCAGTTTGGCTGGCAGCCTGAAACAGTGGTTCTGGATATACCGGAACTATTGGTCAGCCAGGGTGAGAAGGTGTTTATCCGGGGGCCTTCAGGGTCTGGCAAAACGACGCTACTGGGGCTTTTGGGGGGCGTACTCACACCGGTTGCCGGTGCTGTCTCTGTGCTGAGCAACGACATTGGTCGTTTTTCCCCGGCATGTCGGGATCATTTCCGGGCAGATCATATCGGTTTTATCTTTCAGATGTTTAACCTGATTCCTTATCTTTCGGTGGTTGACAATGTCACACTGCCGCTGGGGTTTGCCAGCAAGCGCCGTGAAAACCTTCAATCCATGGGCGTTGATGCCAAACAGGAAGCGATTCGATTGCTAAACCATCTGGAGCTAACCGATCCGCAGTTGCTGCAGAGGCCAGTGACGGAACTCAGTATTGGCCAGCAGCAGAGAGTGGCGGCAGCCAGAGCGTTGATTGGCCGTCCTGAACTGGTGATCGCAGATGAGCCTACCTCGGCTTTGGACAGTGATACCCGTGAGGCATTTATCCGCCTGCTGTTTGCAGAGTGTGAGGCTGCGGGCAGTACGCTGGTTTTCGTCAGCCATGACTCTGCCCTGGAAGCATTGTTTGATTGCTCTGTTGCCCTGAATGAAATCAATCGTGCCAGTCAGCATCGGCCAGTAGTTCAGCCGGAGGTGGTGTGATGTCAATACTTCATCTGGCGGTGAAAAGTCTGAGTAACCGCAAAGCCACGGCATTGCTGACCATTTTCTCCATTGCCATCAGCGTGGCTTTGCTGCTGGGCGTGGAAAGGGTGCGGGTTGAGGCCCGGAACAGTTTTACCAGTACCGTGTCCGGTACCGATCTCGTGGTCGGTGCCCGCAGCAGCTCACTTAACCTGCTGCTCTATTCGGTGTTTCATATGGGTAATGCGACCAATAATATCACCTGGGAAACCTATCAGGACCTGTCCTCCAACAAGGCGGTGGCCTGGACTATTCCCATTGCCTTGGGGGATTCTCATCAAGGATATCGCGTGGTGGGTACTGCTCAAAGCCTGTTTGAACACTTCCGTTTTGGTGATAATCAGCCCATCAACTTCAGCAATGGTAAGCCATTTGATGATCTCTATGATGCAGTGATTGGTTCTGAAGTGGCGGCGGCTGTTGGCTATCGGGTTGGTCAGGAAATTGTACTCAGTCACGGTGTTGAAAGCCGGAGCCTGCAGACGCATCAGGATAAACCCTTCAGGATTTCCGGTGTGTTAAAGCCTACCGGCACACCTATGGATAGAGTGATAATGATCTCTCTGGAGGGGATTGAGGCGTTGCACATTGACTGGGTCAATGGGGCGGCACCTAATGCCCTGTTCTCGGTTTCTGCCGACAGGGCACGGGCCATGGATTTGCAACCGTCCAGCATTACCGCCTATTTTGTCGGTTTGAAGTCCCGGGTGGCGGCTTTTCGGTATCAGCGGGCGGTGAATGAGTATCGTCAGGAGGCGCTGACGGCTATTTTACCGGGTGTTGCCCTGGGGGAGCTCTGGCAGTTGGTGGGGTCGGCTGAAAAGGCATTGCTGGCGGTTTCAGTGATGGTGGTGGTTGCGGGGTTAGTTGGCATGCTGACCACCATTCTGACGTCGCTTAATGAGCGGCGTAGAGAGATGGCCATTCTCCGTTCAGTAGGGGCCCGGCCCGGGCATATCTTTACCCTGATGATGACCGAGTCCCTGATCTATGCCATCACTGGCACACTATTGGGCTTCCTGCTGATGTATGGAATGCTGTTCGCCATTCAACCGGTAGTGCAAATGCAGCTGGGTTTGCATATTACCATTGCGTTACCGGGGATTTTTGAGTTGATTCTGGCGGTCGCCATTATTGTCTCGGCGACCATACTGGGTGCAGTGCCTGCCTGGCGGGCCTATAAAAATTCATTGGCGGATGGTCTGACGGTCAGGCTGTAGGAGAGCGAATAATGATAGCTGAAAGACAACGCCCTGGCTGGATGGCCCTGGTATTTATGCTGGCTTTTATGCCGGTGGATTTTGCCATGGCTGCAAAGGTTGCAAGCCCTGAAAAACCTTCGGTCAGAGAGATCAACTGGGATGACCTGATGCCGCCGGTGGATGAGGAAATTGTCCGCAAATATGAGGCGGGTGAAATCAGTCAGGAAGAGGCTATTGAATATATTGATGAGCTGGGCAAAATTCCGGTAGCAAGTATGAATCAGCGACGGGTCAAAATTCCCGGTTATCTTGTGCCACTGAATATTGATAAGGATCAATCAGCCACAGAACTGTTGCTGGTGCCAACCCTGGGAGCCTGTATTCATGTACCGCCACCGCCACCCAACCAGACCATTTTTGTCCGCTATGACCAGGGCATAAAAGTGACAGAAGCGGGCTACACCCCCTACTGGCTGGAAGGGGTGATCAGGGTTGAAAACAATACCTCCGAGTATACTGACGTTGTCTATGCCATAACGGTGGAAAGTCTTAAGGAGTTTGATTAAAAAAGACAAGAAGGCTTTGCCCCGGATGTTTCAGGGCAAAGCATGTTTCCCCGACAACAGTGCCGTGCAATGGGGTATTCGATGATAACTTGTGAAGACTTCCCCTAATCGTGTTATAACATCCTATCCTGACTGGCTTCTCTGATAACCGTACTGGCGAGTGACCATGGAACCTACACTGCATTCTGCTACGTCCCCCATTGTCAGTGAAATTGCTGAACTCCTGATTTCCAGGGGTTGGACCCTGTCTACCGCTGAATCCTGTACCGGTGGTGGTATTGGTTATGCATTGACCGTGTTGCCCGGTAGCTCTGCCTGGTTTGAAGGCGGTGTTATCTGCTATGCCAATGGCGTAAAGGCTCAGCTGCTGCATGTGCCGGAAGTGTTGCTGAATAAATGCGGTGCTGTCAGTGAACAGGTGGCCATTGCCATGGCCCGGGGTGTCCGCAAGTTGTTGGAAACCGATATCTCCGTGGCCGTGACCGGCGTTGCCGGACCGGGGGGCGCGACACCGGAAAAGCCTGTGGGAACCGTATGGATTGCCTGGAGTACCGGCCAGGAAACGGCTGCAAGACACTTTCTTCTTGAGGGTGATCGCGATCAGATCAGGGCACAGACGGTTGTTCAGGCGTTGCAGGGTATTCTGACCCTATTAACCTGAAAAGATTCGTTCCGGTCGAAGCGATAAATATACTGGACAAATATCCAGTATCTGTTTAAATATACAGTGTTACTTATGAGCTGTTCCTGATGAAGTCAGAATCGAACTGAGGGCGTGAAAAAATGGATGATAACAGAAAAAAAGCGTTGGCAGCAGCACTTGGCCAGATTGACCGACAGTTTGGTAAAGGCGCCATCATGCGGATGGGCGACCAGAAGCAGGAGGCGATTCCTGCAATTTCCACCGGTTCTCTGCAACTGGATATAGCCCTGGGTATTGGCGGTCTGCCGAAAGGCCGTGTTATTGAAATCTTCGGTCCTGAATCTTCCGGTAAAACCACGCTGACCCTGAGCGTTATTGCCCAGGCACAGAAACAGGGTGCCACCTGTGCCTTTGTTGATGCTGAGCATGCTCTGGATCCCCAGTACGCCGGTAAGCTGGGTGTGAATGTGGATGACCTGTATGTCTCCCAGCCGGATACGGGTGAACAGGCACTGGAAATCACGGATATGCTGGTCCGTTCCGGTGCCGTGGATGTCATCGTTGTTGACTCTGTCGCTGCCCTGGTACCCAAGGCGGAAATTGAGGGTGATATGGGGGACTCCCACGTTGGCCTGCAGGCTCGTCTGATGTCTCAGGCACTGCGTAAGCTGACTGGTTCCATCAAACAGACCAACTGCATGGTCATCTTCATCAACCAGATCCGTATGAAGATCGGTGTGATGTTCGGCAACCCGGAAACCACTACGGGCGGTAACGCACTGAAATTCTATTCTTCTGTACGTCTTGATATCCGTCGTACCGGTGCCGTTAAGCAGGGTGATGAGGTTGTCGGTAACGAAACCCGCGTTAAGGTGGTGAAGAATAAGGTATCACCGCCTTTTCGACAGGCTGAATTCCAGATCCTGTATGGCCAGGGTATCTACCATATGGGTGAAGTGATTGATCTGGGTGTGAAGCAGAAACTGATCGATAAGTCCGGTGCCTGGTATGCCTATAAAGGCTCAAAGATTGGTCAGGGTAAAGCCAATGCTGCCCAGTACCTCTCTGATAACCCGGAATTGGCGGCTGAAATCGAAGCCCGGATCCGTGATGAGTTAATGAGTACTCCGGAGAAAGACGCCGCAAAAAAAGCCGACACTGAAGCCGGGAAAGGTGTTGGCAAAAAAGGTAACGACGATGCAGTGGCAAGCGTGCAGCAGGACGAGCTGCTGGCTGACTAATTGAATGTCTGCTGAAGTCATTCAATCGGTGAAAGATGTCCGTCGGGCTGCCATGGTTCTCCTGGCCCGGCGGGAACATGGTTTTACCGAGCTGGCTCGAAAACTTTCGGGCCGTTTTCCCCAGGAACTGGTGATTGAAGCACTTAACCGCTTGCGGGAAGAGCGGTTGCAAAGCGATCACCGTTTTGTTGAAAGTTATGTCTATAGTCATCAACAGCGGGGCTACGGTCCGGTTCGTATAAAATCGGAGCTGTTTCAGAAAGGGATTGATAGCGAGTTGATCGGTCAATACCTGCTGGAGCAGGACGATCACTGGGATGAACTGGCAAAAGCGGTGAAAGAGCGAAGGTTTGGCACCTCTACTCCTCTGGATAATAAAGAGAGAACCCGGCAGATCCGCTTCCTGGTCCAGCGAGGCTTCTCCATGAGCCAGATATACTCCGCTTTCTCTTCCTCATAACCACAAACCTCACAAATCACAAAGAAGGTGTCTTAACCTAATGGGCCTGGTTGCCAGTGCTGCTGTTTCCGGCGGAATACGCTGTAAGTAGTTAACCAAATGAAATCATATTTTCTGACTAAGTGATCAGTCACTCTG
>NZ_JAHHPM010000142.1 GCF_024606345.1 Endozoicomonas sp. YOMI1
GACTGCATGGATGCAGGAGCTAGAGCAACGCAGGAGCAGTTGCCGGGAGTGACTGATCACTTAGTCAGAAAATATGATTTCATTTGGTTAACTACTTATTGTCTGAGCGCTGGGGAAGGCATCAGCTGGTCTTATCATCGCTAATGATGACTCCCCCTGGGCTATAATCCGTGAGCAGGCTTTTGCATAGCATCCGGGATCAGAATCCTGATAGACTTGCGGCGACACTATTTATCAGTTTATCAGTAATAACCACCAAAAAAATTCAGGACTTTGCTGTTATCCCATGTCATTTGTTGAATTAAAAGCGGCTGTATCCCTTACCCTGGTCTTTGTCTTCCGGATGCTTGGACTGTTTATGGTACTGCCTGTTCTGGCTCTTTTTGCTGACGATCTTCAGGGGGCTTCGCCCAGTTTGATAGGTGTGGCCATTGGTGCCTATGGGTTTAGTCAGGCCATATTGCAGATACCTTTTGGCTGGCTTTCTGATCGCTTGGGCAGAAAGCCCGTTATCCTGTTGGGACTGTTTATTTTTCTACTGGGAAGTCTTCTGGCGGCACAGGCTAACACCATTGAGGGGGTTATTGCCGGACGAATTTTGCAGGGGTGTGGTGCCATTGCTGGTGCAGTGGCAGCGTTGATGGCTGACCTTACCCGGGATCAGCATCGAACCAAAGCCATGGCAATGATCGGTATGGGGATTGGCCTTGCCTTTGCCATTGCCATGGTACTGGGGCCGGTTGTCAGTGATATCTGGGGGCTGTCTGGACTCTTTATCTCTAATGCCCTGATGGCTGTGGCAGCGATGCTGGTTATTATTCTGCTGGTGCCAACGCCGGTCATTAAACGGCAGGACTTAAACAGTTCTGTTGATCGTCAGGTGTTGTTTCAGGTCTTCACTAATCCGGAGTTGCTGAGGCATATTATTGGAATTTTTGCCCTCCATTTTGTGTTGATGGCCCTATTTGTTTTTATTCCCGAGCTCTTGCGCAAAGACTTTGATCGCTCTGCTCATGGCGGTATTTATCTGGCCGTCCTGGGCCTCTCATTTGTGATGATGATCCCCCTTATTATATTCAGTGAGCGTCAGCGTCTGCTCAAGCAGTGCTATAGCTTTAGTATTGTCATCCTGTTCGTGGCTTTTGCGCTGTTTTATCAAGGCATGCTCAGTGCAACGATGTTGTTGGCGGGCTTAATTGTTTTCTTTTTTGGTTTTAATTTTCTGGAAGCCACGCTGCCATCCCTGGTCAGCAAACTCGCGCCTGTAGGGACTCGTGGCACTGTCATGGGAGGCTATTCCACCAGCCAGTTTCTGGGGGCAGCCATGGGAGGCAGCCTTGGGGGCCTTGCCATGGAGTATGGCGGTGTTCCCGCTGTCATAATGCTTTGTGCAATTCCCACTGCCCTGTGGTGCTGGTTGTCTGTTACTATGAAACAACCACCCTATGTGAGTACTATGGTAATGGCTTTGAATCCTGAGTTTGATGATGTCAGTTCAGTGGGGGAACGACTTGCTGGTATTGACGGTGTTCAGGAAGTGACTGTGCTTGCAGCAGAGAAAACAGCTTATCTGAAAGTCGATAAGCAAGCACTGAACTGGTCTGAGTTAAGACAGTTTGGCCAGTGCTAGATAGAAACGGTTGCAATATGTAGCTCAGATATTAAGCCTGCGAGTTTACATAGAATAAAAACGGGTAACCAGATATAGGGCTTTTGTTCTTAAAAGCATTTTTAATATTGAGTGACCCTGTAAGGTTACTCCATGGCGTCTTCAATGAATGAACTGTTCTTGGAGGCTATTTGAGTTTGAATGAATATGGCGGAGAAGCTAGGAGAAGCTAAATGGCTCGAGGCGTTAATAAAGTAATACTGATTGGTAATCTGGGTAACGATCCGGATGTGCGTTTTACTCCCAATGGCAGTGCCGTAGCAAACCTGAGTCTGGCGACCAGTGAGTCCTGGAAAGACCGTAATACTGGTCAGCAACAGGAGAAAACCGAGTGGCACCGGATTGTTATTTTTGGCAAGCTGGCTGAGATTGCCCAGCAGTACCTTCGTAAAGGATCAAGAATCTATATTGAAGGTAAGCTGCAGACACGCAAGTGGCAGGGGCAGGACGGTCAGGATCGATATACTACCGAGATTGTCGTTGATGGATTCAGTGGTCAGATGCAGATGCTGGATGGCCGTCAGGAAGGCGCTATGGGAGCCCCGGTGGGAGGCGGCTACCAGCAGCAGGCACCGCAACAGCAGCAGTCTTATGCTCCGCAGCAGCCTCAGCAATACGGATCACCACCACCACCACCACCACAACAACAACAACAACAACAACAGCAGCAGCAACCAGCTCAGTCGCAGCAACAGCAATCTTCTCCTCAGCCACAGCCTGCCGGTGGTTTCGACGATTTTGATGATGATATCCCGTTCTGAGTTAAGAACCTCTCTTCGCGAACGCCGCCGGGCATTAAGCGCTGACCAGCAGGTCAGCGCTGGTGAAATGCTTTGTGATATTCTTAGCATGCGAACTGAGCTTACGGATAGCCAGCATATTGCTATTTATATTGCTAATGATGGCGAAATAAATCCGGACGCGCTCCGTGATTTTCTCTGGAATTCTGGCAAAAAATGTTATCTGCCGGTGATTGGGAGCGGTAACAACCTTCTGTTTATTGAATACCTGCCCGACACTCCTCTGGTTTTCAATCGTTTCGGAATCCCTGAGCCTTCTTTGCAGGAAGTAAGACCGATTTCTCCGGAAAATCTTGATGTTGTCCTTGTACCTTTAACCGGTTTTGATGAAGCAGGCAGAAGGCTTGGTATGGGAGGAGGCTTCTATGACAGAACATTTGCTTTTACCAGGACTGCAGAAAAGCCAATACTTATTGGCCTTGCTCATGAGTGCCAGAAAGTTGAATCGATTCCTGTAGAGCATTGGGATATAGCCATGTCTGGTATTGCAACGGACAGTCGCTATTACTCAGTATAAAAATATTACTTCTGGTAAAAAAACCACCCTGTTTGACTAAGGGTGGTCTTGATTGGATATTGTCAGAGTTCAACATTAATAATTCAGATCAATGGGCTAATAGCTTTCGCAAGCTTCTCCGGGAATACGCATAAGGGCTGGTTTGCCATAGGCAGATGTTAGCGCGGTAATCGTTGATACTTTAGAGTCAGTTCCGGAATTAGTCAGGCAGAAAGATACATCATCACCCTTGATAACAGAGGCTTGAGCTTTTCCATAGCTGTACAATGTGCATGAGCTCTTCTGAACATTGATAGTAGACGTTTGTCGGCCATCAGAAACAGTGACGAATAAGTCAATTGGGTTTTCAGTGATATATGCACTTCCTGCCGTTGTCCACCCTGTCATCTGCTTAACTAATAACAGGTTGGTGATACCTCTGTTTTTAGGGACATAAAGATTATCGCCAATGTGATCAAATTGTGAGTCGTTCTGTATTGACCCCTGATTAACCAGAACGCTGTCGATGTAATAGCCATCCTCAGTGGTTAGTGTCATCATACCGCAGACATAGTCATTGGCTACGGGCAGCAGTCTTAATAACTGACTCAGGAAAACGTGGTGGGCAACACGGTTGGAAAGAATGCTTGTAGCACTAAAGTCATAAACCTTTTGCGGGATGTATGACAGCACTTTTGTAAAAGGGCTGTCCGGAGCATAGTTTCCAGAACCAAGAAGAATAGTAGCATGGGCAGCCAATTCAAGCAGAGAGAAAGTACCACTACCAATTGTTGACAAAGAACTCCCGCCTGATCGCCCATTCTCAACCCCGGCTCTGGTATCGGAAGAAGCTCCCCATGATGCCGATGTGATTGATAACAATAAGACGATGGATAAACACTTTCCTCTAAACATGCTAACCCCTTATCCGGATGGCTGTTTTAATTAAGAAAAAACGGTTCTCTCTAAATAAAGATCAGAACCGAACGGTTGGACAGTAAGCAACCCTTATTATTCCTAGCTTTAAATATATTTTTTTGAAATATTTCATGGCTGTGTATTAATTTTAAGCTCGGTAATGGAACTTGTTTACTGTATGGAGAGATACTAAAAGGGATTCTAGAGTAATATTTTATTTCCGCAAAATGGTATGGCTATATAAAAAAATAAATAAATGTTTTTTATTCATATGTAGGTATTTTCATAATCAATATATATAAAACAGCCGTTGTTATATTTCATGTGGAGTTATTTTGATTAGTACTATGGTTTTTAATATGTAGTTAATAAAACAGTTTTGCTGCTA
Organism: Endozoicomonas sp. YOMI1; assembly: GCF_024606345.1. GTDB lineage: Bacteria > Pseudomonadota > Gammaproteobacteria > Pseudomonadales > Endozoicomonadaceae > Endozoicomonas. The sequence goes on from NZ_JAHHPM010000142.1 coordinate 4,272, forward strand.
CTCGGCGTGTAAATATTCTTTGAGCGATTTTTAATTTGTGCGATCTGGCATATAGAACTGGCAAGAGATGCATTCAAGGATCGCCCTGGGCTGTTGGCAATAATTCGCCCTGTGGGTGGTTGCTTCTTTCATTCCAGGGATGAGATTGCCTTTATGGAACACCAGATTAAAGATGCAGCGATGGTGGGCGTCGATGGCATTGTTGTTGGCGCTTTAGCTGGCGGCTACCTTTCACCGGGCTTTTGGTGTCACGCCAGACTGGCAATATTCCCTGAGGTGAAACGCTTTTCTCTGCATACATTCAGTGTTGTACTGGAACATGGACAGGTCAGCTCTTTAAAGGTTCGTCAGATGAAGTCTTCAATGGCCCGAATGTAAAATGTACCTCTGTTCTTAATCACTAACCTTCGTTATCTTTAAAGATATTGCTTTAGGGTGATCGGCGCTCAAGGTCGACCCCGGGTCAGGGTTTTTTGGGAATAGTGGTTGTTCAGCTGTTCTACGGGGCAACGCAGGAGTTGTTGCCTGGTAAGACCGTTTATTTTCGGATCACTTCCTGTTCCTGGTCGACTCTTGCGACAGTTGAAATAAAAAGCAACGAACGCAACAAGCCCTGCTAGGCTTGGCCTGTG
>NZ_JAHHPM010000143.1 GCF_024606345.1 Endozoicomonas sp. YOMI1
CAAAAGCCTGCGAAGTCAGAAAGAAGCCTCGCCTGATAAGGCGGGGAGTGTCACAAGCGCTTGGTTACCGATGCGCTGAATACATGGGCGGTGTTGTTGTATTCGCCTTTCAAATTAAAGGTGTTGCCCGGAGTTCCATCATCATTATAATTCCCTTCATTGATTGTCACCTTTGAAGCGAACATATAGCCGTAGGCTGCATCAACGGTCCAGTCATTACCCAGTTCATACTTGGCTCCAACGGTTACCCAGTTACGATCACCATCAGGAATACGGGCTGTTCGATAGGCATCCTGAACCGGAGTCTGGTCAAGGGCATAGCCTGCTTTCAGAGTCAGCTGATCGCTGTACTTGTAACTTCCACCCAACGCAAACGCCCAGGAGTCTTTCCAATTTTCCTGAACATAAGTGATAACTCCTGGAACAGGCGAAGCTCTTTGGGGGTAGGAAACCGGGCCAGATCCTTCATCAGAACTAACGACAAGCTTGTCAAACTGACTCCATCGAGTCCACGTTGCTCCAGCCATTACCTTCCAGCGATCATCAATCTGGTGAGTTAAGCTGAAATCCAGGGTTTCAGGCAAGGTTATGTCCAGCTTGGCTTTCTCAGTTGCACTGCCTCCAAACGATGTCCAGATAGAACCAGTACCAGTAGCATCACCTTTTAGTTTCAGTTTGATACTGGAGCGATAGCTTATACCGAGAGATGTTGACTCTTGTGGCTGCCAAATTGCGCCAATATTCCAGCCGTAAGCCCAATCATCACCTTTGATCACAACATTATCATTCGGTGCTTGAGGGTTAACAAAGCGGCTAAGCTCTCCTTCTCCATAGGTAGCAAAAACACCTAAACCCAAAGAAAGCTGATCAGAAAACTTATAGGCGACTGTTGGCTGGAAATTAACGATAGTAACTTGAGTTTCATCGGCAAGAAATCGCCCAGCCCAGTCATCATCATAGTCTGTAGAAGAACCAAATGGCGCATATACACCGAAACCAAAAGAAAGTTGATCATCTACGGGCATTGAAAAGTAGCCAAATGGGATCAGAGAAGTATTTAGGAACTCATCATTAGTACTACTGCTATAAGGGTTTCCACCAACATAGCCTGTTCCTTTAAAATCACCTTTTGGCACAACCACACCGCCACCCAAAGTCACCTGCCGCTCTTTCAGCAGCACAATACCCGCAGGGTTAGCCGCCATGATAGAAGCATCTTCCGCATTGGAGCCCCGACCCGCATAAGCAGTACCTGCAGCAGCCGCTGAAGATTCATTCAGGGCAAAGCCTGCAGCACCAGCCTGCATGGCCAGTGTCAAAGTCGACAGGGCAAAGAGGGATTGATTGATTTTTTTCATTAGTACTTCCCTTCAGGCACATCTGGAGGTGCATTTTTATTGTTTTGTGAAAACTGCGTGTATTAACGTCAGCGGATGTTAAAACATTTGTTTCAATTTGAAAAGTAATACACCGGCTCCTTTTTCAAGAAGCCGACTTATAAAGAGAAGATCAGAGGCTTTTGGTGACTACTTCAAAAACATCAGAAGACAGACCCGGTGTTGCTTTAATTCTCTCCAATGCCTTACGCATACGAGCACGGCAGCCAGGCTCAAATTTACGCCAGCGGGTTAACGGAGTCATCAGCCGTGAGGCAATCTGCGGGTTCTTCTTATCAAGATCCAGTAACTGATCCGTCAGGAACTCATACCCCAGACCATCCACGCGGTGAAACTGCTTCATGTTTCCGGCAAATCCACCCAGCACAGATCGCAGTTTATTCGGACTGGTGGCATCAAAGATGTCATGCTGCATCAGCTTGAGAATATGCTCCAGGGTTCCCAGTGATGGGCTGGAGGCCTGTACCGACAGCCACTGGTCCATCACATTGGTATCATCCTGATACCGTTCCAGGAAATCAGCCAGCACTTCCTCAATAAGCTCCCGATCCTGACAGCCAGCATTGATGGTACTGGCCAGTGCCGCAAAACGATCCGTCATATTGGACGCACCGTGATACTGCTGCTCCGCCAACGCCAACATGCCTTTATCATTCAGACTGGTCAGATAGGACAGACTGATATTTTTCAGTGTGCGCTCAGCAATATCTTTCGCTTCAGGTCGGTAAGGCTTACTGATGCTTAAAGAGCGCCACAGAGTTTCAAGTGATTCACGGTGAGCAGACGCAATCGCATTCTTGACGGTCAAGCGTGCCTGATGAATAAACTGCGGGTAAACCTCAATAGCCTGTTCAGCCATGGACGCTTCCGATGGCAGTGACAGCATTTCCGCTTTCACCGCCAGATCCAGCGACTCATCACTGATAATCGTACCAAACGCCTTGATCAGGCTTTCATCAGGACGGCTCTCCCTGCCCTGCTCCAGGGCAGCCACCATTTCATCAATAACACCACTGGCCAGGCGCTGACTGGCATCCCAACGGTTAAAGTGATCGCTGTCATTTTCCATCAGGAACAGCAGGTCATCACGGGAGTAGTCATACTTGACCCGCACCGGCGCAGAGAACCCTCTCAATATAGAAGGCAGTGGACGCTCTTCTATATTGTCAAAGGTGAATACCTCTTTTTTCTGTTTTACATCCAATACCTGATCGGTGTCGTCGGCTTTATTGAGAGGCAGATCATCACCTTCCCCGTCCAGCAGGCCGATACGCACCGGAATATGGAACGGCAGCTTTTCCTTCTGCCCCGGTGTTGCAGGACAGGATTGCTCAATAATCAGCCGGTACTGCTTTTTCTCTTCATGGTATTCATCGCTGACCATCAGCACCGGTGTACCAGCCTGGCTGTACCAGCGGCGGAACTGGCCAAGGTCACGACCGGAAGCATCTTCCATGGCTTTGACAAAATCCTCACAGGTCACGGCCTGACCATCATGACGCTCAAAGTAAAGATCCGACCCTTTACGGAAATTCTCCGGCCCGAGAATGCCATGGATCATCCGTACGACTTCGGCTCCTTTTTCATAAACAGTGACGGTGTAGAAATTAGAAATCTCAATAAACGACTCAGGTCTTACCGGATGCGCCATTGGCCCTGCATCTTCGGCAAACTGGGCGGTACGGAGAATGTTGACATCCTCAATTCTTTTTACTCCCCGGGAGTTCATATCCGCGGAAAATTCCGAATCCCGGAACACGGTAAAGCCTTCTTTCAGACTGAGCTGAAACCAATCCCGGCAGGTAACCCGATTACCGGACCAGTTATGGAAATATTCGTGGGCAACAATCGCTTCAACCCGCTGGAAGCGTGCGTCTGTCGCCGTTTCCGGACTGGCCAGCACACAGGCTGAATTAAAGATATTCAGCCCCTTGTTTTCCATGGCACCCATATTGAAATGATCAACGGCGACGATCATGAAAATATCCAGATCGTATTCGCGACCATAGACCTTTTCATCCCACTTCATGGATTTCTTCAGAGAGGTCATGGCATGATCGCACTGGTCAATATTGTGCGCTTCCGTAAACAGCCTCAGCGTCACCTCACGGCCGCTCATGGTGGTGAAGTGATCTTCCACATACTGCAAATCGCCCGCGACCAGGGCAAAGAGGTAGCTCGGCTTTTTGAAGGGGTCTTCCCAGGTAACAAAGTGCCTGCCATCGTCCAGCTCACCGCGCTCAATGTCATTACCGTTGGAGAGGAGTACCGGATAAGCCGTCTTGTCGGCGGTAATTCGAGTGATAAACCGGGACATCACATCGGGACGGTCCAGGTAGTAGGTAATCTTGCGAAAACCTTCTGCCTCGCACTGGGTACAGAACATACCATTGGATTTATAGAGCCCTTCCAGCGAGGTGTTTTCCTGAGGCTTGATCCGGCAGACGGTTTTTAAAGTAAAATCTTCTGTGGGTGAGGCAATCCTGAGAAAGCCACCCTCTTCCCTGAAGTCCAAAAATGGCTGGTCATCAACCTCAACAGAGACCAGTTCAAGGTCATCCCCCACCAGCACCAGCTCAGGAAAGAGTTTTTCTGAAGCGTTTTTTGCAGCGCTGGCTGACGGATTATCAAGGTTACGACGAATACTCAGCACTGAGGTAACCATTGTGTGGTCTTCAAATAGATCAAAGGTCAGGTTGGTCTGATCAATCCAGTAGTCAGGTGCCTGATAATCTTTCAGGTAAATCGCTTTTGGTTGCGAGTCTTTCATATTGTTCATCCTGTTGTCTTTTTCATAAGCGTTTTTTACAAGCGTTTTTACTAACTGTCCCACAAGAGGGTTTGGCTCTTTGATTAATTAACAGCCACGCTCACCTGATAGGCGGTATGTTTACGAATATTGACCACACCATTATCAAAAATCAGGTACTGTCCTTTAATACCCAATAGCGTGCCTTCAATCAACGGTTCCTTGTCAAAGGATCGGGACGTCACTTTGACAGGGTATTCAATAACGGGATAACCAATATTCAGTACGGTAGACGGATCTGTATCGACAGACTTTACACCAGCCAGGGGTTGTATCGCCTGAATGCCAAATTGCTCCTGCAATGCAGTAATCCGACTACCGTTCATATCCAACAGTTCCCGGGCGGTATCCTGCAGGTCCAGAGGGTCAGCGGGTCCCTTCAGCATAGCTCGCCAGTTGGTCCGGTCATTGATAAATTCCTTGAAAATCGTTTCCAGCAGCCCCGATTGCTGACGGGTCGCCACGCGGATAAATGGCATGGCCTGGGTGGCACCCTGGTCAATCCAGCGGGTTGGAATCTGGGTTGCCCGGGTAATGCCAACTTTCAAGCCGGATGAGTTGGCCAGATAGACGACATGATCTGTCATACAGAATGTTTCTCCCCAGGCTGGATCACGACAGGTACCCTGATCATAATGGCATTTTTCCGGACTCATGATGCAGCTGTCACACTGGGGCAGCTTTTTAAAACAGGGATAGCAGAACCCCTGGTTAAAACTCTTTTTGGTTTTCCGGCCACAGTGGCAGCAATGAATTTCCCCCTGGTATTGCATGGACAACTTATGTCCCAGCAGGTCATTCAATGGCAGCAATTGATCGCCAACGGGCAGTTGGTAGGTAACCTGGCTCTGGCTGCTGTCTTCAGCCCCGGTCAGCAGGTCTGAATACATTTTGCTGAGCGATCCGGTGATGGTACTTTCGGACACAGTTGTACTCTTGTGTAGGGTAAGAACTGCCCTGTTATCAACCAACAGAGCAACATCATTATGAATAGAGAATGTTCAGTTCCTGAAACGAAGAATGGTTGCATCCTCAGCAGAGCCATCTTCTTCTGAAGATGTGCCACTGGATTTACATTTGGCGGGCATATAGCCAACCCGTTCTGACTCTGGCAGGTGTTCGTGTTCATAAACAATCACCGCCTGCAGACTGACATCCCGCTCTTCTTCCGTCATGGCCCGTCCATCAGGCCACTTACCCAGTTCAAGCGCCAACTTCAATGCCTGATGGATAGCAGGCGTCATCTTCTCCAGAAAAGCATCTAACTGCATGGTATCGAATCCTTTTCAATCCTTTTCTTGAAAGCGTCTTTGTTTAAACAGCAAACCAGCAATGGCACCCAACAGACAACCTGCCACAAGGCCTCCGGTATGAGCTGCATTGGCCATATTACCAAAACCAATACTGCCCAGAATGCCGGTATAGCCTACCACCAGCCAGGTCAGCATAAAGCCGTAGTAAACCGGCGGGAGTCCAAACTGCCAGTTCCGGTCCACCTTTTCCCGCGTCATGCAATACCCCATCAGGCCGTACACCACACCGGAAAAGCCACCAAAAATAGTATCATCCCCAGCCCAGAAATACTGGGCAACATTGGAAATCACGGCAGTAAATACGATGATGGCCAGTAGATGAATCGCCCCCTGACCAGTCTCCAGCCGACTGCCAAAAATATACAGAGCCAGCATATTAAACGCCAGATGGGTCAGGCCAAAGTGAAGCAAGATCGGACTGATCAGACGCCAGTATTGCCCCTGATCGAGCCCCATGGCGAAACTGCCAAAGTAGAGATAACCATTGGCCACCTCGAAAGGAATAAAGGAGAACCAGGCTATTACCTGCCAGTTGGCACCAGCACGGGTGATCAGCGCTACCACCATACAGGCCACCATAAACAGCAAGGTGACCGGTATTCTCTGCCAGGGAATGCTCTTCAGCAAACCACCCGCATTCATACCTCGCCCGGGGGGCGCTGCCTGCACTTTTAAATCACCGGACTGCCACTGCTGGTAAAGGCTGGCGACAATAAGTGACTTTTCCTCATTCTCAGTCCAGACCACCTGTTTGCCTGACTCTTCTGTGACCTTATGGGGAATACCCCGGACATACAGAAAGTGGGATAGGTCGCTCAGGTCGATGTCTCCGGGGAGTTCCAATGCCCTATGCATAACGTGAAAAAAGTCCTTAAATTAACAGCGCTCTTCCTGATAGTTCCAACGCAACTTGGAACGACAGGACTCATAAAAATTATGGTTCAGAGGGTGCAGCAGCTTTAAACGCTGAGACTTCTTATGAATCGTGATTTCATCACCCGGTGCCGAGGTGATATGAATCTGCCCATCACAGCTGATCTGCGGCGATATGGTGTTTTCCTGTCGAATCACCAGTTTCAGCTCGCTATCCCCATCCACCACCAGGGGACGGTTGGTTAACATATGGGGGTACATGGGCACCAGAACAATGGCATCCAGCCTGGGGTGCATAATGGGACCACCGCCGGACAGCGCGTAAGCGGTTGAACCGGTTGGCGTGGCAATAATCAATCCGTCCGCCCGCTGTTTATAGACGAACTGCCCATCGATATAAAGTTCGAATTCAATAATCCGGGTCGACTTACCGGGATGCAGTACCACATCATTCAATGCATCCCCCTGACCAATAATCTTACCCTGGCGGCGAACCCGGGCTTCGAGAAGAAAACGACTCTCGGCCAGGTAACGACCCTCAAGCACTTCCGCCAGCTGGTCATCCAACTCATCCGGGGAGATATCGGTCAAAAAACCCAGGCGCCCGCGGTTAATACCGATCACTGGAATATCATAAAGCGCCAGTGTTCGGGCAGCGCCCAGCATGCTCCCATCCCCACCCACAACGATCACCAGGTCACACTGCTGCCCCATTTGCTCACGACTGATCATGGTAAAGGAGTGATCTGGCAGCAGACCGTCCAGCTGTTCGTCCATAACTACGGTCACCCCCCGCTTCTGCAGAAAGTCTGCCAGATGCCTTAGAGTATCCTCCACCTGAATACGCCCCTGGCGGCCGGTTACTCCGACAATTTTGAAGTGTTCCATAAACTCAGTGATGTCGCCTTAGAATGTGAGTTAGTATACGTTAGCCATGAACAGATTTTTACATCAAAGCATACATCATACTCTACAACAGGCGGTCGTTCAGTTAGCCAGAGTCGAAGATATCATTGATTGCTATGAAGCGTTACTTAAGCTGCTGTTTTATAACCTGTGTAACATACGTCTTGAAGCATTCCCGTTTGCCATTTTCCAGTGCCACGTAGAGTCCGGAAATACCATCGCCGGAGGCCGCCATCAGCAGGTTTTGTTTGACCTCATCGCTGAAGGGACTGGCCATGACCAGA
>NZ_JAHHPM010000144.1 GCF_024606345.1 Endozoicomonas sp. YOMI1
AGGGTGGCGCAAAACATTTTCTCGCGCCATGGGCATTTGTGGTTAACAATAATGGCTCAATAAACCTTCCTTCCAGAGGCGAACCATGTCAGATATCTATATAGGGCTTATGTCAGGTACCAGCCTGGACGCCATGGATGCTGCCGCTGTTCACTTTGATGGAAAGAGTCCAACACTCCTGGCCAGCCACAGTACTGAATGGCCCGCCGGACTGAAGCAAAAAATTCAGCAGCTCTGTCAGCCAGGTCATGATGAAATTCGTTTGCTGGCTGAAGTGGATCCGGCCATCGCTTATGTAGCCGCAGAAACGGTCAATGGGCTGCTGGACAAAGCAGGACTGACCGCTGATCAAATCAGGGCCATTGGCTGTCATGGTCAAACCATCAGACACCTACCCGAATCAGGCTATACCCTGCAGGTCGGTGACCCCAATATCCTGGCAGAGCAGACCGGTATTACCGTTATTGCCGACTTCAGACGCCGGGATATGGCCGCCGGTGGTCAGGGGGCCCCGCTGGTACCCGCCTTTCACCGTGCAGTTTTTACCAGCGAAACTTGCCACCGGGTAATCGTCAATATTGGCGGTATCAGCAATATATCGATCTTGCCCGCTGAAAACAGTGAGCAAAACGCCGTAACCGGCTTTGATACCGGTCCCGGGAACCTTTTAATGGACTATTGGTGCCAACAGCAGTGGGGGCAACCTTATGATCAGGATGGCTTTCATGCTGCTCAGGAGCCCCATGACCCGATTCTGCTGGAGACCATGTTGAGTGAACCCTTTTTCCGGTTACCCGCTCCCAAGAGCACTGGCCGGGAACTGTTCAACCCTGCCTGGCTCAACGCAATGCTTGAAGGCTTTCGTGGGCTGTCCCCGTCCACCATACAGGCAACACTCTGTCGCTTAACGGCTCGTTGCATTGCCGATGCCGTGCAGCAGCATACCCCCGATACTGATGAAGTGTTTACCTGTGGAGGCGGTGCCAATAACAACACCCTGATGGCAATGCTGAAAGAAGAAATGTCCGGCACAAGGCTGGGATCAACCTCGGGGCTTGGTGTTGATCCTCAGTGGGTAGAAGCTATCGCCTTTGCCTGGTTAGCAAGACAAAATATGTTGAAGCTACCCGGCAACCTGCCTGCGGTTACCGGCGCATCGGGTTTACGTTTGCTCGGTGGCCGTTATTACCATTGACAGTTGAAATAAAAAGCAACGAACGCAACAAGCCCTGCCAGGCTTGGCCTGTG
>NZ_JAHHPM010000145.1 GCF_024606345.1 Endozoicomonas sp. YOMI1
AGGTAAACCAGCCATGGCAACGAAACTGGAAAGGGTAGCAGCAAAAGCCCGGAGTAATCCGAAACTTCGCTTCACCAGTTTGGCTCATCACATCACACCGGAGAGTCTTTGTGGGAATCTGAATAAGATCCCCTATTGGACGTCGCCCGGCGTAGATGGGCTGACAATGGAAGAGACGAAGAAAGGCTTCAGGGAATGGCTTGAGCAAACGCTGACGTCTATTCATCGGCAGGCTTACAAGGCACCACCGGTCAAAAGGGTATGGATACCAAAACCAGGGAAGAAGGAGAAACGTCCGCTGGGCGTACCCTGTATTCTTGAGTAATCTGTATCTGCATTATGTACTTGACCTCTGGTTTGAGTACAAGGTGAAACCCCATTTAAAAGGGGAAGCCTGGTTGATCAGATACGTTGACGATTTTGTGGTGTGTTTTCAGCATCGAAGTGATGCAGAACGCTTCCTGAATGTGCTGCCAAAACGGCTGGACAAGTTTGGCCTGAGTCTCGAACTGGACAAAACACGGTTAGTGCAGTTTGGACGGTTTGCCCACAGACAGAAGAAGCGGCCGGAAACAGTCTATTTTCTGGGTTTTACTCACTACTGCACACGTAACCAGAAAGGAAACTTCATGGTTGGTCGCAAAACGGAGAAAACGCGGCTGTGGCGAAGTTTTGATAAATTCAAGACATTGTTGAGGCGAATACGTCACGATCCGCTGCATGAACAGTTAACAGCGATCAATCGTCGTTTGCAGGGACACTACGCCTACTATGGAATGGGAGGGAACTTCTACAGCCTGTGCAAAGTGTACCGGTTTGTAGGGCGATATTGGCGCAAGATGCTTGGTAGTCGAAGTCGTAAGGGAAAGGTGACTTGGGAAATGTTCAATCGTCTCAAACAGATCATGCCGTTACTGAGACCAAGGATTAACATCTCCTTCTGGAAAATGCAATCCATGTCAGTGCTGTAAGTCAAATATCGAAGAGCCCGGTGCGGGAAATCTACACGCC
>NZ_JAHHPM010000146.1 GCF_024606345.1 Endozoicomonas sp. YOMI1
GAAAAATCGTTAAGCAAAATATTTTTCACGGCAAAGGCACTGAGACACAAAGTAAAAATCAGATTTCTCTGCACCTCACGTGCCTGAATGACGGTTTTTTCAATCACTGTCAGGGTTACTGCGTAGCCAGCAGTGTTTCCCTGTGCTTCTCAAGCCTGGCAATCATCAGTTTGGATTTTTTCCTGAAGTTAGCCATTTCACTTTTGGCGATAGGTGCTGCATCCGGGAGCTTAACCGTCACCGGGTTTCTGTGAACGCCATTGACACGAAACTCATAATGCAGGTGAGGCCCGGTGGCCCAGCCCGTTTTGCCAACATAGGCTATGGTCTGGCCCTGACGGACTTTCTGGCCTTTTTTCAGGCCGGCCAGTTTATTGGCATGGGCATAGACGGTAACAACATTATTCGGGTGCTGAATAAATACCACATTGCCGAAACCATTCTGCCAGCCGGAAAACTGCACACGGCCATCGCCAGCGGCTTTAATTGGGGTATTCATCGGGGCAGCATAATCGACCCCCCGGTGAGGGCGTTTGGTCTTGAATACCGGGTGCAGACGGTTGGGGTTAAATCTTGAGCTGATACGGGTAAAGTCCACTGGAGTACGGAGAAAGGCTTTCTTCATGCTTTTTCCGTCAGGGGTATAGTAGTCGGTATCGCCGTTACTGTCGGTATAGCGGATGGCGGTATAGGTCTGTCCATGGTTGGTGAAGCTGGCGACCAGAATATCGCCATCGCCCAGTTTTTCCCCTTCCAGGTACTTCTCTTCATAGAGCAGATTAAAGCTATCACCACTGCGGATATCCTGAACAAAATCGATATCCCAGCCAAAAATACCGGCCAGCTCCATGGTCAGGTTCTGGGATAGGCCTGCTTTCTGGCTGGCAAGGAAGAGAGAACTTTCAATGGTGCCACTGGCATAGGTGGGATGGATTTCCGGTGACAGGGTAACCAGTTCTGCCTGGTAGCCATCGTCCTCCCTGTTAAAGAAGATGCTTTCCAGTCTGGACTTGACGTAGCGCAGCTGGGTCAGGGTTCCTTCCTGATTAATCCGGAATTCAAGAGATTCTCCCGGACGTATACTGGCCAGTGTTTCGCCATACTTGGGCGTGTTGGCAACCTGGTAAACAACACTGGCATTTAACCCCTGACTATTAAATAACACCGATAAATTATCGCCAGATTTAATGGTGACGTTGTGCCATTTTCCAAGTTTTTGCTCCAGGTCGTATGCGGCTTTTGCCAGTGCTTTGGCTTCTGCGTCCTGTTCCACTTCTTTTTTGATTGCTGTTTCTGATTGATTAGAGTTCTGGTTGCTGACAAATGGGGAAGACCCGGGAGTTGTGACGGTGCTGGTCAGCTCAGAGGTGGCTTCCTGAGGCTGGAAAGCATCAATGGACATTGGGATTTCATTACGCCTGGCTTCTACGTCACCAGAGGGTAGAAGAGCCATCAACCCCATGATGCTGACAGCGATGGTACTTGCCAGCAGCAAGTGTCGCCTGGGGAAATGTTTCAGGCGCTGGTTGATCCGTGTTGCGCCCATCGGGATGGCTTTATTCATTAAGATTTTAACGCCGTCTTGAATGTGGTGATCAGTAAATTATAACGATAAAAAATACCGTAAGTCATATCCGTCAGAAAAGGTACGTCAATACAAGGTCAATTATTCTGTTTTCTAATCGGTTGAAAGAAGGGAGTTGTTCATCGTCAGAGTTTATGTACTGAAACTGATGTTGGAATGTGATTGCTTGTGGATGGTGCAATACGTGAGTGCAGCCTTGTCTGCACTGACGGTTGGTTTGTCTGTGAGAAAGGTGCGGGGCAGGTGGGCGTTTGCTGAGTGGTTTGAGCACTGGTAGTTAGTGACCCATGAAGTGACGCTGTGCGGTGTTGGTTTGTAGGTTCAGGCTGCTGCCGGGAGTCCTGGCTATTATTGCTTGTTTCTACTGCAGGCGTTGATGGGTGGTTCAGTGTTTCCTGGCTTGGCTCGCCTGTTGAGGTCACGGCGGCTGGCGGTAGTTCGACAGGTGGGTGTGTGGACTGGCTGCTCGGGTTATCCAGAGGTCGGGTATCTGCTACCGGATCGGGGGCTGGCGATTGTCGATCCTGATAGCCAGAAGACAGAGTTGAAGCCGACTGGAACAGTGATTGAGGGGAGGGGCATGCTGGGTTATTGAGATTGATATAAGGTTCTGCCTTAAACAGCCAGTGTGGCGTATGCAGAATAATTGTACCCACTATACCCAGCACACAGACGGAAAGGGTTAAGGACATGACCATGCTGGCAAGATACATCCAGCTGTATTCAGAACCGGGTGTTGTACTGGACTCTACAAAGTTCTTCCATCTATTGGCACCTTGCCTGACGTACTCTTCCACCGGGGGATTTTGGAGAACAGTGGGGTTTTGGAGATAAGTCGTTTGTTGCTCTTTATCTCTGGGCTCTTTATCTCTGGGCTCTTTATCTCTGGGCTCTTTATCACCAGGCTCTTTATTAACGAGCCCGGAGGTGGGCTGCTGGTCAATTCTATTATTTTCTTCCGCTGGCACCTTTTGAACCGATCTATCCCCCAGGTTCTCATGGGCATATTGAAGCAGACCTGTAAAACCACCAACACAAACACTGGACAGGACGACCACTTTTCTGCAGACAAAATTCAGACACTCGGCGGCTGTTGAAAGGGTTCGCATGACCACCCAGGCAGCATCACCCACTGAAAAACCTGAACCCGTCTGCTCAGATTGGTATGAAGGTTCTTTTTCTTGGCAGGCTGCGGGTGTTGTCGGGTGAGCTGCAGGGTAGTTTGAAGCTGTTGGTGCCGACAGTGGTTGCGGATAATCCAAAGACTTCTCCTTCCGATGTGATGGAACCGGTATTGTGAAGATTCAGCAGAAATGTCAAACAGTGCCCGATTGGACAGATTGGGCATGAGGTATCAATCAGCCGATGTAAGGACTCGTTCCCACGGTTCACCGTGGGAATGCATACCAAACCTCTCCGCAAATTAGACCCCCATTAAACTCTCATGATTCCGGGCTGAAACAGATTGTTCCACATACTGCAGGCTCCGGTATGCACTCCCACGCACCCATGGGAGGGTATACCCTGCATGGTTATTAGCGCTTTTCTGTACTGGTCAGCCTTTTCTGCACTGGTCAGCCGATGTACCAGAAATTCGTGATAGGTTCGACAGTTATGATTTAACGTTAGTTCCAGTCTATGAAGTAAAGGCCTGGTAAGGTAAATACACTGAAATTTACCTTATTTAGTAGAGGTCAGGCATTTGTTCCGGCAGCATTTTGTTGTATTTTGAACGGCTTGATTTTTTCTTGATTTGATGTCAGGGCCTCTGGCATCCACCGCGGTATTCCGGTTGAATCATCGAATCGTCGCAGGAAAAGGCAAATGTCCGATAGTCAAAACCCGTTGCTTAAAGATCTTCAGGCCCGCCAGCTCATCGCGCAGACCACTGCGGTTGAGGAACTGGACACTCATCTGAGCGAACAGCCCCGGGTGCTCTATTGTGGTTTCGATCCTACTGCTGACAGTCTCCATCTTGGCCATCTGGTGCCATTGCTGGTTCTCAAGCGTTTCCAGCAAGCGGGTCATAAACCCATTGCCCTGGTGGGTGGGGCCACCGGTTTGATTGGTGACCCAAGCTTCAAGGCGGCTGAACGTCAACTGAATACCCCGGAGGTTGTGGCTGGCTGGGTTGAGAAAATCAAGGGGCAGGTGAGTCAGTTCATCGACTTTGACTGTGGAGAAAACTCCGCCGTTGTGGCCAATAATCTGGATTGGACCGGCGACCTGAATGTTCTGGACTTCCTGAGAGATATCGGCAAACACTTTGCGGTGAATGCCATGATCAACAAGGAGTCGGTACAGCAACGGCTGAACCGGGAAGGCTCCGGTATCTCCTTTACCGAGTTTTCCTATGCCCTGCTGCAGGGCATGGACTTTGCCGAGCTGAACCGTCGTTATGACTGTACCCTGCAGATCGGTGGCAGTGACCAGTGGGGGAATATTGTTGGCGGTATTGACCTTGCCCGTCGTCAGAATAAGGCCCGTGCCTTCGGGTTAACGGTACCATTGATTACCAAGTCTGATGGCACCAAGTTTGGTAAAACAGAAGGCGGTGCGGTCTGGCTGGACTCCAGAAAGACATCCCAATATGCCTTTTACCAGTTCTGGATGAACACCGCTGATGCGGATGTGTATCGTTTCCTGAAGTTCTTCACCTTCCTGAGCATGGAAGAAATTGAGGCCATTGAGCAAGCGGATGCTGAGCGTCAGGGCAGGCCGGAAGCCCAAAGGATTCTTGCCCGTGAAGCTACCCGCCTGGTGCATGGGGAGGAAGGTCTTAAGGCGGCGGAGCGCATCACTGAAGCACTGTTTTCGGGGGACATTACCCAGCTTTCAGAAACCGATATGGAGCAGCTGAAGCAGGATGGCCTGCCAAGTGCAACCATCGAGCGGACTGGGCTGGAAGGCCTGGCTATGACGCAGCTGTTTGCAGAAGTCGGCATGGTTAAGTCCGGCAAGCAGGTTAAAGATGCGCTGGCTAATAACGCAGTGTTCTTTAATGGTGTCGCTCGTGGCACGGCAGATAATATGAACCTGCCAGAATGCTTTGCAACCCAGAACGCCATGTATGGTCGGTTCTTCCTGGTGAAATTGGGTAAGAAAAATCACTTCCTGTTTGAAGTGGTTTGATCGAATCGTACTCTTTTAATTAAGAGCGTTTCATTAAAAACGTGTTATTAAAAGCTCATGGTCATCGGGCAGTCTTGTCCCGGTGGCCGTTTTATCAAGCTGGCCATTCGAGTTAATAGTCAGCTGTAGTTTCTCTTTTCTTCGAACTTAACACACCGATAACGAAAGCACTCCATATCGTCAGGCCACAACCCCGGAGCCATACCGGCTTTGCTTTTCAAATGGGCCAGAAACTGCCGTGGATTAGGCAGCTGTTTCCACACCTGCGGTAAGAAGGTTGCGCTGTATTGAGGGTTGCGAATCAATAATCCGTCGATGCCGGGATGCAGCTGCTTTAAAAGGTCTTTCTCGTCAGCAACGTCCATCCGTTCCTGAGGTGTCAGTACGGAAACTTCAATTTTGATGTCGGTCAGCTCATGTTCAGTCACCGGGGGAAACCGTGGGTCCCGGAATGCGCTGGCGAAGGCATTATGGATAACATCATCCAACAGTGTCCGGTAAGCCTGGGTTGAACCAATACAGCCCCGCAGTTCCTCCCGCTTTTGCAGTGTTACAAAGCTGGCGGCTTGTTGCAGAAAGAAGTCTGCCAGATCTTTTTCCTGTAATGGTTCCGGTGGCAGACTCCGGGTACACCCTTCACTGATGGTCTTGCGGGCAAGGCGCAATAATTCTCTTTTCTGGCTTTCTGTGGGGTCAATTTGCACAGTAGAAATTCCCGTTTTCTTTCGTTAGAGGCATTGATAGCCTCCTTCTGGTTTTTATCGCCACCCAACGGGACCTCTGAATAACGGCTCCATGTCATCTGATAGCGGCTGAGCGTCCTGTTTGTGGATGTGTGCAGCCTGGATCTGCTGGATAATCGCGCTATTGAATAACAAAGGCACCATAGCCCACGACCCTGCTTTTATCGCCTGCAGTATCTCCGGAGTTGCGTACATCAAGCGTAATAACATCCATTCCCCGGTGCTGGGCAACCTTCAACATGCCATTAAGAGGATAGCAGCCACAGGCCTGCCCACCGGTTAAATTACAACTGAGCTGTTCAATGGCTTTAACCGTCTGGTTATCCCGGTAACAGGCCTCTTCATAGGTGTGATAATGACTGAGGTCGGAGCTGATAATAATAAGGGTTTCTTCTTCTCCCCAGAGGTACTCGATCACCTCAGCTACCGCTATCGGGCTGGTGTCGCCAACAACGATCGGAATCAGTTTGAAATCATCCAGACATTCCTGCAGAAAAGGGCACTGGACCTCAAGACTGTGCTCGCAGGCGTGCGCTTCATCGACGGTCTCTACTTGGCTGAACTGTTTCAGTTCCACCATGGCTTCAATATCCAGTGGAATATTACCAAGCGGTGTGGCAAAGGCTTCACAGTCCGGCAGGGCCATGCCCTGCAGCGGAATTCTATGGCTGGGGCCGAGCAGGGCAACCCGGCGAATATTCTTGCGCATTGAGTGCAGCAGGCGGTAGGCGCTGGCAGCGACAGGACCGGAATAGATAAAGCCAGCATGGGGAACGACCAGCACTTTTGGTGAGAAATCCCTGGGGCGGGCATCGCTGAGCATCTCTTTGACCATGCTGGCCAGGGCGTTGGATGAGTCTGGGTAAAAGGTTCCGGCTACAGCGGGTTGGCGAATAATCATTATGGGTTCTCCCCCGGGAGTGGCTGAGCCTACCGGCACATTTCAAGCGAAATAAACCACTCTCTTTATTTGCATCGCTCAAATAATGTCGGCAGAGCCTATAATTATAGCCTTGGTTATTACCTCAGGATGACAATCAGGCAGTGAACCTGGTCTGGAGATGGATCATGCTTAGGGAAAAAACACCTTCCGGAAATGTGTTAACAAACTACTGGCATGTACTTGAGGATGGGCGAATCCAATGTGATCTTTGCCCGAGGGCCTGCAAACTTCGGGAAGGGCAGCAGGGACTCTGTTTTGT
The DNA here is from genome assembly GCF_024606345.1 of Endozoicomonas sp. YOMI1. GTDB lineage: Bacteria > Pseudomonadota > Gammaproteobacteria > Pseudomonadales > Endozoicomonadaceae > Endozoicomonas. The sequence continues at coordinate 6,663 of NZ_JAHHPM010000146.1, forward strand.
CCGTGCCTGTGAAAGTGGTCAGATTGTTCTTACCAGCTATGGTCGCTCCTCCGGTTTTTGTATCGATCCTATTGAGAAAAAACCGCTGAACCACTTTCTTCCGGGAACCCCGGTTCTGTCATTCGGTACAGCGGGTTGCAACCTTGCCTGCAAATTCTGTCAGAACTGGGATATGAGCAAATCCCGTGAGATGGATACCCTGGCCGACCAGGCATCGCCAGAACAACTGGCGGATACGGCTGAACAACTGGGCTGTCGGTCACTGGCGTTTACTTATAATGACCCGGTGATTTTCCTGGAATATGCCATTGATGTTGCCCAAGCGGCTCATGAAAGAAATTTGCAGTCGGTGGCGGTGTCAGCAGGGTATATCTGTGATCAGCCCCGCGCTGAGTTTTTCCGCTATATGGACGCAGCTAATATTGACTTGAAAGCGTTTAGTCAAGATTTTTATCGAAAGATCTGTGGTGGCGCTCTGCAACCGGTCCTTGAAACACTGGAATATCTGAAACATGAAACCTCTGTCTGGTTTGAGATCACCACATTGCTGATTCCCGGTGAAAATGATTCTGAACATGAACTGAACGACATGTGTCAGTGGATTGTTGAGCACCTGGGAGTGGACGTTCCTATTCACTTCACGGCATTTCATCCCGACTGGAAAATGCGGGAGCATCCCCATACACCTGCCGCTACGCTGACCATGGCCAGGCAAATAGCGCTGAATCATGGTATTCGCTACGCCTACACCGGCAATGTCCATGATGCTGACGGTGGCAGTACCCGCTGTCATCAGTGTAATAGTTTGCTCATCGAACGTGACTGGTATGTACTTGGGGAATGGGGGGTTGATGCGTCTAAAGGTAAGGGGGTCTGCCAGCAGTGTGGGACACCGGTTGCCGGTGTGTTTGAACAGCAGCCGGGTATTTGGGGCAGCCGTCGGGTGCCGGTTAAGATTTTGGCTTGAGTTCTGGCGCGTTGCCAAGTTACATTCACTAAATAATCCGTCATTTATCCGTACAACTTGCTTACAGGAACACTCAGGTCTAAACTCTGCCTATACGGAAGATATCCGTACAAATGGAGGGTGAAATATGGCTACTGCACGCCTGGACCTGAGACTTGATGAGGAAATCAAGGCTAAGGCAGAGAAGGCTTCAGCTCTACTGGGACTGAAGAGCTTGACCGAATACGTTGTCAGGCTTATGGATGAAGACGCTACACAGGTTATTTCTGAATATGAAAAGATGACAGTTGAAAACGATGTCTTTGATCGCTTTACAGAAGCCTGCGAAAAGGCAAAGGCACCAAACAAGGCTTTGCGGGGTGCCCTGGCATTTACCGAAGAGAAAGGTGTCAAGTGAGCTGGTCAAGGGAGTTTGTGGAACTCGATAAAGGTATCCACGATAGAGCGTCATTTGATTGTGGTGAAACGGAACTTAATTTGTTCATCCAGACTCAAGCCTCAAAACATATGCAGGCAGGTATCAGTCGTACAATGGTTCTGCCTGCATCAAACCCTTTGCCAAATCAAAAAATACCAATTTGTGCATTTTACAGCATTGCGCCAGGCTCAATCTGTCGAGACACTTTACCTAAAGCGTTGGTAAAGAAGCTGCCACGGTATCCTATTCCTGTATTTTTGATCGCACAGCTTGCGGTTCATCGAGAATTTCAGGGCGAGGGGTTAGGAAAAATCTGCCTTGTAAATGCCTTGAAATACCTGTGGGAAATAAACGCTCATATGCGTGTATACGCCATTATTGTTGATTGTTTAACCGATGCCGCAGAGAAGTTTTATGCAAAATATGGGTTTGAAGTTCTGTGTGAACATAATGGTAAAGTTCGCATGTTTCTGCCCATGAAAACAGTAGCCCGGCTTTTTAGTTCGTAGCCAATTACAATAACAGGACTTATTACTTGTCGTGTCAGATATGGTTAACCGGATCGAAACCAGAGACATCACTTCCAGCAACAAGTGCGATCAGTGTACTGCCCTTTGTTGCTCTTACATTACCCAGGAACTGGACACTCCCCGCAGTATGCACGCGTTTGATGTGCTGCTCTGGCAGGTGGCTCATAAGGGCGTGCATATTTTCAAGGATGGCAATGGCTGGTATCTGCTCTGTCAGACTCAGTGTGAATTTCTGTTGCCGGATAATCGCTGTGGTATCTATGAACGACGCCCCGTTATCTGCCGGGAACACAGTAACGAAGCCTGTGAGAGGGATGCTCCCATTAATGATGGCTGCGAACTGTATTTTCAGACATACGACGAACTGGATGCCTATTGCCGAACACGGTTCAAAACCTGGGATAAACGGCTGGAGAAGTTTGAAGTAGAGCAGGCAAAACGACAGCAGTAGACCATTTTACCCAAGCTCCGTTTATCCACATTTCAGATACTATCCAGCCAAGAAAAACTTTGCCACGGAGACACAGAGGCACGGAGAAAGGAAAAAATCTTTTTCTCCGTGCCTCTGTGTCTCCGTGGCAAAAAGAGGGTGTTACTGCACCAGCTCCATAACAACACGCCCGGCGATATCGCCTTTCTCCATTTCGTCAAAAATCGCGTTTATCTCTTCAAGGGTTCGTTTCTGGATAATCGCCTTTACTTTACCCCGGGCAGCAAACTCCAGGCATTCCTGTAAATCCTTGCGGGTACCTACGATGGAACCAACAACAGAAACGCCGTTGAGTACCGTATCGAAAATAGGAATGGGCATTTCCTCCGGGGGGAGTCCAACCAGTACGCAGGTTCCTCCCCTGCGCACGGAGCGATAAGCACTTTCAAAGCCCGCTTTGGATACCGCTGTGCAGACAGTAGCGTGAACACCGTTACCCAGCAGAGAGCGAATTTTTTCTTCCGGCTGCTCCCTGATAAAGTCGATAAAGTGAGTGGCTCCCAAATCCAGGGATAATGCTTTCTTTTCCGCCCCGGTATCCACGGCAATCACATTAAGGCCCATGGCCACGGCATACTGAATGGCCAGGTGACCAAGCCCGCCCACACCGACAATGGACACCCAGTCACCGGGTTTGGTGCGGCTGACTTTCAGGGCCTTATAAGTGGTAACTCCGGCACAAAACAGGGGGGCGGCATCGACAAAACTGATATTGTCGGGAACTTTAACCACATAGTCGGCAGCCGCCACGCAGTACTCGGCATAGCCGCCATCGATGGAATAACCGGCATTGTGCTGTGAAAGGCAGAGCGTTTCTTTGCCTTCCAGACAGTAATCGCAATAGCCACAGGCGGAATAGAGCCAGGGAATACCCACCCGGTCGCCCGGTTTGATATGACTGATCTGGTCACCAACTTCGGTGACCGTACCCACACCTTCATGGCCGGGCACCAGTGGTAGTTTTGGTTTAACCGGCCAGTCGCCATGGCAGGCATGAAGATCGGTATGACAGACACCACAGGCATGGATTTTCACCAGTGCATCCCGAGGGCCTGGTTTGGGTAACGGCAGATCTTCGATGGTAAGGTGATCTTTGAAATGATGAACGACGGCTGCTTTCATGATGGTTGACCTTGTTGTTGCGAATCGATACCCGCCCGGTTTCCCTGTTGCGGGGAGTGCGGAGCTACGCAGTTTTGTATTGACGGTTGGGGATTGGTAGGCATTCCCACGGAGGTCTCTGGGAACAAGGGGGAACCGACCCAGTACACGGTTTCAATGCAATTGATGGGCTCCTTCATTGACCTCCAAACTCCGCTCGTCCTGAGCGGAGTCGAAGGGCGTAAACACCATACCCTGAATAAAG
>NZ_JAHHPM010000147.1 GCF_024606345.1 Endozoicomonas sp. YOMI1
CGCAAGAATTGAAGGCCCTGTTTCCAAGCCTGGATAATTTTAAATACAAGGACAAGTGGTGGGTTATTGATATTGGTGGTAATAACCTGCGACTCATTGCCTTTATCGAATTCAGAGATAACCGAATGTACGTGAAGCATATTGTCTCTCATTCAGAGTACGACAAGTTATGCAAAAAGTACGCAAAGGAGGCTGGATCATGAGATATGCCAATTTAAAAGAAAAGGCAGTGGACTTCTTTGCAGAGGCCCGTTTCATCAGTCGCATCCACAATGAGTCTGAGTATGAGCAGGCTCTGGAATTAATGGATGAATTGATTGAAGACTATGACCGATACCTGCCACTGATCGAGGTGCTTTCTGTCGCTATTGAAAAGTGGGAAGACGAATCAGCAGAATTTTCAGAATTTAACCGCCGAATCGAAGCACTGGATGATGGTGTCGCTATTCTTCGGACGTTGATGGATCAGTACCACTTAAAGGCAGATGACCTTAAAACTGAACTAGGCAGCAAAAGTCTCGTATCCATGATTTTGAACGGAACAAGAAACCTGACAAGAGATCATATACAGGCTCTCTCTGAGCGGTTCAAAATTTCACCATCTGTATTTTTTCACAAAGCCTGAACCAGTTATGTAAGGCGTTACATCACATTGCGCCTTACACTTCTACCCCTCAAACTTACCCTTATAAATCAAGCTGTTGGCTTGATTTTCTGGTCGCACGGACGTCACCGCCCTCAACCCTCGCAGAGCCGGATGAGCCCAATTAAGGCATCCGGTTCCTTACAGTTACTGGTTCACTAACTGATGACCATAGTAGTACTGATGCTGGATTCTTGGCGGTGTCAGGGGGAAGCGTTTCAGGAACCGGGAGAATTGCTCCCACGGAATATAGCTTTTCCGTGATCGGCGACCCAGCCATTTATGCCAGATTTTCTGTACTCGGTAATGTACTGCTTTCAGGGCTTTGCAGTTTCCCGTTATGCCGAAGTACGCAAAGTGACCCGGTAATTTCCGGTTCAATTTGTCGTGCTGCTCCTTCAATGAGTCAAGTCTATGTTTACGACAATAGTCATTGAATGCCTTCAGCACTTTGGCTACTCGCCCTTTGGCGGTTTTCTGGAATATTGCAAACCCACCTTTCCGGGTTTGCCGTGAAAAATATTTTGCTTAACCATTTTCATCACTGATGGGTGGCGCAAAATATTTTCACGCGCCACGGACATTTGTGGTTACCAACAAACAATTTATGAATGCTTAAAATAACAGCTGATTCGGTACTTTCCATGGGCCAATAATGGCCAAAACCCGGTTGTCGGCAATGCAGGGTGCTTCCTGATTCAGCCCCACGGTGTATAATCACCGGTTTATCCAAACCCGGAGACTCCTTGCTCTTCAGGAGTTCCGGGAACAGTTGGAACCTCTACTGGAAAAGCAGTTATGGAAAAGACGTTCAACCCGCAAGCCATCGAACGCACGCTGTATCAAAACTGGGAAGAGAAAGGCTATTTTGCGCCGGCTTCTGACCAACGGGGTGTCAGCACGCCCTACTCCATTATGATCCCCCCTCCCAATGTCACCGGCAGCCTGCACATGGGCCATGCCTTTCAGGACTCCATTATGGATGCCCTGATCCGCTACCACCGGATGAAAGGCTGCAACACACTCTGGCAGGTGGGTACTGACCATGCGGGTATCGCAACCCAGATGGTGGTTGAACGCAAGATCATGGCGGAAGAAGGCAAAACCCGTCACGACTACGGACGTGAAGCCTTTACCGATAAAATCCGGGAGTGGAAAGAAGCGTCCGGCGGCACCATCACCCGTCAGCTTCGTCGCCTGGGGGCATCCGTTGATTGGGATACCGAGCGCTTCACCATGGACAAGGGCTTCTATGCCGCTGTCCAGGAGGTCTTTGTCCGCCTTTATGAAGATGACCTGATCTACCGGGGCAAGCGTCTGGTTAACTGGGATCCAAAACTGCACACCGCCATCTCTGACCTGGAAGTAGAAAACAAAGAAGTCAAAGGCAATATGTGGCACCTGCGCTATCCACTGGCGGATGGTGAGAAAACCGCAGAGGGCAAAGACTATATTGTGGTTGCCACTACCCGTCCGGAAACCATGCTGGGTGATACCGGTGTGGCGGTTAACCCGGAAGATAAGCGTTACCAGGCCCTGATCGGAAAAATGGTTATTCTGCCCCTGGTAAACCGTCGCGTACCGATTGTCGCTGATGAACACGCCGATATGGAAAAAGGTACCGGCTGCGTAAAAATCACCCCGGCTCACGACTTTAATGACCATGAAGTTGGCAAGCGCTGCAACCTGCCAATGATCAATGTTATGACCCTGAACGGCGATATCTGCCAGCAGGGTGAAGCCTACAATATTGATGGTACAGTTAATCAATCCATTGATACTGCTATTCCGGAAGCCTACCGGGGCATGGAGCGCTTTGCAGCCCGTAAGCAGATTGTTGCTGACCTGGATGCCCTTGGTCTGCTGGAAAAAATCGATGACCATACCCTGATGGTGCCTTACGGTGACCGTTCCGGTGTGGTTATTGAGCCGTTGCTGACTGACCAGTGGTTTGTCCGCGCTGCACCGCTGGCCAAACCGGCTATTGAAGCGGTAGAAGACGGCCGTATCCAGTTCGTACCCAAACAGTACGAGAACATGTACTTCTCCTGGATGCGTGATATTCAGGACTGGTGTATCTCCCGTCAGCTCTGGTGGGGGCACCGTATTCCTGCCTGGTATGACGATGCCGGCAACGTTTATGTTGGTCGCAATGAAGACGAAGTCCGGGCAAAACACAACATCCCGCCCCCTGTTGTCCTGAAACAGGATGACGATGTTCTGGACACCTGGTTCTCTTCGGCACTCTGGACTTTTGGTACCCTGGGCTGGCCAGAGCAGACCGATCGCCTGAACACCTTCCATCCCACCGATGTGCTGGTCACCGGTTTTGACATCATCTTCTTCTGGGTCGCCAGAATGATCATGATGACCATGCACTTTATGAAAGATGAAGACGGCAAACGACAAGTGCCGTTCAAACACGTTTACGTGACTGGCCTGATCCGTGATGAGCATGGCGACAAAATGTCCAAGTCCAAGGGGAACGTCCTTGACCCTCTGGATATGATTGACGGTATCGACTTGGAAGCTCTGATTGAGAAACGCTGCGGCAATATGATGCAGCCTCAGCTGGCGGAGAAAATCGAGAAACGTACCCGCAGCACCTTCCCCGACGGTATTTCTGCCCACGGTACCGATGCCCTGAGATTCACCCTGTACTCACTGGCCTCCACCGGCCGTGATATCAACTGGGATATGAACCGTCTGGAAGGCTACCGGAACTTCTGCAACAAGATCTGGAATGCTGCCAACTACGTCAAAATGCACACTGATGATCAGGACACTGGCCAGGGAGGGCCAGATGCCGCGCAAGGCAGGGAGTCGGAAGCGGCAGCGGCCTCTGGTAATGGTGATGAACCTGTTGAACTTACCTTGGCCGATCGCTGGATTGTTTCCCGACTGCAACGCGTAGAAGCCCAGATCGAAAAGAACCTGTCCGAGTTCCGTCTTGATCACGCTTCCCAGAACCTCTACGACTTTGTCTGGAATGAGTACTGTGCGTGGTATCTGGAACTTTCCAAGCCGGTTCTCTGGAACGATGGACAGGGAGGTTCAAGTGTCGCGGGAGACAGGACGTCGGGAACGACCGAGATGCTGGAAAGACGCAAGCGTGGCACCCGTCGTACCTTGGTTCGGGTTCTGGAGGCCATTATGCGTCTGGCCCACCCGTTTATGCCTTTTATCACTGAAGCGATCTGGCAGAACATCAAACAGAGTGCTGGCGTTGCAGGTGAAACCCTGATGCTGCAGAGCTACCCGGTGTCTGACCCGGCCCGTATTGATGAAACGGCTGAGCGTGACATTGAGTGGCTCAAATCGTTTATCACCGGTATCCGTAACATTCGTGCCGAACTGAATATTGGCCCAAGCAAGCCGCTGAAGGTACTGCTGCGTAACACCTCAGCAGATGATGTTGCCCGCCTGAATGACAACCAGACTTTCCTGAAGTCCCTGGCCAAACTGGAAGACATCAAGGTTCTTGCCACAGGTGAAGAAGCGCCAATGGCAACCACTCAGCTGGTAGGCGCCATGGAAGTCCTGGTACCGATGGCCGGCCTGATTGACAAGGAAAAAGAGTCTGCACGACTCAATAAGGAAATAGAGCGGTTTGCCAAAGAAATTGCCCGCTTTGAAGGTAAGTTAAACAACGAGAAATTCATCAGCAAGGCACCTGCCGACGTGGTTGAAAAGGAACAAGCCAAGCTGGCTGAAGCTCAGGCCGCCAGGGCCAAACTGGAAGAGCAGCTGGAGGCGATTAAGGCTCTGTAAACCAGAGCCTCGTAAATAAACAAATGGCTGCGATCACTGCAGCCATTTGTTTATGCCCGGTTTTTTGATTTTTCTTTTGGTTGGCGCTCTTTATTATTTGATCAGTTTTATTAATTTGATCAGTTTTTTTCAGCCTGATTCCTCGTTGAATCCGTTGAATCCGTTGAATCCGTTGAATGTTGGTAATTCTAACATTCATGTTATTGAAGAGCTTGGTATATATAAATACTTTAAGGAGATTAGCTCATCAGCTAATGATGTATTTTATAACAATTTACATCTGAAGAAACATCACTAATGAATCTATACAAATGGAGGTGTAATATGATTTATAACGGTTTCAATCCAACTGATTCTACGGGCCAACCTCAATCATCTCAATTCCCTGCTTCTGGGACACCTGAAGGCAGTTTCTCTGGCAATAGGGTAACTATCGCCGGGCACTTCAATGAACGCCGCCAAATACCTGAAGTAGAGAAGGGGTATGAGGAGCGATCACTGCATAGCCGAAAAACCAAGCGTACTCTGGCCACATTGTCAGCAATCGCTATGGGCGTTGCATCAGCATTATTTATCATTCCGGCTGCCGTTTCCTTAGGGGCTTTCACTCTGGGTTCTATTTGTACACTGTTAGGAGCGATAGGAGGACCACATGGTATGTTTATTGGTTCAGTGGTTGGTGGCGCTATTGGGTCTTTCGCAGGATTCACCGTGGCAGCCTACTTTACACCCTATCTGATAGCAAAGGTTTACAATCTTGTTCTGGAGGCGACAAATGGCAATGGCTTTGAGCGGTCAAATCTTGCTGATCGAGTTGTGGCTCACTATGAGGGGTCAGTTTCAACATCAAGGGCATAAACCCAATGCAATCTAAGTTGTAAATAAAAAATCGCTGCAACCACCCCAGCGATTTTTTATGCTGTCCTGAATTAACGTCCACATTTCTTCAGCCGCTACCCGAGTTCCGCTACCCGAAAAGCTGGAACCGCTGGTGCATTTGCAGGCAGCGGATGGCGATCTTTTCCCGGACGGATTAAAATATTGAAGTTATTCTGTGACAAATCCTTAATTCATCAATCCATGTAAATTGAGCTGTTATATGATTGCTACCGAAACCACGGGGTCTAATTTCACCGGCCCATTCAATCCGTCAACTGTAGTCACTATTTCTGAAGAAACTGAAGCCAGGCTTTCTGGCAAAAAAGTTTCTACTGCTATGTACTCAAATGAAAGGCCCCAAATACCGGAAGAAAACAACGGATATGAGGGGCAGACACTGAAAACCCGAAAAACCGAGCGAGTCCTGGCCACATTGTCAGCGATCGCAATGGGCAGTGCATCAGCGATTATCATTCAAGCTGCTGCTCACATCGGGTGTTTCACTCTGGGCGCCGCAGGTGCGTTGATAGGGGGGATGATAGGAGGGCCAGAAGGTCAGTTAACAGGAGGTCGGATAACAGAAGGTCAGTATATTGGTGCAGCGGTTGGTACCACTGTCGGGACTTTCACAGGATTCTGCGTGTCAGCTTACTTTGCCCCCTATATGGTAGCAAAGACTTACAATTTTGTTCTGGAGGCGTCAAATGGAACTGGCTGTGAACGGTCAACACTTGCTGATAGAGTTGTGGCTTATTATGAGCGGTAAATATTAAACCTGATCGGTTAGAAAACGGGAACAAAATCCTGTCCCTATTGTCCAAACAGGGTCTTGGATGAAAAGTACAGTGACAGAAAATCTACATGAATAACACATGTAGTGCTTTTCTTCCTTTCATCCTACTTCCATTGATTTGCGAGGCATAAACATGGGTTGTTACTACCATGATAAACAGCGGACCAGATCCATTAAAATCACCCAGACTACCTGATACCTCAGTCCCTGACAGTCAACCTTGGGATACCACTTCAACGTCCAGATGGCTGACCCGTAACGTTGCAGAAACCCTTAAGCATTTTCCTAATATCCATGCAGGCCCGACCCTACCATGCGTGCTTGGGAATTCATACCGGAGCCTGCTGGATATGGAACAACCTGTTTCTGCCCGGAATCATGGGTTCTATATTTGCGGAGAGTTTCGGTATGCATTCCCACGGAGGACCGTGGGAACAGTGTGCGAACTTCCACATTTCCGATGCTATAAGGTAAAGAAAAAACTTACCACGGAAACACTGAGAAAAGAAAAAATCTTTTCCTCTGTGTCTCTGCGACTCCGTGGCAAAAAGAGGAACTTATTCCGGGACAATTCCTTATCTCATAACTGCCGCAGTCGGCTCGATAATCCGGTTAAACGGCGGCAGAGAGTTCATGATCATATGGCCATACCTGGCGGTAACCAGACGCCGATCCATAATCGTGATACGACCAAGATCCTGCTCCGTCCGCAATAGACGACCACAAGCCTGTATCAGGCGAATCGCCGCATCCGGCACGGTAATTTCCATAAACGGATTCCGCCCCTGGGCTTCCAGCCACTCGGAAAGTGCTGCCTCCACAGGGTCATCCGGTACCGCAAAAGGAATCTTGGCAATAATCACGTGTTCGCAATAATGACCGGGCAAATCTATCCCTTCTGCCAGGCTGGCAAGACCAAACAGGATGCTGACCTTGCCATCATCAATCTGCTGGCGATGCTTCTTCAACAACTCTTGTCGTGAATAGTCATCCTGCAGCAGGATCTTCTCCTGCCACTGGTCATCCAGACCAAAATGCACATCCTTCATCTGTCGGCGGGAAGAAAACAGGACCAGCATCCCTTTTGGGCGATCATCACCGGACAGTAAATCTGGCAGCAGATCGATAATCTCACTGGTATGATCTTCCGCATTCCGTGGGTCTGAGGCCATGGCCGGTATCACCAGAGAAGCTGCCTCACCATGAAGAAATGGACTGGGCACTACCACACAGCGAGACTCCGCAGGCACTCCGGAGCGCATCCGGAACCGGCCAAAGCTACCCAGGGCGGCCAGGGTTGCCGAGGTGACAATGGCCGCATGAGCGGGATTCCACAGCGTCTGCCATAACGTCATGGAAGACATGATCGGGCTGCTGAATACCTCCAGTTCTTCGCCAAAAGCACCTTCAGTCCATTTCAACCAGCGTGCGCTGGGAGGTTCACCCTCAGGATCTTTTATGGTGTAGGTCAGCCAGAGTTGAAAATGGCTCTCCATACGTGACTGCATACCACCGATTTCGGGGTAGAGCTGTTCCGCCTGCCAGCGGTCAATACCCGGAACATCACCGTCCATCGCATCGTCCAGGGCTTTGGCTATCTTTTCCAGCATACCGCTGCACTTGCTGAAACCGGCTTTCAACCGTTCAGCCTGTTGTCGTAATGGTTCAGGCACAACGCCTTGGGGAAAGCGGTAATAAGCGACCTGACTCTCCCCCTGCGTGGTAAATTGTGTCTTTGGTTCAAACCGGGCAATGCTGTGCAGCATCTCCCGGGTATGACCCAGGGCATTGACCAGGGCATCAAACTCGGGCTGAATCCGCTCCAGCAATTCACCCAGCTCTCCCGGCAAAGTCTGATGGGTCAGAATTTTCTGCAGATGTCGTCCGGCTTTCTCCAGCCAGCTGGCGGTGCCCTTGACTCTGGACTGACAGGTAAAATGATCAATGGCTTTATCGGGCAGGTGGTGGCCTTCATCAAACACATAGATAGCATCCTTGGGCTCAGGAAGGATCGCACCGCCTCCCAATGCCAGATCCGCCAGCACCAGATCGTGGTTGGCAACGACAACATCGGCATGCTCAAGATCACCCCGTGCTTTATAAAACGGGCACTGCCGAAAATAACCACAACGACGCCCACTGCATTGCGCATGGTCAGTGGTGATGGTTCGCCACTGCTGATCTTCCAGGGCATCAGGCCAGCTGTCCCGGTCGCCTTCCCATTTGGTAGCGGCAAATGCCTCCAGCATGCTCTGGTATAACGCCAGGGAGGACTGATCGTTTTCCAGGGTGGAACCATCGTAGGCGAACATATCCATTAACGAGGCGGTCGCTTCCTCTTCCTGAAGCAACCGGTCCAGCTTACTCAGGCAGGCATAACGGCCACGTCCCTTGGCCAGGGTATAGGAAAACTTGAGTCCGGTTTTTAATATGATATCCGGCAGATCTTTATTAATGACCTGTTCCTGAAGTGTCACGGTTGCCGTGGCAATGACCAGACGCTTGTTCGCAGCCTGAGCCATCACCACCGCAGGCAACACATAACCCACCGTTTTTCCGGTACCCGTACCCGCTTCAATCACCGTAACCGAGGGATCGGAGATTCTGCGACCGTCACTGTCGGTTTCAATAGCGCCAAGCGCACGGGCAATCTCGGCAATCATCTGCTTCTGCCCCGGTCGGGCCTTTAGCTTTTTACTCTCCAGAAAAGCGCTGTACGCTTTCTGGATGGCTCTCTTCTGGGGTTCGTCAAGCACAATGCCAATCGCTCTGGTGGAGTAGCTGAGTTCAACTCAGATTTAAATACTCTGATTGTATCCTGTTTCATCACACTGCACAGCGGTGAATACCACAAACTCTGTTCAATAAACGATACGACAGACAGGATCAAAACGTTTTCCCAGATAAAACAGATAAAAAAGGACACCCACTATTCCCGGTCAGGCAAATATTGGCTGATATCAGGCTTTTTGATGTCACTCCATATATCCTTTACCAGCACTGGCTCGGGGTGCAGGTCTGCATTATTATCCAGTGTTATGGCATGATAGATATCAACAAGTGAAGCGGGCACGCTGCCAGCCAGACCAATAACAGCAAAAGCAGTCGCAGCAACCGCACCAAGAGCGACGGCGGCAGGAATGGCTAGCAAGGCACCCGTACATATTCCGACAAAAACACCGAGATTACTTGGAGATACTTCAGAGTTCGGAAAGAATAAAGTTTTAATTAATCTACCAACGGTACTGCCAATAACGTCACCGGCAAAAGCACAAATAGCACTTGCAGCGATTATCGGCGTATAAATTCCAGCTTTTGCACCTATACCTGCCATTCTCAGTATTCGATTTTTGGCGGCATAAAATGGATAGATTAAACGATCTTTGAGGGTGGGCGATTCATCGAATGATCTGTTACTTTCAGTCTCTCTTGTGGCATAGGATTCAGTGGTCGTCCTGCCATCAAATTGACCGTCAGGACGCTTGGGGGTGGGTCCTGTGACCGTTGAATCAAACTGCCCGGTAATTATTGTGCCTGTAGGTTGCATAAGATCCCTCCATGGATTTCCATAAGATTTAAGATTTATCAGAAATAATTACTGACTTTGTTTCAGTGCATTAAATACTACAGCAGGTTTATCCGCTGTTCCCATAACAGCAGGGTTAGAAATACTGACAGAAAAGCAAACAATTAAGTGCTTAACAGCCTTTATTTTTGCAGCCCTTGCGGCAATAGGTCAGGGCCTGTTAACGTTTCGTCGTAAGCTCAGCAACGAAACGTCAACAACCCCTGGCATTGATGTCTCCACTTAGAATTTTTTCACGCGCTTTGCATATGCCGTTTTCGGGTAATTACCATGTCCATTTACACCTCAAATTGCCCCTGTGGCTCCGGAAGAACATTTACTGAATGCTGTAAGCCTTATATTCAAGGGAAGCCAGCCCCAACTGCAGAAACATTAATGCGCTCTCGTTATACGGCTTACACACTGAGCAATATTCCATACCTGGTTGCAACAACCCATCCCGGACAACAGGAATACATCAAACAGCAGAAACTCTACCAGCAATCAACCGGTACGCTATGGCAAAGGCTAGAGATTGTAGATACAGAGGCAGGAAAAGCAGCGGATCAATCCGGCATGGTTGAATTCAAGGCGTGGTTCAAAGAGTCACTCTCAAGTCCTGAAAAAGTCCACCATGAACGTTCTTCTTTCGTCAAAAAAGAAGGGCACTGGTATTTTGTCTACCCGAAAATGGCACTGGTCAAAACAGAAAACGTTGGCAGAAATGTTCCCTGCCCTTGCGGCAGTGGCAAAAAGTATAAAAAGTGTTGCGCACGATTAAACTGACAAGCTTTCCGCATTATCATAGGTAGTTACCGAGAATCAATAGACAAAAATCAAAGAAATCAACTCTCAAATGGGGTACCATTGCTCATCATACAAAGGATTGCCAAGTACAAAACCAGCAGCCTGACAGGCAAATTCCTGCGCTTGCCATTGATGGTTAAGCAAATCAAACCAGTCAGGGGGGGCAACATGGAAATGCTGCCCGTGCTGAACATAATAGCCATGAACGAGCAGTATGGTTCCGAGGTCATCAGAACTTTCCCAAGCTCTGATGCCCGGGGCACACCAATTCTGGTGTCCACCACCTGCTTATTCCCTGGTAATAAAAGCTCAAATCAAGAGGACTGACAATGACCATTTTCAAGAAACTGGGACTTGCCATTTTGGGGGCAGGTTTTGCTGCTATCTCCTCCGCCGCCAGTGCAACCACATCCAGCCAGCAGTTTGTCACCATCGGTACCGGTGGTGTAACCGGCGTGTACTACCCAACCGGTGGTGCTATCTGCCGTCTGGTGAATAAGGAACGCAAGGATCACGGCATCCGCTGTTCTGTAGAAAGTACTGGCGGCTCTATTTACAACCTGAACACCATCCGTGCCGGTGAACTCGATATGGGTATCGTCCAGTCGGACTGGCAGTTCCACGCCTACCGGGGAACCAGCGCCTTTGAACAGCAAGGCGCCAACAAAGACCTGCGGGCGATTTTCTCGGTACACCCGGAAGCCTTTACCATTCTGGCCAGAAAAGATGCTGGCATCAGCAAGTTTGAAGACCTGAAAGGGAAGCGCGTTAACATTGGCAACCCGGGCTCCGGTCAGCGTGGCACCATGGAACAGCTGATGAAAGTGTATGGCTGGACACATGACAGCTTCTCCCTGGTTTCTGAGCTGAAAGCAGCCGAACACGCCAAAGCACTCTGTGACAACAAGATTGACGCCTTTGTCTATACCGTTGGCCACCCATCCGGATCTTTCAAAGAAGCAACCACTTCCTGTGATACCGTCCTGGTGACCATTGCCGGTGACAAAGTGAATAAGCTGATCGAAGACAACCCATACTACCGCACCGCGACCATCCCCGGTGGCATGTACAAAGGCAACGATCAGGACGTTCAGACCTTCGGTGTTGCAGCAACCTTCGTATCCTCCACCGCTGCCAGTGAAGAAGCGGTTTACCGGGTTACCAAGGCCGTATTTGAAGATCTGTCCACTTTCAAAAAACTGCACCAGGCCTTTGGCACCCTGAAAAAAGAAGAGATGGTGTCTGATGGCCTCAGCATCCCGCTTCATGAAGGCGCCAGGCGTTACTATCAGGAAGCAGGTCTTCTCTAAACGTTTCCTCCTACCCGGGAAGGTGTAGAAACACCTTTCCAAATGCATGTTGTCATCATTCAGAGTGCTGCCTGAATTCTGCATGATCACATATACAGCCCTCGCCCAACACGGGCCAAAGGGCTGCATGGGGAAACACTGTCATCTTTTGTCACCTCATAGGCTTGATATTCCGTCTCCCCCATTTTTATAAGGCCATGAGCCATTGGATGAAGAATGCATCCTTTCCAAAGGAATAGCGCATAACTTCAATAACAACAGGTACATTATGGAAGTAGTCAACAGCGACAAGCTGAATAATTCAACAGCAGGCTCCACCAGCTCTGCTGAACAAATGGTTAATCAGTCCGAACAAGGTGGCCGACAGCCTGTAGGCATATCCAGGCTGGTTTTGCTGGGTACAGCCCTGAGCTGGTCACTGTTTCAGCTGTGGAATGCATCACCTCTGCCGTATATTTTCAATGTTGCCATATTTAACGATGGCCAGGCTCGGGCAATCCATCTCGCCTTTGCCATATTTCTGGCATTTATTGCCTTCCCTGCCAGAAAAAAATCGTTTGCCAACCAGGTCTCCGTTACTGACTGGCTATGTGCACTGACTGGCAGCTTCTGCGCCGCCTATCTTTATATTTTCCATCAGGCGCTGGCCACCCGTGCCGGTGCTCCCGTTACCCTGGACCTGGTTACGGCAGGTGTCGGCATGCTGCTTCTGCTGGAAGCAACCCGCCGGGCACTGGGGCCGCCACTGATGGTGGTTGCAGCGGTTTTTATCACCTATGCCCTTGCTGGTCCTTACATGCCGGATGTGATTGCCCACAAAGGCGCCAGTCTCAACAAGGCGCTGTCACACTTCTGGATTACCACTGAAGGTGTCTTTGGTGTTGCCCTGGGTGTCTCCACCAGCTTTGTTTTCCTGTTTGTTCTGTTTGGTTCACTGCTGGAAAAGGCTGGTGCCGGCAATTACTTCATTCAGGTGGCATTCTCTCTACTGGGGCATCTCAAAGGCGGACCGGCCAAGGCAGCCGTCGTGTCATCCGGCCTGAGCGGTGTTGTTTCCGGCTCGTCCATCGCCAACGTGGTCACCACCGGAACCTTCACCATCCCCCTGATGAAACGTGTCGGCTTTCCCGCTCACAAGGCAGGTGCCATTGAGGTTGCCGCCTCCACCAATGGACAACTGACGCCGCCTATTATGGGCGCTGCTGCTTTCCTGATGGTGGAATATGTCGGCATCTCATACATTGATGTTATTCGCCACGCCCTGTTACCCGCAGCGATTTCCTATATAGCCCTGTTTTACATTGTCCATCTTGAAGCCCTGAAAGCGGGCATGCAGGGACTGCCAAGAAGTGCCACCCGCACCAGGACTCAGGCACTGATGTCATTCACGGGCTCGTTTGCCGGGCTCTGTCTGCTGGGCGCCGGTGTCTATTATGGTGTTGGCTGGACCAGACAGTACATGGGAGAGTATGCCCTCTGGATTATCACACTGGCATTACTGGCCAGTTATCTGATGCTTGTGAAAGTGGCCGCTAAACAGCCTGATCTCATCAACAATATTGAAGATGAGATACGCAGCACTCCGATACCCGGACCAACCATCAAGCGCGGTCTCTATTATCTGCTGCCTCTGGTGGTTTTACTGTGGTGCCTGACCGTTGAACGCTACTCTCCCGGCCTCTCTGCCTTCTGGGCAACCCTGATCATGGTTGTCATCACGCTGACCCATAAAACCCTGATTGATATGTTCCGGAAGGAGCAAACAACCACGCATCTGCAAGAAGGCTTTCTGGATCTGCTTGACGGGATGACCACCGGGGCCAGGAATATGATCGGCATCGGTGTTGCCACCGCAACCGCCGGTATCGTTGTGGGGGCGGTCACTCTGACCGGTATTGGTCTGGTAATGACCGAGTTCGTGGAATGGATTTCTGCCGGCAGTATCATGCTTATGCTGCTGTTCACTGCCATTATCTGCCTGGTGCTGGGCATGGGTCTGCCAACCACAGCAAACTACATTGTGGTGTCCACCCTGATGGCTCCGGTTATCGTAACCCTGGGCGCACAACATGGGCTGATCGTTCCTCTTATTGCTGTCCATCTGTTTGTGTTCTACTTCGGTATTCTGGCGGATGATACCCCGCCTGTGGGTCTGGCTGCTTTTGCCGCTTCGGCCATCGCACAGTCTGACCCTATCAAGACCGGTATCCAGGGCTTCACCTACGATATCCGTACCGCCGTTCTGCCGTTTATGTTTATCTTTAATACGGAGTTGCTGCTGATCGGCGTTGACAGCATTGCACAACTGGCGATTGTCGTCTTTGGTGCTATTGCGGCCATGCTGGTGTTTGCCACCGCAACCCAGGGTCACTGGTTAGTAAAAAACCGCTGGTACGAAACTCTGGGTATGCTCCTGATCGCCTTCACGCTGTTCAGGCCAGACTTCTGGTGGGATAAGGTTTACCCTCCCTATGAAACCTATGCAGGCCGTAACATTGTTACCCAGGTTGAAGCACTGCCTGACCAGGCTGGTGCGCGCCTGTGGGTAGCTGGAGAAACGCTGGAAGGTAAATCGGTTAATCAGATGGTTATTCTGCCCGCTGGTGATCAGGCCACTGCTGATGACCGGTTCCGCCATATGGGGCTTGAGGTTCTGGTTGATGGGGATGACCTGACCATCGATATGGTTGACTTCAACAGCGAGGCTCAGCAGGTCGGTATTGATTTTGACTGGCAGATTCATCGTCTGGAAGTTCCGGCAGAGCGACTGCCAAAACAACTGACATGGATACCCGCCTTTATTCTGCTGTTGTTGATTTTCCTTGGACAAAGACGCCGACAGGGCCAGTGCAGCTAAGCTCTGATATATATACACAGGCACCTCCCACGCCCCCCCCCCGTGGGAATGCTTACCCTAAACTCGCCGTCAATGCAAAATCCCCACTAATCCCACCCCCTTTGACGGTGAACTAATTCATTTTCTTTTTGTCCTAATAATCAGATAACTGTATCAGAAGAATATTATTCGGACATTCTCCCGGGATTACCTGAAGCACTGCCAATCAGTCAGGTTCCTGGTTACATAAGCTGATGACAAGAGCGGTATTCATAACAGGGATAAATTACTGTAAGGATAATTAATATGAATATTGTACCTGCCAGCTATCAACCCGCCCTATGTCTCAAATCCGGAAAAGCAGATTCTGAATCCTCGGGCTGCACTCTCTACCGGAATATTTTGACCAAAAACACCGTTCCGGCTTTATAGCAATGGATAACGGGCATACCCCAAGTGAGTGTCTGAATGCTTTTTTTCATGGCCCTACTGTTGCCGACTGTGCCACGACCCTGCTGGCCTGTCAGTATCGAGCCATTGAATCCATCATTGGCACCGACGAATTCAACCGCATCTTTGATGCCCCGGCCTCAAAATTCAGAATTTCCTATACGCTTTTCACATCGCCTGAACGCTTCGCCAATACAGTTGGCAATATAAAACCGATCAATGCCGGAAACCCTATCTATGATCTGTTTGAAAATCTCAAGTTCATAAATCTGACTTCCTCTGTTTCAAATACTGAAAAAATTTCAGAACTGGATATCAAAAAGGGTGATATTCTCTATATTCAGGGCGTTGACAGCTACTGCGAGAAGCACAAAACCGGTGCTGCAATCGGTTTTAATCTGATATGCACCGGGCAAAACAGCAGCGGACACAATCTCTATCTGGGGTTTGGTCCGGATCATTTTGTTGAACCGAAAACCTATGACCAGGTCAAAAAATTATTGATTGATGGTTATAACAGCCCACAAAGACCTGAGACAATCTGTGCTATTGAAGAGGGGGAAACGGGTTATGCACAGCTGTCCGGCCATAACCTGCCCTATGATCACCCTATTATTGGTATCACTTTAGCGTTTCGCTTCAGTACTGTGTACTGGGAATATTTCTTGTCGCAGTCCGATCAAGTCTGGCATAAGCAACCGCCGTTGCCTGTTTCACCGGCTATGGAACCAAAACCGGTGCATCACGGCTCACCGTTCCCCACTGAAAATTTTGTTGCTGATCTGGATCAGTTCAAACCCGCCTCACCACAGCAGGAACGGATGAAAGAGACGGCCCTGAGGTTCACTCACGCTGTGATTAATAATCAGGGTAAAGCCCTGGATAAAAAGCCCATGGGACTTTTCCTGACCGGATCACCGGGACTGGGAAAAACACACCTTTGCCGTGAAAAATATTTTGCTTAACGATTTTTCATCCCTGAGGGTGGCGC
>NZ_JAHHPM010000148.1 GCF_024606345.1 Endozoicomonas sp. YOMI1
GAGTAACTATAGATAGGTTTTCGTTAACTGCAACAAGCCCTAAAAGATTGATGAAGCTTGATCATTATCGTTCTTTCTGGATATCGAGTCTCGTTCATTGCCTCTCCCCGAAAAATCCCCAAAATCGCCCTGTCATAACAACCGATCAAGGAGGATCTTGTCATGGCTAAGCTGATTATGCGTTTTAGCAAAAGCAAGTTGTTGGGACTAAAGCCTTCCAGTAGACCTTATTATGTCAGGGGTGAGCTTGGCGCTGGTTTGCGGTTGAAAGTGCTTCCTTCCGGTGCAAAGTCTTTCCAAGTGCAAAAACGTGCTAATGGTCGCGTGAGGACCATCACCATCGGCTACTTTGTCGATCGAGATGGCATCATGCACATTCACCCCGAGCAAGCTCAAAGAAGAGCCCGTGAAATATACAGCGAACTCGTACTGGGAAAAAAAGAAAAGGCTGAAGGGGAGGAAGAGCTGATGACGCTGGGTGAGTTTCGGGCTTGCATTGCACCCGGAGAAAAACGATGTGTTGACTTTCGGCCTCATTGCCGGAAAGAAAACATGCGCATTGGCAATCCGGTTAGCTTTGATTTCCTTGGGTTTACCCACTTCTGGGGAGCTTCACGGAAAGGGGATACTGTTGTCTACCAGAAAACAACAAAAGGGCGAATTGCCAGAACTCTGAAGTCGTTCAACCAATATTGTCGAAAATTCCGGCATAAGTCATTGGGTGAACAATATATAGCGCTCAACTGGAAGCTTCGGGGGCACTACGCATACTTCGGAATAACAGGGGCGGCGTTCGCAGAAGAGCCGAATCACATGGGAGAAATTCAAACTGCTTATGGGTCGTTTCCCCCTGGCACCGCCGAAATTCCATCATCGGTATTCATACGGTCGTCGGCTAGTGAACCAATAAGGCTCTTTTCGAATTCCGAACTGCTGAACTATCCTTGGTGGATATAATTAGCCATCGCCAGCATTGACCATGAATATAGGCCGAATCTGTGGGTCATTTCCGGTTCCGGTAACTTGCCAAGCGCATGATATAACGCGATTTCCGCACATCTGTAGGTTCTGAAACCGTATGATTTTCTCGTAGTGAGTTTTATCTTGGTGCTCAGACTCTCAACGATACCGCTGGAATACGCCTTTTTCGCCTTGAACCAGTTCAGGATAAGTGGCTTGTGTCGTCGAACAGTCTTAGCAACTTTCTTCATCGGTTCTATCTTTGATCGAATCACTCTTGTACACCACCGGTCCAGGTATTTTCCTGCCCAGTGTGGTGAAATGTAGTCCCAGAACACTTGGAACTCTTCTCTGAGAAGATAGGCTCTGACACTTTTCAGGTTGTACTGAAGCACTGTGTTCAGCTTGATCTCTTCTTTCTCGGTCAGGTTCTCTTTTCGCTTGAGCAGACACCAGCGTGTTTTTTTCAGCACCGGTTCATAACCATCTGCCTGAAGCTGTTTGTGTTCCGTGGCCCTGACTTCATCAATGGCCTTGATATTATCAAGTGAACGATGCTTCTTGCCCCACTCAACCACATACTCAACAGCATGGAAGACCTTCTCCCACGAGGTATTGAAAGTACGGGCCACCTCCTTCCAGGAAAGCTTTCTAGCCCAGTTTGCCAGAAACTGCATGTAAACTTTGGTGAGTTCCTTCTTGCCTTCAGCCCATGGAACCTGTTCAACCTTTACGCCACATGTCTTGCATTCAACCTTACGCATTTTGTAGAGCAGAAAAACCCTGATTCCCCAGAGAGGGACAAACTCGAAACGACGTTTAGCAAGACGGTCATAGCCCGGAGCTGGTTGCTGACATCCTGAGCAAATAGCATGGCCGTTCTTGCGTGGGACCACGATTACATTGAATACTTCAGAGCCTTGATAGAGACCGAGTTTTACATCCTGATAAACAAATGACTTGAGTTTATGAACTTTATTGAGGATAGTTTTTATCAGCATCAGCGGCGTTTCTTCTTGTTTTTGTCTGCAAATAAAAACATACCTGAAATCAGCCGCTGGTGCTTTTTTCTTCAAATTTGTTGATTTCTACCCACAGTTATCCCTGAAGAGCCTGAGTTTTACCACCATTCAAGTATAAAGATAACACGACACTTTTAACGTAGGCATCGCGTCCACTAAAAAAAAACATAACCCGGGAACTTTTACGTCACTGCATAAACGAACAAAGGAGTGCGCCGACATTTTTTGTGCACTTTCTAATGTACTGTTATGCACTACTACATCATTTCAAGGAGATTGACGTGTACCAACTCCGTTCATCCTGAGCGGAGTCGAAGGGTGTTGGCACGATCTATCATGGCCCGGAGTTTGCGCCCTTCGATGCTTCGACAAGCTCAGCACTCACGACGAACGGAGTGC
>NZ_JAHHPM010000149.1 GCF_024606345.1 Endozoicomonas sp. YOMI1
TGTGCAGGTCTTTTGGTCGCAATAATACAGTCATTTCCCTGTTTCCAGGGTGGTTTATTGTATTTAGGACTGGGACTGGCATAAAGGCAGCTTGAGCCTTGGATCATAACAACGAATGTTGAGCTCGTTGAGGTTTTAATCATTTAATCAAGAGTGCAATGCAGTGTAAAAAATAAACTGTATTTTCATGGGGGGGGAAAGGGGGCTAAGGTATCAGGCTCTGTTTTTAACAGCAAAAACCTGGGTCTTTTTGGCTTCCTCAGGACTATAGATACATTTTTCAAACCACTGATAATTCAACGCCTTGGAAGGGAGGACCCGTAATGACTGGTTTGGGTGTAAAAGATCATTGATTAAGCAAACCATCGGCTCAAGGTAGCTTTTTAAAGCCTCAGCAGTTTGGGTTAGTGTATTGAAATCCTGGATATTTGGATGGATTACAGAAGCTACTCTCAAGCTCAGTTGCTCCAGGCTTTTTTCATCATTGGGTATGGCTTTGTGGTAAGTGTTATCGGGCTTTACGGTTTCGTATCTCTGCATGGCCCGGGAAAGCGCCAGAGCTCTGACTTGACGCTCTGAGGTAGAAAAACTGCATAGTGAGGTAGAAAAGGTGCATAGTTCGGCATCGTGACAAAAACTGGCTGCTGTTCCGGTTTCCAGCTCTTTCAGAACTCTGTAAAGGCTTTGACCATAAGCAAAAGCATCGTCTGCTGTTTTTGCCGGGATATGTGCGTTCAGGTCTTTCAGTAATTTGAAAGTATCTGGTGCGGCGAAATCCTCACTGCCAAAATGCAAACTTTCTCCTGCTACTGCAGCTTGTCCGAAGTCTAGCTGTTTAACGCTTTGGGTATTCTTGTCAAACATACAGTTAAATGGTTTAACATCAGAGTGAACAATGCCTTGTTTTTCTAGATGCGCCAAGGCAGACAGTTGCTGCTCTTGCAGATGAGCATAGGCGTTAAAAAACTCGTCATGAGCGATGATTCCTGTTTTCAGTTGGTGTACAAGTGTGATGGTTAGAGTTTGAAGATTTTGCCCATCTATGAACTCAAAAAGTAATCCTGAGTGGTTACCGACCTCCTCAAAACCATAGCAATTTACAATGTTTGGATGGTCGCCCACTTTTTTCATTATCTCTGCTTCCCGGTTTAGAGACTCTACAACCGCTTCTTGACGGGGATTTGTTAATGGCCTTTTCAGGGCAAACTTTTCAGAGTTTCCATGAACATCGGTTTGTTCGACCAGGTCGACAATCGCAGTGGCACCGTGTCCAAGTGTTTTAGTGATTGAAGCCTTTTCACTCAGTATCAAGTGGTCACTGTTTTCCCAGAAAACTGAATCTTCCGAGCCCTCGGAGCACGGGGTCAGGAGTATTCCGGTATCAGATGACCCGGAGCGACTGGATAAGGAGGTGCTGCGACTTTCATAGCCAGAGTCATTTCCGGTGGTTGATATGTGTTTTGAGGCAGATGAGGTTTTGGTTGTCTTCTTGCGCTGCCAGTCAGCCTGATCAATAATGATTCTGGCTTGATTTACCTCCTTTTCTGAATTACCAGTGACAGGAGTTGAGGCAGAAGGGTTGAGTGGTTTCATTGCCTATCCAGTTTAGCTGCGTTAATAGGGCAACCTATCGACATGAGATAAAAAATATAGAGAGTCAGGTTTAGGGGGCGAATTCTCAGGAGCTTTTTGCAGCCACTGTGTACCGGGTAGAAATCATGGAAGAGCGGGTTCATGTTCTGGAGCGTATTCTGGACAATGAAGTTCCGGGTTGGAGAACTCGTCAATGAGAGTGATCAAGAAAATATTGACTCAGCAAAAGGAAGGTGAAGCCTCTCCTGCTATCATGGGCGTGTGCAGCTATATTGCCAACCGGTTTCATCTGGATGTTCTTGCGGTTCGACTGAGTGCAGCAGGTATTGCTTATTTCACGTCAACCTCTCGTGCCATCCTTGCCTATATTGCTATTGGCGTTGTCCTCAGTATTAGCTCAGGAAAAGACACTTATAGAAAGCGTCAGGTCAAAAAAATAAAAGTAGCTGTAGACACTCAGTCGGCAGAACAAAACGACGATGTTTCTATTAATGATACAGAAACAGCGCCTGAACTATGTGACACTCCCCGCCTTATCAGGCGAGGCTTCTTTCTGACTTCGCAGGCTTTT
>NZ_JAHHPM010000150.1 GCF_024606345.1 Endozoicomonas sp. YOMI1
GCATAGCCGTAGCTATGTGACCGGAGTTGTAACGCCGCAGAGTGACTGATCACTTGGTCAGAAAATATGATTTCATTTGGTTAACTACTTAATGCAACACTCGATGGTCTGATGGTCCATGTGGCACCGATAATTCGGTATATGTTGATATTAAAAATTGCTCTCAAACATCCGTTAATCGCCACCCGCAACACCATAACAAGCAGTTGATATCTGAGGGTACACTTGAACGAATCACTGCAAAGGAATTGCAACCATGAAAAAACACCTTTTTCTTCTACCCGACCTCAATACGGCCAGGGAACTTTCTGAACAGCCGGACAGTTCAGGTATTGATCACTATCGCATTCCGGTGCTTCAATGGATAATGGCCGTCTGCAACCCTGTCACGATCATATTCAGCAAGGTGGCGAGGTAGTTATGGTCGATATCAACAATCCAATAGAACGGAGAAGATCAATGACTATTAAAGAACTGAAAAAAACCTTCAAAAAAAACCATCTGTCTGTCCAGCTGCTGAGTCAGGAAGGAGATATCTATTTATGCCGGGTGGACGGGAAGCACCTGCTGAAAAATAACGATGCTTCCCCCGCTATTTTCCATAGCATTAGTGAGGCAAAAGAGATCCTTGGAGATCACATTGCTCCTCACTTGCAGCTGGTTTATTCCGAAACCTATGATGAGATGATCCATCCTGAAAACCAAACCAAATCATGAAAATGAGCCTGGGGACCCTATTCCTCAGGCTCATCAGCCAATCATTGATTTGGCGTAGACCTCCGACTCCATATCAACCACTTCAACACTGATCAGCCAAGCTTCTGTTTAGATGCCCAGATTGCCAGTTTGTGCTTCATGGTCACCTGGGATACCTGATCCTCCGGCAGAGGCTGAATGAGGTTATCATGGACCAGCAGTCGGTATATATATTCGATTTTCTCATTGGCAGAATCGGTAGCCTCAAATTCAACAACCCCCCGCTTTTCACCATACTTCATGCCATATTCAATGGCCTTCTTTACCAGCTCTTTTTCATTCTTCAGTTTCTTCATTGGTGCCTCATTCGGTCCAGTGGTTTATCAGGACATTAACTTTTAAACCATTTCTGGCATCCACATAACTATCTGTCAGTCAGAGCGGTTTTGATATGAGAGCTTGATTATCCATTACCTTCACCTGACAAAATAGCTATTAACTGTTAATGGAACCTAATAATCATTTTGAGGTCAAACGGCGATATCTGTAGTCCAAGTGTGCAGGGTTTTATTCTGAAAGCAACAGCATCAACCTACTCTCATCGAAGGCCTACAGACCGGGTTGGCCAACAAGTCGGCTCGAGAGGAGTTCCTAACCGCTGCAGAAGCACATTTAACGGTAAAAGAGTCTCAAACCATCAGTCTCATAGAGGTACAGCCCCTCCCCCGGATGAAGGCAAATATCTTGAAGACGCCTTTTGGAAAAAAAAATCATTATCAGGACGTCAAATCACCTCAACTGAAGTGCTTAGATCCTTTGGCAATGATAGAACGTCTCTGAGAAGTGGCTTCTTCCTGCAAAAACTTTGCTTGCAGAACATCCTGCATGACAATAAAAAAGTGACTCCGGATCAGGTCATTCAAGAATTCAACCGGGAGCCAGATTGGCATAATAAGTACAAATTAGCGATAGCCCGCTTCGAAGCGGAATGTTGCCTCAGGGGCTGGACATTGCACGGCCAGCAGGTTACACCGGAGGCGGTGGTTAGGCATTATCAGGCCGCCAAAGCAATACTGGAGCTGGAGCGCTTTAAAGCGGAATGTTGCCTGAGAGGCCTGCTGCTGAATGGCCAGCAAGTCACACCGGATATAGTGGTTAAGGGTTATCAGGCTGCCAACGCAACACTGGAGTTGGCACGGTTTAAGGAACAATGTTGCCTGAGGGGCCTGCTGTTAAGTGGCCAGCGGGTCACTCCGGATGCAGTGGTCAAGGATTATCAGGTTGCCAGGGCAACCCTGGAGTTGGCGCGCTTCAAAGCAGACTGCTGCCTGAGAAGCTGGCTGTTGGATGGCCAGCAGGTCACACCGGATGCAGTGGTTAAGGATTTTCAGGCAGTCGGGGCAACACTGGAGCTGGCGCGCTTCAAAGCAGAGTGCTGCCTGAGAAGCTGGCTGTTGAAGGGCCAGCAGGTCACACCGGATGCGGTGGTTAAGGATTTTCAGGTCGCCAAGGCAACACTGGAACTGGCGCGCTTTAAAGAACAATGTTGCCTGAAGGGCCTTACGTTGAATGGCCAGCAGGTCACACCGGATGCAGTGGTTAAGGATTTTCAGACAGCCGGGGCAACACTGGAGCTGGCGCGCTTCAAAGAAGAATGTTGCCTGAGAGGCCTGGCATTGAATGGCCAGCGGGTTTCACCGGATGAAGTGGTTAAGGACTATCACGCCGTCAAAGCAACACTGGAACTAGCACACTTCACTGCAGAATGTTGCCTGAGGGGCCTGCTATTGAATGACCAGCAGGTCACACCAGATGAGGCAGTTAAGGGTTTCCCGGATAGTCCGGAAGGCAAACTGGGGGTAGCGCGCGTTAAGGAACAATGTTGCCTGAAGGGCTTGGCGTTGAATGGCCAGCGGGTCTCACCGGATGAGGTGGTTAAGGATTATCAGGCCATCAAAGCAACACTGGAACTGGCTCGCTTGAAAGCGGAATGTTGTCTGAGGAGCCTGACATTGAATGGCCAGCAGGTCACACCGGATGCAGTGTACAAGGATTTCCCGGACAGTCCGGAAGGCAAACTGGGGTTAGTGCGCTTCAAAGAGGAATGCTGCCTCAGGGGCCTGGCATTGAATGGCCAGCGGGTCTCACCGGATGAGGTGGTTAAGGATTTTCAGGCCGCCAATGCAAAACTTGAGCTGGCACGCTTCATAGAGGAATGTTGCCTCAGGGGCCTGCTATTGAATGGCCAGCAGGTCTCACCGGATGCGGTGGTTAAGGGTTTCCCGGATAGTTCGGAAGGCAAACTGGGGATAGCGCGCTTTAAGCAACAATGTTGCCTCAGGGGCCTGGCGTTGAATGGCCATCGGGTCACACCGGAAGCGGTGGTTAAGGATTTCCCGGATAGTTCACAAGGAGAACTGGGGATAGCACACTTCAAAGCGGAATGTTGCCTGAGGGGCCTGCTGTGGAATGGCCTGCAGTTGACACCGGGTGCGGTGGGCAAGGATTTCCCGGATAGTCCGGAAGGCAAACTGGGGGTAGCACGCTTCAAAGGGGAATGTTGCCTGAGGGGCCTCAGGTGGAATGGCAAGCAGGTCACACCGGAGGACGTGGTTAAGGATTTTCAGGCCACCAAAGCAACACTGGAACTGGCGCGTTTCAAAGAGGAATGTTGCCTGAGGGGCCTGTCTTTGAATAGCCAGCAGGTCACACCGGATTCGGTGATTCAGGATTTTCAGGCCGCTAAAGCAATACTGGATCTGGCGCGCTTCAAAGAGAAATGTTGCCTGAGGGGCTTGTCGCTAAATGGCCAGCTGGTCACACCGGAAGTGGTGGTTAAGGATTTCCCGGACAGTCCGGAAGGCAAGCTGGGGATAGCGCGCTTCAAAGCGGAATGTTGCCTGAGGGGCCTGGCATTGAATGACCAGCAGGTCACACCGGATGCGGTGGTTAAGGATTATGAACGGGGTGGCTGGTTACTTGAAAGAGCCATTTTTTATGCTCTGCTGGCATTGCATGGAAGAGAATTGAATGGCAACTATCTGGATAACCAGACCGTATTAGCAGCGTTCAATCAATTACCCGGAGATCATTCTTCCAGGCAAACCAGGTATCTGATTCAAAGGCTGAAACAATCTCAGCAGTACGATGAAATCAACGAAGGTCAGGACAGACTGCAAGAAGCCTGGCAAATCTTAAACCGTGTGTCGATCAAAGACGATGAGCAACATCGACTGCAATGTATATTGAAATTCATGGCTATGCATTATGAGTTGTCAATTGATCATTATAAAGTATCAGTAGTTCAGGTATTGCAATCCATCAAAACACTGAGGCGCTCATTTCACAATTCACGTCTGTATTTCTTTTTACTGGCACACTGCTATATCACGAGACAGTCTATTGATGGACGAAAAATCCATAAGGATCAGGTTATGCAGAGTCTCCAGCGTTTTCCTGAAGGAAGCAAGCTGCAGCATGCTTTAGGCTTCTGGTTTGAGCAAGGCAGCTGCGAAGCCAATATCATGGATGAGTTACTGTTTGAACTGGAAAATACCGCTGCTCCGGGGATTGACAGTGCTCACGGATACTAAGACTCCGACAGCCAACATGATGCTTATGTTGCTGTCAGTTGAGAGTACCCCATATCACCTGAACGGTGTCCCGATAACACTTGGTCTGTGGCCCAGTGATGGAAACAGCCATTCAGCCAATCGTGTAAATCACCCAGGCAGCTAACACCGGCAGGGATTCTGAAATCCCCAAAAGCATCAGCCTGTCATGCGCTATTCCCAACGCTTATTACCAAAAGCGCTATTCCCTCAGGGGTTCAAATAAGGTAAAAGTTCCTTATGAGAACCCCGAAACGAATCCAACCCCTGGTTGATGAAGGACTGGTGGATGAAGTCCTCCGCCAGCTAATGAGTGGTAAAGAAGCCGATGTCTACGTGGTGCGCTGTGGCAATGATATCCGCTGCGCCAAGGTTTATAAGGAAGCGGCCAAACGCAGCTTTAAAAAGGCCGCCCAGTATCAGGAAGGTCGCAAAGAGCGCAATAGTCGACGGCAGCGAGCCATCGAGAAAGGCTCCAGATATGGCCGCAAACAACAGGAAGAGACCTGGCAGAGTGCCGAGGTTGATGCCCTGTTCCGTTTGGCCAGAGCTGGCGTAAGAGTCCCACAGCCTTATATCTGCCTTGATGGCGTGCTGTTGATGGAACTGGTGACAGACGATGAAGGTCAGGTTGCCCCACGCCTTGGTGAAGTGACCATGTCCGCCGAACAGGCTCGTGAAGACCACGCCACCATGATGCATTATGTGATGCTGATGCTCTGTGTCGGCCTGGTTCATGGTGACCTGTCGGAATTCAATGTTCTGGTGAATGACTACGGTCCGGTGATTATCGACCTGCCCCAGGCCGTGGATGCTTCTGCCAACAACCATGCCCGTTCGATGCTGGCCCGGGACATCCACAACATCACGGAATACTACGGCCAGTTTGCGCCGGACCTGTTGAGCAGCCAGTATGCCAAAGAGATGTGGGCGCTCTATGAAGATGGCGAGCTGACACCGGAAACCGAACTTACCGGCCTGTTCACCGACGTGGAGCAAGCTACCGACGTGGACTCAGTGCTGGCAGAAATTAAAGCGGTTCTGGCTGAAGAGCAGAAACGGCAGGAACGTCTTAAAGAATCTGATAATCCTGATGCCTGACAGGTTCAAAGGCGGTGACGGTTATGGCGGACCGGAAGATGAAAGCAGTGCTTTTAATGTTTATGTGATCCATGAAGAGAAAAAAGGCGGCGATAACCAGTAGTTGATGTCAGGCACATTACGTGAGCCTGGAGTTCACGACCTTCGACAGGCTCAGGACGAACGAAGTTTGGAATCTGAGAAATACGGAAGTTTTAGGGACTTTTACTAAAATAGCCCTCTGGTGAGGGCTATTTTAGAGTACAGGGACAAGGTGCCCATCTTCCAGACACAAGGCCCGATCCATCTGTCGGGCAAAGGACATATCATGGGTCACGACAATAAAACTGGTGGTCAGTTTTTCACTGAGGGATTTCATCAGTTCATGAATCTTGCTGGCAGTATGAGGATCCAGGTTCCCCGTTGGCTCATCCATCAGAATTAGGTCTGGCATGGCGACCAATGCCCGGGCAATAGCCACCCTCTGCCGTTCACCACCGGAAAGTTCTGCTGGCTTGTGTCTGGCTCGTTTAGACAGCCCCACCATGCCCAGCATTTTTTCAGCTTTCATGCTTGCCTGCCCCACGGATACCTCCTTACGCAGCAGTAATGGCATGGCAACATTTTCCAGGGCGGTAAATTCTGGCAACAGATGATGGAACTGATAAACAAAACCCAGATGACGGTTACGTAATTCGCCCTGTTGTTGTTCTGATACCTTCATCAGCTGGTGGCCACAGAGTATTACCTCACCGCTGGAAGGGTGATCCAACCCGGCTAACAGCTGAAGCAGCGTTGTTTTTCCTGAACCTGAAGTACCGACAATCGCTATTCTTTCAGAAGGCGATACCAGCAGGTCTATACCTCTGAGAACCTCAAGTTTTTCAGGCCCTTCAGCAAACGCTTTGGTTAACCTGCGGCACTCCAGAACGACGGGGTTTTCAGGATTACTCATAACGAAGAGCCTCCGCGGGCTGGGTTCTGGAGGCTCGCCATGCCGGATACAGGGTTGCCAGGAAACTCATCAGCAAGCCGGACACACTGATCACCGCGACATCCTGCCACACTAACTCCGATGGCAGGTAGCTGATAAAGTAAACATCCGGGCTCAGAAAGTGAATGCCCAATAATTTTTCCAGGGCACCCACGATTTCGGAAACATTGAGCGCACCGGCAATCCCCAGGGCAACCCCCAGAAGCGTTCCGATAACACCAATCAGGGACCCCTGAACCATGAAAATCCCCATGATCATTTTAGGCGTCGCACCAAATGTTCTGAGGATGGCAATATCACCCTGCTTATCGGTCACCACCATGACCAGCGTGGAGACAATATTAAAGGCAGCAACAGCAACAATCAGGGTGAGAAGCAGGCCGACCATGGTCTTTTCCATCTGAATCGCCTGAAACAAACGACCATGGGTACGGGTCCAGTCCTGAACGTAGTATCGCCCGGGTAAGGTAATCGCCACATCCCATGCCAGTTTCGGTGCGGCAAAAAGATCAGTCATTTTCAGGCGTATACCCGTCACCCCTTCAGGCACACGCAAAAAACGGGCCAGATCTTCCCGATGGGCGTAGGCCAGGTTGCCATCCACATCGGCACCTACCGAGAAAGTACCTACGACGGTGAATCGTTTAAGGCGAGGCAAAACACCCGCCAGGTTGACATTGGCTTCAGGCAGAATCATGGTCACTTTATCGCCAACGGACACTCCCAGATAACTCGCCAGAATCTCCCCCAGCAGAATGCCAAACTCCCCGGGCTGGAGATCTTCCAATGCGCCCTGCTTCATATGATCGGCAATAATGGAGACTTTACGCTCATACCCGGGATCAATACCGTAAACCAGTGTTCCCCGCACCAGATCACCATTGGTCAGCATACCCTGGGCATCGACAAACGGCGCAGCCGCTTCGATGCCTTCTTTGTCCGGGATGGTATTGACCAGCGCCTGCCAGTCTTCAATACCACCACCAGCAGCCGTAATCGTGGCATGGGGAACCATACCCAGCACTCGCTGCTTGAGCTCCCGATCGAAACCATTCATCACTGACAGCACAATAATCAGGACAGAAACACCCAGTGTCAGCCCCACCATGGATGTTCCGGAGATGAAGGATATAAAATGATTCCTTCGCTTTGCGCGGGTATAGCGCAAACCGATAAAAAAAGGTAATGGTCTAAACATTTATTCTGCCAGTATTCCTTGTGCCATCGGCATGTCAGGGGCGGATTTATACCAATTCCGCCTTCTGAATATGATATCGAGCGAGTCATTTTGGACAGCTGGGCAAGGCGGAATGACGAGTAATAGCTGGGCTATTGCGAGGAATTCCAATGAAGATCCAACGGTTCAAAATGGCTGCGCAGTTCATATTTAGAAGGTGGAATTGGTATTACCACTCATTTCAAAAGAGTCAGTAAGTACAAGGCTGGCATTATGCCATAAAGCAGAACAATTCCCGTCGGATTTTCCTGCACTTTGCTACTATTTTTCATGCCTCCTATACGACGCGGGAAATATTAGCTTTTCGGTCTCACATGAGCAATGACGGTAAATAGCTTCCTGGGCAGATCCGGATTGTCCCGCCGTTCGGATTCAATACGATCTATGTGACCTTCGCACACGGTCAGCTGATAAATTTCCAGTCCAAAAGCATCAGCAATTCTCCGGGTGCTTTTGCCGTTTACCGTGTTATGCAGAAACTCATCCATAAATGCTGAAGAGTCATGTTGTCCCGTGTATTTCCTGATTAGAGCATCAGATTGCGGATCTGGTTTCTGTTCTTTTGCTTCGACTATATCTTGCAGTTCATCTCAAATCCATATTACGTTTTCTGTTGTCCAGTAAATGGGTATTGATGTGTATGTTATCGCTTATACTGATTTATCATTAACGGCATCAGGATGGATAGATGCCTGGCAAATTAACGGTTCAACCTTCCTTTCGAGTCAAGCAGGACGCAAACATTATGAAAACTCTCATTGGTACTCTTTCTGTAACCGTAGCAATCATTTTTTCGTCGTATATTGTCAAAGTCACTGCCAATGAGCTTGCTCCCGACCAGACTCTGTATTCCGAAGGTATCACTGTGACCCCCGTAGGCAGTCAGTCTCAGGCGTTGCGCCAATCTCTGGCTTTACCGAAATACGGTCAAACCATGGATGAAGTCAGGGAGATGCTGGGCAATGCGAGGCAGACGGAAACCATTGGTGAACCCGCCATCACCCGCTGGTATTATCCAGACCAGAAATTGACAGTGTACTTTGAAGGTAAACGGGTATTGAGGGCAGTGGTTGATATCACACCCTGAGTTATAAAAGCTGTTTCCTGAATTGCCCCGGCGGCATACCAAAATAACGTTGAAAAGCTTCATAAAAGCGGCTGAGAGAACTAAAACCACAGGCATAGCCAATGTCGGCAATGGCTCGCTCACTGTCCATAAGCAGTAATAGTGAGTCTACCCGGATACCTCTGGCTTATTTTGATAACAATGTCAACGTCTGTTAATGGCTGAATCCCATATCTCCATGCGGGATGACTTTGAAATTACCGTACCACCCATTGACGGTATTGTTGATATTGTGAAGGAAGTCATTGGCAGTGAAGGCGGTGTCAGAATGACCGATGGCGGATTTGGCGGTTGTGTCGTTGCACTGATTCCGGAAGAAAAAGTGGATGCGGTCAAAAAGGCGGTTGCTGAA
Organism: Endozoicomonas sp. YOMI1; assembly: GCF_024606345.1. GTDB lineage: Bacteria > Pseudomonadota > Gammaproteobacteria > Pseudomonadales > Endozoicomonadaceae > Endozoicomonas. The sequence goes on from NZ_JAHHPM010000150.1 coordinate 9,097, forward strand.
CACTATCCGACCTGCTCCAATGGCCTGGTTGCTGATATCTATGTTTGCCGGGCTTCCCGGGGGGCTGGTGAAGTGTAACCCACAAATCAATGGGACTCCTGAAGGGGTCACAGTCCTGAAGAATTATTGCCTTCTGCAACCCGGCTTTGTGTACCAAGGTAACTTTTTTCTCTTTTCGCGGTCTAACTTCTCAATCAGTCATTTAAAGGCAGTGGTCGCGATACCCTTCATGCTCTGTTTACAGCGAATAATATTTACAGGTTGCATTATTCTGACAGCAGTTATCAGCTTTTCTGAAAGTTCTATAGCTGAGCAGTCCCCTGTTCGGTCAGAAACTGCTTACAGCATTCCCCCCTACTTGCAAAGGCTGCTACCTCATCAATTGATCAACTTCCTGGCGCACTCCATCGCTGAAAAAAGGTGGCCATGGCTTAAAAATCATTTAATCAGTGAATTCACTGTCAGGAATAATATCGATATGAGTGAAGCGCTCCATGAAAATCCTGAGAACTATCAGAACTTTAACGACTTTTTTACACGCGCTCTTAAAAAAGGAGCACGCCCGTTCCCTGAAGACCCGGATCTGATCATCAGCCCGGTAGATGGCACTATCAGTCAGATGGGTGCTATTGAAAATGGCCGGATTTTTCAGGCAAAACAACATAATTACTGCCTCTCAGCATTGTTTGCCGGAAACAACCAGCTGGCCAGCAGGTTCAAGCATGGCCTGTTCATTACTATCTACCTCTCCCCGGGGGACTATCATCGTGTTCATATGCCCACCAGCGGAACCCTGAGGCAAATGATTTACGTTCCGGGCTCGCTTTATTCCGTGAATGCTGAAACGACAGGTGATATTGAAGGTTTATACGCCCGCAATGAGCGGGTAATCAATATTTTTGAAACCGCCTATGGAGAAATGGCTGTCATCATGGTAGGCGCCATGGTCGTCGGCAGTATGGAAACCGTCTGGGCTGGTTCAGTGAAACCCACGTCACGGCAGATTACATGGCAGAACTATATAAACAAGCCTGTTCACCTGGAGCGTGGTGATGAGATGGGGCGATTCAAATTGGGATCAACAGTCATCGTTCTTTTTGCCAGTCCGGAATTGGGCTGGCTTGAACACCACCAGCCAGACAACAAAATCAAAATGGGGACTGCCATTGGCAGCGTTCTGGATTGACCGTGAGGATCATTGCCGGAACGGTTGATATAGACACTTACCCGGCACGAATAGAAAAACACCTCCAAATTGCTTCAGAGGTCACTTTCGTCGCTGTTGCTCCTTCTATCTCCGCTGAGAGGCTTTGTTAACGAATCCATCGTGTCCATATCCCTCGTACTACTCATACTATGGTAAATGCTACCCGACAGTGATGCAGAGTCAAAACTCTCATTTAATAGTTCCTGAATGTCAGGGGAAGCTGTACCACGCAAGTAGTTATCCTCCGAGGATGAAAAGCCGTCCCCATAACGCCCAAAGGGTGCCGGGCCGCCTCTCAAGCTGGAGTCATCCTTTAGGTGAGTCGGCCGAGGTGAAACTATTGTTTCATCGCCTGCCAATTGACTCTGCAATTGTATTGAAGCGTGGCCTGAATCAACAGCTGCCTTACTCAGACGATCCTGGCCCATATTTGCTGCCCCCCCTAGCCCGAGATCGGTAGCGAGCCCTCTTTGGAGATCATCCTGAGACACATCACCAGAGCCTGACATTCTCGTTTCCCCCAATGAAGAAGAGTCTGACTCAACAGAAACAGGTTGCTTCTGCTCACTTTTAATGGTGACGCTTGTCTTGCTACTTTCCAGCAGTTCTGTTCTTGATTCCAGAGAAGCAAGTCTATCTGCGTTCTGTCCCTGCTCCGTTCTTATCGTCGTGAACTCTCTACCCAGCCCTTTGAGATCACTCTTTATATCATTCAACAGTGGGGCAAGGTTCGGAATATTCATAGGTTCTACCATACGGAGAAGCTCTTGTATGTATTTCTCACAACGTTGTAAACGACCACTGCAGTCATCCATACGCTTACCAGTCATTTGAACACCACCTCTTAGTTCAAGTAAATTCGCTTTAACACTGTTGATGATTTCATCCTGTTGTTTTTGTAATTTCATAATCTCAGTTTCTGCTTTAGTAATTATAGAAATTTGATTATTGATAGTTGCTGCTTGCAGCTTACTCTCTCTTTCAGAGCCAGCCAGTTTTTGTTTCAGCTGATCAACTTGTTCACGCAGCGTGTCTATCTCGGTCTGGGATACCCTTTGTTGTTCTTGAAGTGTGGAAATCTTTTGCTCTTTTACTTCAACATCAAGGCGAAGTTTCTCAATTTCTTCCTTATTACCTTCAGTTTTAGCAGTAGCCCATTCGACATCAAGGCTGCGTAGCTGCAGTTGCAGATTACGAATCTCTTCCTCGCGCGCCGCAATTGATGACAAATGAGTTTGAATTAATTCCTGTTGATTCTGAATCGTTTTTTTAAAAGCGCTAACATTTTTCTCATAAAACAGCTGCTCCAGCTTCAGAGTCTTATCCGCTTCACCCTTTTCAAGCATAGTTTCATTGTAAAGGGCTCGGTTATCCTCGGCCTGCTTCTTAACTGTTTCCAATTCTCCAATCAGACTCTGGTTTTTCTGCTCCAACTCCTTATTAACGAGTTTTGCACTATTGAACTCAGTTTCCATGCGATGCATATTACTAAGTTGTAACACCTGTTGCTGGATACGTTGCTCTAAACCTTTAATATTGGTTTCACTTTCTTTCAGTTCGCGCCCTAAGAAACCTACCTGGTCCATGTTCTTATCAACCTCCTCTCGTAAAGCGGCAATCTCCTGTTCCGCTCGCCCACGTTCAGTCTGGAGCGTTTCTATTGACGCCAATTTATCCTTTAGCTTGGTCTGAAGTTCCTTAACATGGTCTGATACGTAATTTTTTTCCGCCTTAACCTTTGTGAGCTGTTGTTCTAAGGACAACGCCTCTTTCTTTGTTTTCTCAAGTTCATTTTGTGTCTCCCTCAACATACGTTCCAAGCTGGTCATTTGTTCATTGGCAGCCTCCAGACTGGTTTTAGTGTTAGACAGTTCAGTTTGCAACCGAGCCTCATTCCTCTGATGTGAGCCCAGCTCTTCTGTTAACTGTTTCTTGACCAGATTCGCCGCAGACAGCTCCTTCTCATCCCGTTCAATCTCTTTATTCAAAAAAGTGATGCGACGCTCCTGAGTCTCAATAGTAGCTTCCAGCTCTGTATTTGTAGCCTCCAGCTCTGACACTGCCGTTTTCAGCTGACGATTCTTATCTCCCTCTGCATACATCTTGCCTTCAGCGGTGCATGCGTGGTCTACCGCACGATCAAGCTGACCAACCAGAGATTGTTTTTCAGCACGCACAGATTTCAACTCATCGGTTAGTCTGGCTACCTCTTGCTCTGCCTCGCTCCATTTCAATTGAGCCAGGTCTGATTGCTCTCTCTCCCCTTTGAGCTCTTTATTGATCATGTTAATGGTTTCACTCAGCTGCTCATGTGACTCAGTTAATGCCGCCCTCTCCGCCAGTAGCTCCTCTATTTTTTGCCCAGCCTTTTGGCCAGAATTTAAGAGTCGTTCCGTACAACCAGTCATACGTTGACTCGAATCCTCCCATTTTGAGGACCTGCGCTCCTTAGCTAATAAGTCACTGTATCTGTCAGGATCAATATCAGCTCTTCGTTCCAATTCATGACTTCGTTGTTCACTGGCGTTTAATTTTTCCCCGGTGTCACGAAGTTCCCTGCGAAGTTTGTTTCTATCCGTCATTAGATTATTGTTATGTTCCTTCAATCTGGATAAAGCCTCAGGATCAACAGCACAATGATCAAAAGGGGAAGGGCCGCCAAATGATGGACCTTGCCCTGCTGAATACTGATGTCCTGATAAATGAGGCGCGCCAGTCTGGTGCTTGGCTACTCCAACTCCCCCCCAGGAAACCGGCCCCTGCTCCGGTTGAGGAGCAGACGACGGCACACCAGTGTATAAGCCGGGTTGTGACACCGCCGGGGGAGGTGTCATGCTATTGCTATAAGACATTTTATTACCTTGCATTTTTTTGTTGGGCCAAAATAACAATGCTTGGAGAAGATAAAGCTGGAGAAAGTTGCATTTATTCATATTTTTTTTAAAATCAAAAGACAGTGTTTTAATTCCATTATTCGATAAATAAACCACTGCCCTGACCACCCATCTTTACTACTGCGTTCTTATTCAAGGCAACAGGTAATAACGTACTCATCAAGGGGAAATGCGAGAATGATAAAATGGCTCTTGATATACTTAAACTCTGTCGTATTAATCTGAAAGAGTTTCAAGGCTGTCTGAGAATAGTGTCAGTCCGGTCGACCCAAAAGCGGCGATGGCAGGAAATTGAGAATGAAAATTTCGTTTTGAATGCTGAGCTATATTTCCGGAATACTGGGGTTCTAATTTGCGCAGAGGTTCGGTATGCATTCCCACGGGGGACCGTGGGAACGGTGTGCCTGTGTATGTATATCAGCGCTTAGCTGCACTAGGAGGCTGTCCGGCTGATGCTGATAGACTATCTTTGTTAGAACCGGAATCAGCCCGATTGGGCGCTTCCGTCCATATCTTCCGACTAAACCAGTCTTTGCTCTGCCGTATGGAACTGGCCATGCCTGCGCCCTTTTTCCGGATCCATGTGGCTATGAGCCTCGCTCCATAATCAAATGCCAGATGCAAAGATTTTTCAAGCAGGCTATAGGGCCACTTCACTAAACCAATCATGGCACTATCCAGCTTCCGGGCAGCTACCGTACCGGTGCTTGCCGTTAATAAGGCCTGATCTATCTGTGAAGGACTATTAACAGAGCCCTTATCAGCCCAGGCAGAGCTTTCCGACATCAAAGCTGAGTCCGGATCTTGCCTGTCTGCTTGTTTATTTAGATCTATAGTCCAATCTAGGGTATCAGGGTGCAAGGTGGACACTTCTGTTCCACCTGTTGCTTGCGATGATGCCGTCCTTTGGGTGGCTGCTGGCGTTATGGCTTTTCTTCAACACGCGCCGATTCAGTCTCCTTTTTATATAACTGAAGCCAATCAGCCTTCAATTGATCGTTTTGTTGCTCCAAATGTCGATGGAATTCTTGCGATAAACGGTAATTCTCGTTTTCCAATGCCACATTTCGTTCAAGCAACAGGTCCTTTTCTTTATCATCCCATTCTGATTTAGAGCCCAGTTGCTCTATTATATGACCGTCAGTTTTCAGCCTTTGTTTTACTGCTTCTTTTAAGGCTGTTGAATCCGGACTAACCGAAGGTTTTCCAGTAATTACAATTTCCAGAGAGTTTAAATCCCCCTCTTGCTTTTCTATTTGATTTACCAGTTTTTCCTTTTCTGCAGCCAGACGATGTACATGAGCTTCCGTACCTTCAAGTTTTCCCTGGAGCTGACGCAGCTCTTCAGAAAGCGCCCGAGCACGGTCTTCTGCGGCATGAAGCTTGATGGTTGTATTTTCCAGCTCTTTTTGAGTATCGACATTGACACTTACCGCTTCCTGCTGCAAGTTACCGTGGTCAGGCCGGGTCACACACTGTGATTCTTCAGCCTGCTTTAACAGTACTTCACGCTCCGCTTCTAACCGGGCAACTTCAACCTTGAGAGCCTCAACTCTCTCTTCCTGAGCATACATTCGGGATTCACTCTCAACAGGTACCTCATCTCGACCACTCACGACTTGCTGATGATCCCTTTCCCGGGAATCAATATCTGCCTGAGAAGCCGTATGGACCAACACCGGTGGCTCGATATCTGCCTGGGAAGCCGTATCGATCAGTACCGGTGGCTCGATATCTGCCTGAGCAGCCGTATTGACCAACACCGGTGGTTCGATATCTGCCTGAGCAGCCGTATCGATCAGTACCGGTGGCTCGATACCTGCCTGAGAAGCCGTATCGATCAGTACCGGTGGCTCGATATCTGCCTGAGCAGCCGTATCGATC
>NZ_JAHHPM010000151.1 GCF_024606345.1 Endozoicomonas sp. YOMI1
TTACCAGAAGGCTTACGCACAGTCCGAGAAACGGAAGGCTTACCAGAAGGCTTACTATGAAGTTTTCAAGAATACCGGTGATAGAGAACAAGCAAAAATCGCGGGTAAGCAAGCTATCGCTTTTATAACAGAATCAAATAAAGCCAAGAATAGTGAGCTTGAATCAACATCCATTTCTCCTCTCTCACCCCCCGCATCTCAAATTGACTGAAAAGTCAATAATCGAAGGGTAAGAAGGTATTGATCACAGTACTCTGGATAGCCAAACGGCATAACCTGCCGTGCCTTTACGGGAGCCCCATTAGAACAATCAAAACTAACGGAGAACTGCCGGTTATCCGGGATCATCAACGTCATGGTTTTATTGGCCGCTTTGGAGAGCACAAAGAGGCTCTTGACCGTTAGCCGGGATACCCAACCAGCCTCCCCATTACCTGAGAGAATGATTGGCCTGCCATGGGTTAATTGTCCCTCCTGCACCAACAAAGCCCCGGTCAGGCTCCGCTCGGTGGTTCCTTTCAGCTTTTCAGCAATGCCATCAAAGCCCAAGGCATCCGCTGTTTCCTGTCATACCCTGACACTGCCGTATAGTATTCCGGTATAGGCTGTAGCAAAGCCCTTAACAATCGGGGTGAAGGTACTGAAAAAGCCTTTAACAGTGGAGCTGGTAAAATCAAAGGCAGTCCGCAGAGCCGCCATCAATTCTGTGATGGTGGTAAAGCCTGATACTGGTGACAAAGCCATCAACGGTAACCCCGGAAAAGGCATGCTTAATAGCGTCTCGCCCATGGCAATAAAGACATCACTGACCCTTTTCGCCACTTCAGACAGCCGGCCATTTTGGGTCATCCGCTCCATTTGAGCAGCGATGCCTGTTAGGAGGCTGTCCGAGAATAGACTGCCCTGCATTGCTCGGTGCAATATCGAAGTTGGTTTCACTGAAGGTTATGGTTCTCGCTTCGGGTGCAGCTCTTCCCGGACTTTGGTGAAGAAGGTCTCAATGGCACCCTGCTTTTCTTCTTCGGACAGTTCAATACGCTCCTGAACCCTGGGCAGTGCCGACGACAGCGGTTTACGCCCCTTGCGTTGCTTACGGGGCTTTGGGCTTTCTTCTGTTTCCGGTTCTTCCCCATCCGGGGAGTCTTCTTCAGCCGGATCAGTAGCACATTCGGTTAATTCCGCTTCATTGAAGATTTCGCCCTGGCCACTGAACTTTTCAGAGCTACGACCATAAAGGCGGGCACGTCCCAGACGCAGGTATTCTTCCAGAATGGCGATGCGTTTTTTCTGTTCTTCTATGACGATGGACTTTTTCTCGATCATGTCGTCTTTCTCAAGAAGAGCATTGTCCTTTTCAAGAAGGGTGTTGTCTTTTTCAAGAATGACACCGTCGATGGTCTAGATGGCCTCAAGCAAGGCCTCCAGATCCAAGGCTGTTTCAGCATTTTCGACCAGTAAGCTCAAGGCGGATTTTGGCTGATGAATGACGGTATCAATGAGTGATTTCATGGCCGTCATTTTACCATCACTGCCTGAGTTTTCAGACTAAAAACAGCTCTCATAATGCTTTTTTTATGGGGTTTCATGGCATTAAGATTGTAGCCATCAAGCAACCAATTAAGCTGCTGGCCAGTTAAGGTTACCAACTCGTCATCGGGTTTTGGCCAGTGGAATTTATCGTCTGCCAGGCTCTTGTAATGTAAGCGCTTATTTAAGAACGTCTTCAAACCCATCATCTGTCTGCCACGCTAACCCCTGTTTCAAAAACAGGAGCGAGCCGTGAATCAA
>NZ_JAHHPM010000152.1 GCF_024606345.1 Endozoicomonas sp. YOMI1
CATAGCGATCACCATAACGAGCAGATATACTCACCAGCCAATCCATTTTTTCTTGCGTGATGAGAGCATTAAAATCATGTATAGGTTTTACTGAGTGTTTTGGTGGATAGTGAGCAGAACATGCGTCAGAAGTATGACAAAATTCATTACGCCTTGGGATATAGAAGGGTGGAGTATTCGTCTGCCTGACTGAGCCATGCCTATATAGCCCACTCCTTGAAGCATCGGCATGATCATCCGGTTGCTTATAATCATTACCTGATGTCGTGTATTTCCAACTTATACCAGCAGCACCTGTTTCCATAATTATATTTTCCTGAATTCAAGTAATAAAAAATATAAAAAGTAGACTGCTGCTCTGGCTAAAGTTTACTTTGCTGAAATGTCCATAAATGATCGAAAAAGTCGGCATGATTCAGGAGGGCCGCCAGTTAGCGTATTATAAAACTGATAACGGATTTGATGACCGGCCAGAAGGCAGTAATTTGATCGTATCAACGGAGCAGACAACCATGCCGGAGCTACCAGAAGTTGAAACCACCCGGCGAGGCATTGAGCCTCATATTGAAGGTCACACCATTCAGGAAATCATTGTCCGTGAACCCAGTCTCCGCTGGCCGGTGCCTGACAATATCAATCAAATCCTCAGTGGCAAGACGATCAGGCAGGTAAAGAGAAGGGCAAAGTACCTGCTGCTGGATACCGGGTCAGGCCACCTGATTCTGCACCTGGGGATGTCCGGTAGCCTGAGGGTGATAACAACCGATACACCTCCGGAAAAACACGACCATGTTGATATTCTGCTGACCGATGGACAACGATTAAGATACACAGACCCCCGCCGTTTCGGTGCCGTTCTCTGGTCTGCACGCCCTCTCCATGAACATAAGCTGCTAAAGCACTTGGGGCCTGAGCCTCTGGACAGTGGGTTCACGGCCCAGCGGCTATGGCAAATGTCCCGGGGCAGAAGCCAGTCAGTAAAGACGTTTATTATGGACAATAAAGTGGTGGTCGGTGTCGGTAACATTTATGCCAGTGAAGCATTGTTCAAAGCCGGTATAAGGCCTGACCGAGCCAGTGGAAAAATCTCTCTGAAACGCTATGAACGGCTGGTTGACGCTATCAAAGAGACTCTGGCCAAAGCGATTGAACAAGGCGGTACAACCTTGCGTGATTTTGTCGGGGGAGATGGTAAACCCGGTTACTTTAAACAGGAGCTGGCGGTTTATGGCCGGGCAGGCCAGCCGTGCATCCAGTGCGGCAAAACCATTAAGGCAATAAAACTGGGGAACCGGAGCAGCTGTTATTGTGCTCACTGCCAACGGTAATGAACGACAGTATTAGTTTAACTAATTGACAGAGGACACAATTCGAGATTGATAAACAACTGTTGTATGCAAAAAAAATGAACTTGTCACGTGCTTAATGGTCAGATCCTGCACTGTTTGCATATCATCTGAAACCAGCGAAAACAGGTCATTTCAAGTCGCTGCCAAGACGGGGTCATGAAAAACAGATGAATCTTACAATTAACGGCAAATATAATCACTACAGGGATTTTTATCATGAAGACAAACCCTACGAAGGGCATCTGTCTCCGGCAAACATGGCTGAAGCGGGCATCGGTTTGCACAGAAAAGGAGTCGTAAATTGTCACTATGGTTTCGTTGGATGTTATTGGTTTCAATACAATCACCACTATATGTTAATTGCTTCACACTGGCATGGCTGCAGGTCTACACCAAAGATCAGGCATCAAGAGTTGTATAATTGTCCGCCCTGCATAGAGACGAAAAAATACCAATATCCGGTGTTGACCACGGATGATGGTGAAGATGTCACCGGAGCAACATTTCAAATGGTCATAGCTGGTGGTTTTGTCCCGCATCCACGCCCCGGTTGCAGACAAGCAGTGCTGGTGACTAACAAAAATCATGAATTCCCAGTAATGGACCAGTAATGGACAGCCAGGCCGCACAACACGAAGTGTTTTTGATCATAATTGACACACTGAAGAAAAAGATCAGATACAGGATTGAGAGAAGTAATATTGGTATTTTGGACTTCGCCCAACAGTTTCATCATGTGATATATCTTGAACACTTCAATTCTTTATTTGCGAAACTTCAGCTGGAAACAGACCGATTCATCACGCTTTTAAACCAGTTTCAATTGCAGGTAGCAAATAAAGATGACAAAGATGAGATCAGGAAAAAAATAGATGAGATTACTGAGGTATTAAAAGTGGATAACATTAAAAAAGAAATAAGTGAAATTATTGATGTAATCACTAATTATGAGAAGGCAAACGCTTTTTCAACAATAATTAAACGCCTGAAAGACCGTAAACGTATGGCTGGTGCTGAAGATATGCCTGAGCTTGATAGGGTTGTGCAAGCGCTGGTCAAACTGAGCGAAAGTTATGCCGGGCAATTTTTTCTGAATGATTTTTTTGATAGATCCGTCAAGACTGCAGACTTTAACGATTTTTTTGCTAATTTTCAGCACTATTTCTGGAACAGGTCAGACGACAATAAATTAATTGTGGATATAATGATTTCCCGTTCTGAACTTCTGGCAAGCATAAACCCAGTTGATGAAAAGGTCGAAGAGCTGTTAACCATCTACCTGGAAGCTTGTAATAGCCAGGATCCTCCTGTTTCAGATAACCCTGCCCAAACTTTGCAAAGCCCGCTGTTAGGTGAGTTTGTACCCAATCGGCTAACCGATGCATCCTTGGCTAATGAGCAAAATTCTATTTCATGGGAAATAACAAAAAATGCTTTTCGAATACCAGATTGCTGCGTAACCGGCTGGTTGACTGACACTGACCACGTACTTCACTGTCATTTACTCCCCTGATTTTCGGTCACTCTGCACAATGATGATAGTTGGGAGCAGGTTTTTCCAAGACCTGACACTGTTTTTTGGCTTCTGGACAAGTGATAGGTATGACGTTAAAAAGATAATTTTATGAACCAAGAGGTTAACAATGAGCAACTATCAACGTAGCTCAGAAAGTAAGCTGGTCTATTCCACCGATGTTGGTCGAATAAAGGAAGAAACAACCACACCAGAAGTGGTGGGTGATGGCAACGTTCGTGTTCGTCCGGAGAAAAAAGGAAGAGGCGGTAAACTGGTCACGGTCATCAGCGGACTGCCGTTGGCAGGCAATGAACTGAAAGCGTTTGCCAAGCAGTTAAAGAAACGCTGTGGCGGCGGTGGTGCGGTTAAAGAGGGCAATATTGAACTTCAGGGAGACCACGTTGATATCATGGTTGAACATTTGAAAAAAGCGGGTTTTGATGCCAAAAGATCCGGTGGCTAGGAGGCTGTCCGAGAATAGCGCCCGTCTAGGCGACCCCGTAGCGAGGACGACAGAAAATTGAGGATAAAAATTCGGTTTTGTGAGGTGAA
>NZ_JAHHPM010000153.1 GCF_024606345.1 Endozoicomonas sp. YOMI1
TATCTTGATTAAAAATTTAACCAGGCAGCTTGAGCCTGAGATCATAACAACGAATGTTGCCAATACCTGCCAGCCTTTCGCCGCATACTGGCGAAAAAACTCCAGACCCAGGCCCCGGTTGGCACCGGTAATCAAACTAACAGACATAAACAGCTCCCGGTATTGAAGGACATTGGAACAGTATATGCGCTGATAAGGACAAATAGTTCATTTGTTATGTGCAAATTTTATGCATTGGGTGTTCACATGGAGTGCAATTTATCGATAAAACTTCTTCTGAACAAACCTGCCTGGATGCATTCACAAATAAGCGGTGTCAGTGGTAGTAATTGATAGCTGTGTAGTTTTGCAAGGTCATGAATATTCTTACAGTCTGCAACTTGACCTGGACTAAATTTTTGCTCTACAAAAGGCAGAATTTTACATATTTCAAACCGTTCACTACAACCTAACTCAGAATTAAGTGCAGAGATAATGGGATGAAATTGAAATTCATTGGTTCTTAAGCAATAGCGAATTTGACTTGATTCTGATGAGCCGACCTTCTGAATATAATGTCTATTTTCCCACTCAGCCCATTTCCACTCATTGGGCTCGGTAGGATTTTGTGAAGTGGCAATGATCGGCAGAAGTTGCGATGTTGGCAATTCATAACGCCTTATAAGATGACTGACCAGTGATTTGGCAAATGCCTTCTCATCGAGGTTATCGTCCATGACTACATTTGCAATAAGACTGTCAACCCAGCCGGTAGCGGTTATTAAAGCCTGATTAAATCTCGCCTTGCCCTGTTTCGATTCTGCCATTTCGGTATTGTAAGAGGGACGGGCGCCCCCAGTTGGATTAAGCATTAAGAGACCTATATAGTTGATTTGGAGTTGATGTTACTGTCATTGTTCATTTTTATTATCGGCTTTTCACTAAAAGTATTTTTTATGCAACAGGCTGAAAACAACGCCTACAGCTGTTGAATACTAATCAGTGAACCGTCGACTTTACGGTTGTATTCCTCTATCTCACAGGCGGTTAATCTTTTCCATTCTTTGGTCTTTAACATATCTGGCGGTAAGGTTAAGTAGGAGCCTTTGTTCGCATTGCCAGCCTGTATCTCGGTAACATAACGATCTTTAAATACCCCCCACTCTCTAACCACATGATCATAAAGCCGGGTATCAAACTGATTGCGCTCGGTTAAAATGGACTTAAGGGGTTCTGGCGGGAATTTTTCATCGTAGAGTTTATCGCCGGTCACCTGAAAGCGAGCGGAGGCTATTTTTTCTTCACCATATAGACGACCAATCACTGTTGTCACTGAGTCGACAGCTTTTGTCGGTGCTACCAATAGAAAGTCGTTGTCTATCCTTTTGGTCGCTTCACGATAGGTGTCTTCTGTGCATTCACCATCCATATGATGTTTCCCGGCGATCAACCGGGTTTGTAAATTATCAATCATGGTAGAACCTGCATAAGTTTCAACATCCTGTTTTGCAAGGTAACCCCGTTGATAATCAAAATTAATGGAGGACACGGCTCTTTCTACCGGCTCACGAACTAATGAGATATACCGTCCTTTTAAACCACCTTCCTCTATCAGGCCAGTGGGCATATGACCACTGATAAATCGGGGTGAATTTTGTGCTATAACCTTTTCAAGCGCTTCTTGAGAGGGATAACCGCCCATTCCGCCAAGCTTGAAAAGATTGGGGGAAACCCCCTCTTGCCGCTTAACCGAGCAACGATGATTAAATACGCTCCCTGAATCAGCACTGATGGCTTTTATCAGACAAGCAATGTTGGTCCCCCCGGTTTTGGGAATATGGACAAAAACGATATCCTCTTGCCCTGTTTTTCTTATTTCATCGGAGACATTCACAGGTTTAAGCATGGTAATCGTTGATGAAACATAAGACATGTTGGCTTGCATTATTTATTCACCTAATCTGGCTAGACTCCGAAGGGGGGGGGGAAATATCTGAAGTTGTCACCCGGTAAAAACCATTAAGCTAAGCGGTTGATCAGCTGATACCGTATTTCAGATCTAGTACACAGTTTCAATGCAATTGATGGGTTCCATCTATTATTGACGTCCAAACTCCTTTCGTCCTGAGCGGAGTCGAAGGACGTAAGCTCCATACCCTGGATATAGGCTGCGCCAATCACCCTTCGTCCGTGCATCCTGAGTGGAGTCGAAGGACACTCAGGTTGAACGGAGATTGTATTCATCAAACTTATTGAAATTGTGTACTAGTATGACCTTATTCATTACAAAAAGGTTCCTTAACTTTTTCATGTTGATATCCTGTTAAACCTTTACCTCAGTTCCTGCTATAGGTTGCCCGCCTCAACAAGGCTTGTTGTATGAATGTGCAAACAGGCAGTGGTGAGCTATGATGCGGGTCAATAATGCCTGGAGTCCGGTGATGAGCTCAGATACCTTTTTCCTTAACGATGAAAACACCCTTTACGGGCGCATGAAAGCGGCCTGCCAGGAGGACTGGCATAACTACTGCCATCATCCGTTTGTCCGGGGAATGGCCGATGGAACCTTGCCCCTTGCCTCTTTTCGCCACTATCTTCAGCAGGACTATCTGTTCCTGATTCACTTTGCCAGGGCTTACTCACTGGCGGTTTACAAGTCGGATAATCTGGAAGATATGCGTTCTGCATCGGAGTCTGTGAGCGCTATCCTGGGCGAAATGACACTGCATCTGGCCTATTGCCAGGAATGGGGGCTGACAGAAAAAGATGTGGTCAGCCTGCCGGAAGCCCGGGCCAATATGGCTTACACCCGTTATGTGCTGGAGCGGGGAATGGCGGGTGATATTCTTGATCTTTACACAGCGTTATCGCCCTGCGCAGTGGGTTATGCGGAAATCGGGTATCGTTTGAAGAACGATCCGGACACGCTCCAGGAGGGCAATCCTTATTGGGCCTGGATAGAAACTTACGGGGGGGAAGAATTTCTTGACGGTGCCAGAAAGCAGGTGGAGCAGCTGGATCATCTGGCCAGGTCCCGTTATAACGCCGCCCGAATGGATTCTCTCTGCAAGACTTTCCGGGAAGCGACCCGCCTGGAAATCGGGTTCTGGCAAATGGGTATGGATTGCTCATTTTAACGTCCGTTGGTGGTTCGCCATTCTCTGCTATCCTCTGGTCTCTAACGAATAAGGATAGATTGCGCCCAGCCGCAATCTTATCCTGTTGTTGC
>NZ_JAHHPM010000154.1 GCF_024606345.1 Endozoicomonas sp. YOMI1
CCACCCTGGAAACAGGGAAATGACTGTATTATTGCGACCAAAAGACCTGCACAGGGCAAGTCTAGCAGGGCTTGTTGCGTTCGTTGCTTTTTATTTCAACTGCAACTTCACCTTTTTTCAGGTCAAAGCTGACATCCTTCAAAATGGCCGTATATGGCTTATGACTTAAGCGAACATTCAGGTTGCTGACGGAAAGCGCCAGCGACTTATCGACTGTTTGCTTTTTTATAGTGAGTCCACTGGTGGCCGTTTGAACGTAGGCAGTGGATCGTGCTTCTGTCATTGTTGCCGTCATTATGCGGTCTCCAGTCTGGTTTTTGGATCAAACGCGTCACGAACCAGATCAGAGAACAGGTTGACGGACAGCACCAGGGTAAACATCAGAAAGAATGCACCGCACAGGTTCCACCAGATAGATGGCTCACGGGACAGTTCCGTACTAGCCATATTGATCATGTTGCCCCAGCTGGCCATGGCAGGGTCAATACCCACACCAATATAAGCAAGAACAGCCTCAGCCAGTACAAGACCACTGAAGTCCAGTACAAAGGAAATCATAATGATATGGCTGAGGTTGGGCAGGATATGCCGTTTGATAATCTGTAAATGGCTGACACCAAAGACGTGTGCGGCCTGAACGTAGTCAAGCTGACTGATCTTCAGTGTCTCTGCTCGCAACAGACGGCAAAGAGTGGTCCAGCTGGTGATACCCAGAATAAAGCACAGTGCCAGGAACTTGGCATCGGCTTTTTCCAGGCCAATCTCAAAGAACTGTGGATTGTTATTGATCCAGACCTGAAACAGCAGAACGGATGCTGCGATCAAAAGCAAACCGGGAATAGAGATAAGAGTCGTATAAATATATTGCACGACATCATCGATCCAGCCTTTAAAGTAACCAGCTGCAAGCCCCAGGCTGATAGCGACAGGCATGGTGATCAGAGTGACCAGTGTGCCAATCAATACGCCGGTCCGAATGCCTTTCAGGCTTTCAAAAAGCGTGTCGTTTCCGGCCTGATCAGTGCCCAGAACATGGTAAAGATTGCCTATGGTGATCAACCAGCCAAGTACCGCCATGATAATGGCAAAGGTAATCCAGGCTGACCTCCAGGGCAGAGGACCCATATCACCAACACTGGCAGACTGGCTTTTACCCAACCATAAGGCATGAAGGCCGATCAGTGCCAGAGCAACAGCCAAACCTTTACCAATTCCGATCAGTGAGTTAATAGCGACATCATTAACAAATGAATCCGGGCTTGCCAGATGAGCACCGGCATGGGCCAGCTCCGGGTAATCCCGAATCCGCTCACCATCAGGCAGTAACAGGTTTTCCTTATTCCATGATTTCAGGGCAAAAGATGCCGAGTAGGTACGTTCAGGGCGATTACCCATTTCACCAAGGGCAAGATCCAACAGGCTGTTCACATCATTGCTGTAAAACACCTGCTCACTGCTCTGACCTTCTGTTGCAGGCAGTGCTTTTCGGAAATGGACTGAGTCCACCAAAGCGATCACCAAATAGGACATGATGATGACAAAGGTTGCCATGCCCAGTCTGGTGGAGAACACCTGTCGCCAGAGTTCCATGTTTTGGGGGTTACGCCGAAAGGAGGCGACGAACATGGAGATTGCACCGACCAGCAAAAAGATCAGTACATCACTCCATAAAATGGTCCACATAAAGCCTTCACCAAACAGGCCGGGTCCGATTTCGAAATCCATAATTACGTCCCTCTCTGTTTAGCTCAATCGAACCCGTGGGTCTGCCCAGGTGTAGGAAATGTCGGTCAGAATCAAACCAGTGATGTAAAGAACGGAGCCGAGAAAGACCATCGCTCTGACAATGGCAAAATCCTGTGCACGAATAGCGTCCAGCAGGTAGCTGCCAAGGCCCGGAATACTGAAAAATGATTCCATCACCAGGCTACCCATAAACAACACTGGAATCACAACCACCACCCCGGTGAGGATTGGCAGCATGGTATTGGGCAAAATATTCCCGGAAGAGAACGCCCGCCTCACTGACGCCTTTGGCCCGTGCTGTTCTGGCAAAATCCTGTCCTGATACTTCGATAAACAGTGAGCGGTACCACCGGGCGCTGGCGCCAATACCGGAGATTACACCAATCACAATGGGCAATATCAGAAAGCGCCAGCCGTCTATACCGTCATTAAATCCGGATACCGGGAACAGGCGGGACATTTTCGCCATGTAGTACTGGCCGAAAATGATGTAGAACAGATAGGAGATGGACATCAGGGTAACAAATACCATCACCGCAAAACGGTCCAGGCTGCTGCCACGGAACATCAATACCATCAGAGCTACCGAGATGTTCACAAAGATCCCGATAAAAAAGGTGGGAAGAGCCAGTGCCAGGCTTGGCCCCATACGATCAAGAACGTCGGACTGAATACTTTTACCGGCATCGGAAGTGCCAAAATCAAAAGCAAACAGTTTTAACGACTTGTTAAAAAAGATGGTGTCTGTGAGTGTACCCAGTCCACCGGCGTCACCGTTAAAGAAAAGGGGTTGGTCATAGCCTTTTTCTGCGATCCATTCCTGTACCGCTTCTTCGGTTACGTATTTATCCCCAAGATGAGCCGTTGCCATATCTTCAGGCGTGTTGACGATAAAAAATAAAACAAATGTCAGCAGATTTACACCAATCAAAATTGGAATGGCGTAGCACAGTCTTCTAATTATGTAGGAAAACATATTTTTATCTCTACAAAGCATCAATCGTCAGTTTCTGCCTGCGGCGATAAGCCCTGACACCAGGAACGACCAAAAGGAATAACAAGCCGATACTGGCCATCAGAGGCCAGACAACAGGTTTATTCCACTCTTTCTGTTTTTGTTCTCTGAGAACAGGATCAACGCGGAGGTACTTCAATGTTCCCTGGTTGATACCGTGACGCTTGGTGTTGTATACCCACTGGTTGGAAAGGTAATACTCTTTGTTATTAAAACCCCAGATCCATGGGCTGTCTTTTTGGGCAATAGCTACCATCTGATTGATAGCGTCCAGCCGCTCTGGCCCATTGGTCAGTTTTTTTTACTTTGTCGTATAAGCGATCAAACTCCGGGTAGTCAAATATATAGGTGTTCGTTGTCGCTTCACCTTCGGCATAACCATATAAGCCCGGTGGGATGGGACCCTGGGCAACCTGTCCAATACCATTGCGGAAAATATCAATGTACTCCTGATCGTTATAAACAATGCTAATGGCCTGGCGTAGCTTTCGCTTATCTTCTGTATATCCACCAACGACTGAGTCGGCCATGTTAAAGCCGGTGTAGAACAGAGATGGGCGGATTTCTTCATCAACAATAATGTCGCGCTTTTCCAGTTCCGGCGTCAGCTCGAGGCCGTCTGGACCAACAGTAAATGCCTGGTCAAAAGTGGCCGTATTGATGTTTGGGTCGCCATCACCGGAGCGATCGTAGTAACCTTGAGTGAACTTGCTCCACATGGATGTGGCCGCTTTTTCATAGCGGAAAATGGCTTTGTCAATAAACGGCAGTGGTTTTCCAGCATCGGCCAGGTAGCCTCTTTCCTGATCATCGCCAGAACCATCAGAAGGGTAGAGTTCTTTTCGGAAATTCGGATTTCTCTCCAGAACGATTTCACGATTGGGTGAGTTCGCCGTCATCATAAAGGCGCCGGTACCGATGGGATTCCAGTCCAGCGTCAAGTTGCGGTCTGGAAATCCGGGGCTGTGGTAAAAGCGATCGGCTTCCCAGGGGATAGGCGCAAAGAAAGGCATGGCGAGCCAGAATTGAAACTGAGGATAAATGCCTTCAATGCGAATGGAGAACGTATAGTCATCCACCTTGGTTAGTCCTTCCATGGGATGAGTGCGAAGGTCCAGCCACTCTTCTTCCTGTCTGTTCTCTTTGGCCCATGCACCAAAATCTTTCATACCCACGATGTAATCGGTCATCAAACCGAGCAGAGGTGACTTGTTGACCGGGTCGGCCATCCGCTTGATCTGATAGATGTAATCGTCAGCTTTCAGTTCCCGGGTACCGGTGGCAGGAAAGTCACTGAGCAATGTGTACTGTTCACTTTCTTCAGCAGAGTTAAACAGGTAAACAGGTTTGCCCTGATCGTCTTCTGCAAGCGCAGGGTGTGGTTGGTACATAGTACCCGGCTTTAGTCGTATGGTAATAAGACTGAAAGCAATATCCTGACTGTCTTCCGATACCGGATTTAAATTTTCATCAAGCAACTCCAGCGTCGGCATTGCTGCAGCAGTAGCAGGCTCCAGCTCATAAGGGCGCTTGAGAAAGTGGTATTGCAGTGGTGGCTCATAAATCTGGTCAATAAACAGCTTTTCTTCTGAACTGTAAGAACGGACCGGGTCCAGATGTTTAGGACGGGTAATGAAACTGCCAAAGTAGGTAACTTCTTCTGAATCCACCGGGGGATTCGGGTCATTCCAGGGCCCCGAGCATCCCGAAAGCAGTACAGCTGCAGTCAGAATAGCGGCCCACTTTGCAGTGGTGCTTTGCGGCATGATTCTTCTCTTTATTGTTATCGGTGGTCAGAGCCAGTGGGCTTTTGTTTGCCATGCGTTATGCAGGTGTTGAGCCAGAAACGCATACATTTTCCAGATACAGCGGTGTTGGCTAATCAGCTGCTAGCTAAAGAATTCTACGTATTTGTCCCTGGCTCGTCACCTTTGAATTGATAATACGGCTTATGACGTTTAATTGTGCAGGCTTGAACCGGGTTGCACAAATATGGTGCAAAATAGGAAAGATTGATGGTGTAGGATTGTTATAAAAAAACTGCAGGTTAAAAGCCTTTGTTAACCGCAGTTGGCTAGTTCTCGTCCAAAAACACAACCAATTGAAAATCTGGTTCAGGGTAAAAGTCGTTTGATTCTCGACTCTGAAAGCAGCAGCTTAAGGTTTGGAAAACAGTTTTTCCTGTGCGATGGGAGGACGCCTGTCGTGTCAATTTTCAGATTTGGATGTCCAGTAAGCACTGCAGAGCAATAAACTGCTCCACAATTTTGGCAGATCACTTTAAATTGTATCGTTTTAATAGCCGCTGGTGATTTTTGCCAGCGGCTTTTTTATTAGTGGAGTTTAAGCTGCGGTCGGGTTGTTCTGCTGATCAGATCTTTCAGAATCAATGTCCCGGTTCTCAGCTTGCCAAAGAGCGTCATCTGGTGCATTCGGTACAGGCTGATGTAAAACCATTTGGCCAGTGTTCCTTCAATCATCATGTCGCCGGTAATGGCACCCATCAGATTGCCGACGGCGCTGAATCGGCTCAGGGAAATCAGGGAGCCGTAATCCTTGTAATTGAATTCCAGCGCTGTGGAGCCATTGGCTTGTGCTATCAGGCTTTTGGCCAGTAGGGAAGCCTGTTGATGGGCTGCCTGGGCACGGGGAGGAATGGTGATACGTTCATTTTTACTATCGGTCAGGGTGCAGCTGGCACAGTCGCCCATTGAGTAGATTTGATCGTCAAGGGTCGTTTGCAGTGTTGGACGAACCACCAGCTGATTGATCCTGTTGGTTTCCAGACCATCTATATTAGACAGAAACTCAGGTGCTTTGATCCCTGCTGCCCAGATTCTCAGGTCGGATTCAATAAACTCGCCATCACGGGTGGTTACGCCGTCAGCCTTGATTTCACTCACCAGCTGCCGGGTCATTACCCGAATCCCCATTTTGTCTAACTGCTTGTGAACACTACTGCTGATGCGAACCGGTAGTGCCGGCAGGATTCTTTCTCCCCCCTCAATGATGGTCACTTCCAAATCTTCTGGCTTGATGGCATCCAGTCCATAGCGGGCCAGTTCGATGGCGGCAAAATGGAGTTCTGCGGCCAGCTCCACGCCAGTGGCACCGGCGCCAATAATGGCAATTCGAAGCCTGGTGGTTTCGTTGCGGCAGGCTTGCGCGTGAAGATAGTGGTTTATCAGCGTGGTGTGGATTCTTTCTGCCTGTTGACGGTTATCCAGGAACAGACAGTGCTCTCTGGCACCGGGTGTATTGAAGTCGTTTGCGGTACTGCCTACCGCAATAACCAGCTGATCGTAGGTCAGGGTGCGGGCAGGCACCACCTCTTGACCACTGGCGTCAGTAACGGGGCTGAGTCCGATGGACTTTTCGGCGCGATTCAGGCTTTCCATCCTGCCGGGAATAAATTTGAAGTGGTTCCATTTGGCCTGTGCCAGATAACTTAATTCATCCTCAAAGGCATTAAGGGAGCCAGCGGCCACTTCGTGCAGGAGCGGTTTCCAGAAATGGGTATTATGAGCATCAACCAGCGTGATTTCAGCACGCTGTTTTTTTCCGAGTTTCCTGCCCAGGGCGGTGGCCAGTTCAAGTCCCCCGGCACCACCACCAACTATCACGATTCTATGGAGTTCGTTATTCACATTTATTCCAGTTTTCTTCTATTAATTATGTAGATATGGCTGTTATGAGTGCCGTTATTGTTTCACAGGAGAGCCGAATTTTCTGTTCAGGGCTGTTCAACCTTTCTTCTGGTCTTCTGGTTGCAGGTCATCCTCTCAGGAAGGTAAAACCAGGTAGCCGATGATCCGGCTTAAAACACCAAGAACAACAATAACAACGGTTAGCCAGACCATCAGGCGCAGAGGCTTGAATGGCGAACGCTCGACTTCATTCACCCCTTCCTGTAAATACTGATCGACCCGCTGCTGGTCTTCGGGATAAAGCCGCTTGGATTGTTGGGCGGAATGGGCAATGTGCTTTTTATCGGCGACAGGTACTGAAGTGTTTTGGCTCATGGTCATAACTCCCTTTCTTCAGCCAAAACATAGTACATTCTGAGATCAGCGGAAAGCGATAGTAGGGTTTTTAACCGGTTTATCAACCTTTTCGGCCGGATTTGCAAAACCAGTGAATACCCATGTCATTCAGTTAACAGGGCTTTGAACAGCTACCAGCTATTTGTTGAGCCCATCACTTAAATTCCGGAGAGCAAACGTTCCCTGCCTGGTGCAAGTCGGTCAGGTTCGTGCCTGACTCGGGGATTTTAACGACAATCGTCTTGTTAAAAATTCTGTTTTTTATGGAATTTTTTCTGCTGATTTTTGTCTAGTTAACAATCTTGAGTCATAAAGCAGGCTAGTGCAATGAATAGTGCCGGCATTGCGGCAGATGTACCCTACAATTGCCCTGTCTGTGAGGAAGATGGGTATCCCAGTGGACAATTGGGAGGGCTTGAACTGGTCAAAACCTCTTGCCCGGCACGAGACGCTTGCCACTTGAAATGCAACACCGAATGGCTTGATGGGCAGAATGTAAAACTTGATGAACGCACATGTGTATGCAGGGACATAGCACTGCCATTGATTCGTATGAACGATAAGAGACAACTTCAAGACGAATCACTTTATTGCAAAAGCGAGATATTTAATTACTGCCGTACCAAACCCAACCCGGCCAAACTTAATAGCGCCTTGCACGAAGCTGTCGGGAAGGGACAAATGCAGTGCTTTGAACCCCTGGTCAACATGGGAGCCAACGACCTTAATGGCGCCCTGCGCGAAGCCGCCGAGCAGGGACAAACGCAGTGCCTTAAACCCTTGATCAACGTGGGAGCAAACGACCTTGACGGTGCCCTGCGCGAAGCCGCCAGGTGGGGGAAAACGCAGTGCCTTGAACTGTTGCTTAACGAGGGCGCGAAAGACCTTTACGGTGCCTTGTATATCGCTGTCCTGAAGGGAAACAGTGAGGTCCGGAAAGTTCTAATCAGCAAAGGTGCGGATATTACTACCGTACTGGGCACTCCTGACAGCAAAGATGCTACTATGGAAGCTTTCATTAGCCGGATCATCTCGATATACATCGATGCAACCGATGAAAAAGGCACAACCTCACTGCATATCGCCGCTGCCATGGGCCATCCCGAATGGCTGAAAAAGCTGATTGAAACCGGGGGAGTGGATGTCAATGCCACTGATAGCTATGGCAATACAGCTCTGCGCTTAGCTGCCTGCTGTGGCCACACAGAGGCCGTCAAGGTATTACTGAACAACTCCGGTACGCGTCGTATCCAAGTGAATGACAAGAATGGTTTAGGCAATACGGCTCTCCACTTTGCCGCTACTAATGGCCACACAAAGACCGTCAAGGAGTTAGTGGAGGCTGACGGCATCAATATCAATGAGAAGAATGTCGGTGGCTGGACGCCTCTTCACAGAGCTGCCAGATTCGCCAGTGCAGACACCGTCAAGGCGTTACGGGACGCTAAAGGCATCAATCTCAATGAGAAGTCTAACGATGGCTGGACGGCCCTTGATTTAGCTGCCTGGGAAGACAGCACAGAGAACGTCAAGGTGTTACTGGCCGCTAGAGGAATCAATGTCAATGAGAAGGATAACCGTGGCTGGACGCCTCTCCATTCAGCTGCCAGATACGCCAGTGCAGACACCGTCAAGGCGTTAGTGGAGGCTGACGGCATCAATGTCAATGAGCAGACAGAAGATGGCTGGACGGCGCGCGACCTGGCCTGGAAGTATAATCACCCAGAGAGCGATGAACTTCTTAGAAAAAAAGGGGGCCTTTATAATAAAGAGGCCTGTCTTATACAGTGATAAAATAGGGAAACCGGAGTCGGATCTTGAATGTGGATTGTTTCAAATCTCCACTTCATACTGGCTCAGGCGCAGTCCCTTTTATCTCATCCCGAATAAATGCCTTCTGTCCAACACCGGCACTCTCTCCCTTAACGTTAATAACCGAACCATCCCGTATGAAGCCTGGCTGGTACCGTTGCCATTTGTTGGCGGTAATGGTGGCATCAAGTATTTTGCGTTCCGGGAAGTGGCTGGTATTAATATAAGGGGGCAGGGCACCTTCGAAATCACGTTCGATCAGAGGCAGAGGCATGGCGTTTAACAGGGAATTGTTCTTACTGGCTTTCAGGCAATGGTGTTATCAATGGCGACAGAGTTTCAGGGAGTTGAAGCGCTATGGCAGACACCCACGGTTTGCTTTTCCATGGTTATGGTTGAAGCTCAGTTATCTGCTGGATAGTCCTTACGCGGTCAGTCGTCGTTACCAGCGTCGTATCAAGGCAGAGAACATTTATGTCTATGGTGAAACGCCCTTGACCAGTCTGGAGTTAATTGCAGAAAGATCTGGCGTGACCGCGGATGATCATGTGTTTGAGCTTGGTGCCGGGAGTGGTTTTACCAGTATCTGGTTGCAGGGGGTTAAGGGCTGTCAGGTTACCGCTATCGAGCAGATTCCACTGTTCTGCTGGCGTTTGCAGCGCACCAGCCAACGTATGCGATTGCATGGCATTGATGTTCGTTGTAAAGACTATATGATCTCTCCACTGGAAGGCGCATCCATCATTTATCTATATGGCTCAAACCTTGATGAACAGGTGATTACCGGGCTGGCAGAGCGCCTGGCTGAACTGCCTGCTGGCATCAAGATTATTACCGTCAGCTATGCGCTGCAGCCATTTCTTCACCAGCAGGCGTTTAAGGTGACTGATCAGTTCACTGTGCCTTTTGAGTGGGGGGAGGCGGAGGTTTTTCTGCAGGAAAGGATGTCGGCAACTGAAGTCCTGACGATTATGGCGCCCGGTAGCCGTGAGTCTGGTAGCTATTCTTTCACCGCTTCGGGGAAGGGGGTGGTAGAAACTGAAGAGTGATGCTTTTCCGCTCAGGATGCACGGACGAAGGGTGATTGGCACAGTCTTTATTCAGGGTATG
>NZ_JAHHPM010000155.1 GCF_024606345.1 Endozoicomonas sp. YOMI1
CCAGTTTCATCAGACCGTCCTCATACCTGCATTTTTCAGGGCATTCAGCAGTTTGGTTTCATCTTTTGAATCAATCCCCACATTGATCGCACCGCCGGGATATTCCAAACGGATAATACGTTGCGG
Source organism: Endozoicomonas sp. YOMI1 (assembly GCF_024606345.1). Lineage (GTDB taxonomy): Bacteria > Pseudomonadota > Gammaproteobacteria > Pseudomonadales > Endozoicomonadaceae > Endozoicomonas. The sequence goes on from NZ_JAHHPM010000155.1 coordinate 127, forward strand.
GGATTGTGCTGCGGTGGGTTGGGTTGGAGCGTTTGTACTCCCCTGGCTATCTTTCAGGGCTTGTATTTTTTCCGCATTGGCCTGCCGCCTGCGCTCATTATAAATTTGCTCACTGATCCGCAGGGCTTTAATATTCCTTATCGCCTCCTGATCCCCTTTGGCAATGGCCTCGGCCTGCTGTGGTTTCTTGCAGCTCATTTTTCAATTCTTCAATACTGCCTCTGGCTGCACTGGTATCTACTGCCCCGCCGCCTTGTTGTATGGCAATAAAGGCATCGTGTGCAGCACTGCGCCCTGAAGTTCTGCAGTTATAGCGTTATAGTGACCGGCCAGAACACCGGCAATAGACTGGGCGTTTTCAAAAGATTGCTCTTGTTTATTTCCGGCTTCCTCTGAAGCATCACCCGTTTCTTTAATGCTGCCCATGGTGTTTTCTGCTTCGGCCCTTAGCTCGGCCAGTTTCCTGCGACTGGCTTCGGTCGCCTCGTAATATTCCTCTGCGGTCAAAGTGCCCATAGAAAAGACTTCGGCCAACGCTACCCCAAGGCTGGCCAGTTCCGTGCGGGTTTCGGCAGCGTTTACCTGACTGATAGCATCGGCTGCATTCTCAAAATGACTTTTGACCGTTTCGGCTGTTCCGGCTGTTGCTTCTTCAATCTGTTTTTGCCCTGCAATTAATTCATCCGCGTAATTTTGCCAGAGTAACCTCTGGCTTCTGGTCATGGTCTTGGCTGCATCGTCGGCTGTTTTTACCGCATCCTGGCTTTCTTCGGCAAAGCTGTCGTATACCCCGACTAGCGCATCCCGGACATCCTTGGCATCCTCAACCGTCTGTCGGGCAAATTCCCTGTTCAAGCCGCCAAGAAAATCGGTGGTTCCTTTCAGCTTTTCAGCAATGCCATCAAAGCCCAAGGCATCCGCCGCCTCCTGCAATACCCTGATAATGCCGTATAGTATCCCGGTATAGGCTGTAGCAAAGCCTTTAACAATCGCTGTGAAGGTATTGAAAAAGCCCTTGACGGTGGAGCTGATAAAATCAAAAGCAGTCCGCAGCGCCGCCATGGATTCTGTGATGGTGCTAAAGCCTGATTGGATGGTGACAAAGCCATCAACGGTAACCCCGGAAAAGGCATGCTTAATAGCGTCATCCATGGCGATAAAGGCATCGCTGATCCTTTTAGCCAATTCAGACAGCTGGCCATTCTGGTTCATCCGCTCAATTTCGACAGCGATGCCTACCAGGGACTCTCTGGCGTAATCCAGAGCCCCACTTTTGGCCACTTCATCCTGGAACTGCTGCCAGCGGTCTTTCAGGTTACTGACATAACCCGACAGCAGACTCATATTCCTGGCGGCAGCACCTTCGGAAGACTGGCCAATTTCCAGAATCTTTAATCCATTGGGTCGCTTTCTGAGCACTTTCAGCCGAACCGGTAACCGCCTCCATCTGCACGGCCAAACGCTCAAACTGGTCACCTGTCTTAAGCACTCCTTGAATACTTCGACTTAAGGCATAAAACCCGGTGGTGGCCGCTGCCAACCCGAGAAAACGCCGGGTCAGCTTGCCAACCGATGTGCTTGCTGATTCGGCATCCCTGGCAGTCTTTTTCAGATTGTTTGATATTGGCCATAGTGCTTTTTGTCTAAAAAAAAGCCCCTGCTCTTT
>NZ_JAHHPM010000156.1 GCF_024606345.1 Endozoicomonas sp. YOMI1
TTGAGCCTTGGATCATAACAACGAATGTTGCGGTCGTTGCGGTTTTAATCAAGAGATGCTCCCTCCAACAAATAGGGGCACTTTGTCGACCGAGGCTACCATGAGAGCTGATATCGTTATTCTTGCTGCCGGGCAGGGCAGCCGCATGAAATCCAAGCTGCCAAAGGTACTTCATCGTATTGCCGGCAAGCCCATGCTGGAGCATGTTATCCTCAGTGCCCTGCACACGCAGAGAAAGGTCGGTGACGGCAAGATACATGTGGTGATTGGTCACGGGGCTGAGCAGGTAAAAAAGGCACTTGGCCACTACGATCTGAACTGGGTGGTCCAGGAAGAGCAGTTGGGCACCGGCCATGCTGTGCAGCAGGTACTGCCGGGCTGCAAAGGTGCTGATGTGGTGCTGGTGCTCTATGGCGACGTTCCCCTGATTCACTCTTCTTCTTTACAGTCACTTCTGGCAGCCAGTAATGGTGAGCGCCTGGGTCTACTGACCATTAACCTGGCTAACCCTTCCGGTTATGGCCGGATTATCCGTGATGGCTTCGGCAATATTCAGGCCATTGTTGAGGACAAGGATGCAACCCCGGAGCAGCTGGCTATTAATGAAGTGAATACGGGCATCATGGCCATTCCCGGCAATAAGGTGAGCCGCTGGGTAAGTAACCTGAAGAATGAAAACGTTCAGCATGAGTTCTATCTCACTGACATTGTTTCCATGGCCGTGGCCGAAGAGACTCCGGTTATTCATGTTCAGCCACAGAGCCCCATTGAAGTTGAAGGTGTTAACAGCCGTGTCCAGCTGATGGAGCTGGAACGTGCCCGCCAACAGCAGCTGGCCAACAACCTGATGGTTAATGGCGTCACGATCATCGACCCACATCGTCTGGATATTCGTGGTGATGTTAAGACTGGCCATGACATTACCCTGGACATCAATGTGGTTCTTGAAGGCAGGGTTGAGCTGGCAGATAACGTTTATATCGAACCCGGTTGTGTGATTCGCAACTCTGTCATCGGGGAAGGTGCCGTTATCAAAGCACACTCCATTCTTGAAGATGCGGTTGTCGCTGCAGGGTGTGAGGTTGGCCCTTTTGCCCGCCTGAGGCCAGGCACTGAACTTAAGGAAAAAGCCCGGGTCGGCAACTTTGTCGAAATCAAGAAAACCGTTATTGGCAAAGGCAGTAAGGTTAATCACCTCAGCTATGTGGGCGACTCCGAAGTAGGCGATGAGGTGAATGTTGGCGCTGGCACCATTACCTGCAATTACGACGGTGTCAATAAATTCAAGACCGTTATTGGCGATGCTGCTTTTATAGGCAGCAACAGTTCGCTGGTGGCTCCTGTGACCATTGGACGCGGTGCAACCACCGGTGCTGGTTCCACCATTACCCAAGATATTCCCGATGAACAGTTGGCCGTGGCACGTGGCAAGCAGCGCAATATCGAAGGCTGGCAGCGCCCGGTAAAAGAAGACTGAGATTTACGCAAAGGGGGAAATGACTCTCCGGTCATCCACTCCCTGATGATTTTAGCAACCTTTATGATGACCCAGGGGATCGACAACTATGTGTGGGATTGTTGGTGCTGTAGCGCAAAGAGATGTAGCAGATATTCTGTTGGAAGGGCTTCGTCGTCTGGAATACCGGGGCTATGACTCGGCAGGTATCGCTATTATTAACGACAATGGTGAGCTTCGCAGAGAAAGGAGAACTGGCAAGGTATCTGAACTGGCCGATGCGGTTTCCCGGAACCCACTTCAGGGAGGCACCGGCATTGCCCATACCCGCTGGGCCACCCATGGTGAACCCAACGAGCGTAACGCCCACCCTCACGTATCAGAAGCTCACATTGCGGTTGTCCATAATGGCATTATTGAAAACCATGAGGCATTGAGAGTGTTTCTTCAGGGCGAAGGCTACGTCTTTACCTCGGATACCGATACGGAAGTTATTGCTCATCTGGTCAGCCTTAAACTCAAGAGCAGTGATTCCCTGCTGGAGGCGGTACAGAAAACGGTAGCCAGGCTGGAAGGCGCCTATGGCATGGTGGTGATGGACTGTAACGACAATGAGCGTCTTGTGGTCGCCCGTTCCGGCAGCCCTCTGGTGATCGGGGTCGGTATTGGCGAGCACTTTATCGCTTCCGACCAGCTGGCACTGTTCCCGGTTACCCGCCGGTTTATGTTCCTGGAAGAGGGCGATGTGGCGGAAGTGACCCGCAACGAGGTGACGGTTCTGGATGCTGCTGGCTCCCCAGTTGAGCGAGATGCCCGGGACAGTGATGTGGAGCATGATGCTGGCGATAAAGGCCCTTATCGCCACTACATGCTGAAAGAGATCCACGAGCAGCCGGAAGCCATCGCCAATACCCTGGAAGGTCGCCTGGGTGAGCATCAGCTGAATCTCGATATTCTGGGCAAAGAAGGCCAGGAGATCCTCAATAAAACCCGTGCCGTGCAAATCGTCGCCTGCGGTACCAGTTACCATGCCGGTATGGTGGCTCGCTACTGGTTTGAAGAGCTGGCGGGTATCCCCTGTCGTGTTGAGATTGCTTCTGAGTTCCGCTACCGGAAATTCTTTGTGCCGGAGGATTGTCTGTTTGTCACCATTTCCCAGTCCGGTGAGACAGCCGATACACTGGCGGCATTGAAGCTGGCGAAAGAACTTGGCTATATGGCTTCACTGAGTATTTGTAATGTGCCGGGCTCTTCCATGGTGCGGGAGTCGGATATCGCCATGATGACCCGTGCGGGCGCAGAGATTGGTGTGGCATCCACCAAAGCATTTACTACCCAGTTGACGGCATTGCTGATGCTGGTGACGGCCATTGGCCGTCATACGGGTATGACCCCGGAACAGGAATCCAGTGTCGTTTCAGCATTACGGAATCTGCCACATATCCTGAAGAACACACTGATGCTGAGTGATGATATTGAAGCCATGGCAGAAGCCTTTGCCGATAGGCATCACAGCCTGTTCCTGGGTCGTGGTACCCAGTATCCCATCGCCATGGAAGGGGCTCTGAAGCTTAAGGAAATTTCCTATATCCATGCCGAAGCCTACGCTGCCGGTGAACTGAAGCATGGGCCATTGGCACTGATCGATAACGACATGCCGGTGATTGTGGTGGCTCCGAACAACGACCTGCTGGAAAAACTGAAATCCAATATGGAAGAGGTTCGGGCAAGGGGCGGACAGCTGTTTGTCTTTGCGGATAAACAGGCAAACCTGACCGAGACCGAGGGTGTCCGGGTTCTGCCGGTGGAAGAGGTGCGGGAAGTGGTTGCCCCGATTCTTTACACCATTCCCCTGCAGCTGCTCTCTTATTATGTGGCGATTATCAAGGGTACCGATGTTGATCAGCCGCGTAACCTGGCAAAAAGCGTGACGGTTGAATAATTTGTGTAGTGTTGTCAGTGCCACTGTCGGTGGACATTAAAGTTTGATCAAAAATATATGCTTATTTACTCGTTCCTTGAACGGAAAGCCCTATATTTAGCGGGTTTTTTGCAGAAAACACCAAACTTTAATGTCACATTCAGCTGTCAGAGGGCTGCTATCACCAAACTCTATTGTCATAACGTTCAATAAGCAGCCAAAAACTCAAACTTCAGTGTCCTCCGACAACCGCGCCATCCTGCTCTATGAGCTGGATGACGCCGTTAATCTATGACTTGTCCCTGACCACCGGCGGTGGTCAGTACAACCCGCCCCGTAGCCGCATTCCTTCAAACAATCTTGAAGATGGCCAAGAGATGGGCATCAGTGATGTTGCCTTTCATAAAAAGCGTAGGCTGGAAGTCGAAGAGATGGCCAAAAGTCAGTATGTATATAAATCGCTATTTCGCTTTCGGGCGGGTATTGAAGCGGGCATCTCATGGTTGAAAAGGTG
>NZ_JAHHPM010000157.1 GCF_024606345.1 Endozoicomonas sp. YOMI1
TTGAGCCTTGGATCATAACAACGAATGTTGCGGTCGTTGCGGTTTTAATCAAGAGCACTAATTAAAAGAAGAAGAAGAAAAAAAATTAAGATTTAACCTCTAACCTGTGAGATCACTCACCCCCACCCCCTCAGCTTCTGCCGAGGCAAACCGTATATTTTTATTTTCTTCAATTGGTTAGTGAAATTTATCAGAACGAATAGATCAATATTTGTTCTCTAACCGATCTCTTAATGTTTGTACCAAACCACATGGTTAAACATAACTCTCTAATCGAATACTCACTCAAGAGCAACACGATGGAACTAATATAATAAAAAAATGTCTATAAAAAGACTTTCAAACAAAAGGAATCAAACAAATGGAAATAAGAGCCAAAATCGGTCAACTTGTCCGCTTAAGAGCCGGAGGACCCGTACTCTGTGTTACGTACGAATACCCTATGGCTGATGGATCTTATAGCTATACCTGCCAGTGGTTCGAAGATGAAACACTTAGAGATTACACCTTTCCAATCGTAGCCCTTGAGCCTGTGGAAGGTGAGTTTGAAGCTGATATTAAGGGTCAACACGACACCGAAGTGGAAACAGAAGCGGAAGCAGAAACAGAATCGGAAGCAGAAACAGAAGCAGAAATAGATACAGAAGAGGGCGATACTGATAAAAGCTATCACTAATCTTGTTACATCTTCACATCAAATACTCATTCAAGAATAAATGATGGAACTATCATGTTAGTAAAATGTCTATTAAATAAACTATCAAACTAAAGCAAAAGGATCCAAAGATATGGAAATAAGAGCAAAAATCGGTCAACTCGTCCGCCTAAGAGCCGGAGGCCCAGTACTTTGCGTTACCTATGAACACCCGATGGAGGATGGTTCTTATAGTTACTGCTGCGAGTGGTTCGAATATGAAAAACTCAGACATTCAACCTTTCCAATCGTAGCCCTTGAGCCTGTGGAAGGTAATTTTGAGATTGATATTGAGGTTCAGCCCGGCACCGAAACAAAGGCAGATTCAGATTCAGATTCAGATTCAGATGCAAAAGATCACGAATCTGGTAAAAATTATCACTAACTCTGGTAGATCCAAACCAATGAGGTTGCTTTAATTCATATAAAGCAACTTCACCGGAAGGATTTATACGCCATGCACCTGAGCCTGAAACAGCATCTCCTGGGCATGACTCAATGTTGGTGCCGTCAGCTCAACGCCACCCAGCATTCGGGCAATTTCGTGCACGCGATGTTCACCATTCAGCTCGAGAATACGGGTACTGGACGCTTTACGGCTGACTTTCTTACTAACGTGCAGATGCTGATTCGCCTGTGATGCCACCTGGGGCTGATGGGTAACACACAGCACCTGCCCGCTTTTGCCCACTTCTCTCAACATACTGCCCACAATCTCTGCAGTGCCACCACCAATACCGACATCCACCTCATCAAACACCAGCGTTGGCGTTGACGCGGTTTTTGCAATAATCACCTGAATGGCCAGACTGATACGGGAAAGCTCTCCACCAGAAGCCACTTTGCCCAGAGGGCGCGGAGACTGTCCCGGGTTGGTGGTCACCAGGAATTCGATGGATTCAAAGCCCTGGGAAGCAACCGTACGATCAGGAATGTCTGTCAGCTCGACACAGAACTTACCTTTGGGCATGCCCAGCAAGGCGATCCGTTCAGATACCTGTTTTGCCAGTTTTCGCGCGGCGGCTCTGCGCCTGGCAGACAGTTTTTCTGCTAACTGATGGTGTTTTTTCTGCAGCTTCTCCAGAGAAAGTTCCAGGTCAGCCACCTGCTCATCATGACACTGAACTTTTTCCAGCTCTTCGCTAATCAGTTGTTGTTTCTCCAGCAACGCTTCTGGCTGGATACGGTGTTTGCGGGCCAGATCAAAAATAGCACTGAGCCGGTCTTCGATTTCCCGGACTCTTTGTGGATCTGCATCAAAGTGATCAATAAAATGATTCAGCTCGCCAACCGCTTCCTCCACCTGAATCTGAGCGGATGACAGCATCTCCAGAGAGTTATTGATAGCAGCATGTTCAATCTGCAGTTCACTGAGGCGGTGCAGGCAGAAAGAAAACTGCTGCAGTAAATTATCACCATCATCACTGGTACAAACCCGGGTGACCTGATGGCAGGCCGACAAGGTTGCATCAGCCTGAGACTGCTGGCGATGCTCCTGCTCCAATTGTTCAACTTCCCCGGGCTGAAGGTTTAACTGCTCCAACTCATGCAACTGATAACTCAGCAGCTGAACCCGCTCTTCCCGGTCCTGCCGATCGGACAATAATGTGTGCAACTGTGCACAGGTCTGGCGATAATCCGCGGCAATACCCGCCACTTCCCGGGACAGCGCCAGCGAGCCGGAAAACTCATCCAACAGCTCGGCGTGATTGCTCTTTTTCAATAATGATTGGTGGGCATGCTGGCTGTGAATATCGATTAGCAGCTCCCCCAGCCCCTTCAACTCGGAAAGTGTGACCGGGATACCATTGATGTAGCCGCGGGAGCGACCTTCACGGGTGATGACCCGGCGCAGAATACATTCGCTCGCCGATGAATCGGAACCGCCAGCATGCTCCCCGTCATAATCTCGCTCCTGCAACCACTCTCTTGCGGCAGGTATGCGCTGAAGGTCAAAGCAGGCCCGGATATCGGCCCGATCAGCGCCAACCCGCACACAGTCGATGCCCGCCCGGCCTCCCAGGGCCAGCCCAAGGGCATCCAGCATAATGGATTTACCGGCACCGGTTTCCCCGGTGATGGCGGTCATCCCGGGATTGATGTCCAGGTTCAGGTGGTCAACGATGGCATAGTTGCTGATGGAGATTTGGTTCAGCATGGCAGTTCTCACGATCCCAATTGAATATCGGGGCTACTGTTTATTTATACAGTAAACTTAAAACCCAAATTGGTAAAGCAAATTTCCCCTTGAATAAGCTGCCATGACCCCCATATTAGGCTATCACTTAATACTTACTTTCGCCCCGGGGCCATACGGAAGCTCCACGGCTCATAACACGAAGACACGTTCCAGCCAGCATTTCAGGCTGGATTGACATCCGGAGAAACGTTGGAATGACTGAAAACACCAAAGCAGAAGATCAGGTCGAGAAACCTGAAGCCAACGGAGCTGAAATTTCTGCAGATGCTGAAGCAGCCGTTGTTGACCCTATTTTGGAAGAAGCGGCTGATTCAGATGATCAGGCCGAAGAGCAGGCCGACAACGATACCGCCAGACGTATTGAAGAGCTGGAAGAACAACTTGCCCAGGCTAAAGACCAGACGCTACGCGCTCACGCCGAAGCCATGAATACCAAGCGCCGGGCAGAGCAGGACGTCGAAAAAGCTCACAAATTTGCCCTGGAGAAGTTCGTCAACGAACTGATCCCTGTGGTCGAGAGCCTGGAAAAAGGCATTGAAAGCGCAGAACAGGGTGAAGGTCAGCACGAGACCATGCTCGAAGGCATGCGCCTGACCTGCAAACAGCTGCTGGATGCCCTGGCAAAATTCAATGTTGAGCAGGTTAATCCTGAAGGCCAGCCATTCGACCCGAACTTCCATCAGGCCATCTCCATGGTGCCAAACCCGGATATGGAACCCAACACCGTGATGAATGTCTTCCAGAAGGGCTACACACTGCACGGTCGTGTTATCCGCCCGGCCATGGTGGTGGTTTCCAAAGCGGCTTAAGGTCAATCTCACTATCGGGGGCTCCCGGGAGAATCTTGAAAGAGCCCCTTGAAAAAGCAAAGGCCGCTCCCATATAGCAAACCAAGATCGTGGTAATCACCACCTAAACGCTGTTTCAACAGACTCAACGTCGGTTGAAACCATTGGGCAACGAACAAAGATTGCAAAGTTTTCCGCCCTGTTTATATGGGCAATGGAGTGACTCAAAATGAGTAAAGGCAGAATTATTGGTATTGACCTGGGTACGACCAACTCGTGTGTGGCTATCCTGGACGGCGATAAATCCAAAGTCATCGAAAACGCAGAAGGCGCACGTACTACGCCTTCCATCATCGCCTACACTGACGACGGCGAGATTCTGGTAGGCCAGCCAGCCAAACGTCAGGCGGTCACCAACCCCGACAACACCCTGTTCGCCATCAAGCGTCTGATCGGCCGTCGTTTCAAAGACGACGTCGTTCAGAAAGACATCCAGATGGTGCCATACAAAATCATCGAAGCGGACAACGGCGATGCCTGGGTTGAGGTGAAGGGCGACAAGAAAGCACCACCTCAGATCTCGGCCGAAATCCTGAAGAAGATGAAGAAAACCGCTGAAGATTATCTGGGCGAGACAGTGACTGAAGCGGTTATTACCGTTCCTGCTTACTTCAACGATTCCCAGCGTCAGGCTACCAAAGACGCAGGCCGTATCGCTGGTCTGGACGTTAAGCGTATCATCAACGAGCCAACCGCTGCGGCGCTGGCTTACGGTATGGACAAGAAGAAAGGCGACCAGACCATCGCCGTTTATGACCTGGGTGGCGGTACTTTCGACGTTTCCATCATCGAGATCGCAGACGTAGACGGCGAGCACCAGTTTGAAGTACTGGCCACCAACGGTGACACCTTCCTGGGTGGTGAAGACTTCGACCTGCGTCTGATCGAATACCTTGCTGACGAATTCAAGAAAGACCAGGGCATCGACCTGAAAGGTGACCCACTGGCCATGCAGCGTCTGAAAGAAGCCGCTGAGAAAGCCAAGATTGAACTGTCTTCTACTCAGCAGACTGACGTTAACCTGCCTTACATCACTGCCGATGCTACCGGACCCAAGCACCTGAACGTTAAAGTCAGCCGTGCCAAACTGGAATCCCTGGTAGAAGACCTGGTTGCCCGTTCCCTGGAGCCATGCCGCATCGCGGTTAAGGACTCTGATCTGGACCTGTCTGACATCGACGAAGTTATCCTGGTGGGTGGGCAGACCCGTATGCCACTGGTTCAGCAGAAAGTGGCCGAGTTTTTTGGTAAAGAGCCCCGTAAGGACGTTAACCCTGACGAAGCGGTTGCCATGGGCGCTGCCATTCAGGCTGCGGTTCTGGCCGGTGACGTTAAAGACGTTCTGCTGCTGGACGTCACTCCGCTGACCCTGGGTATCGAAACCATGGGCGGTGTAATGACTCCGCTGATCGAAAAGAACACCACCATCCCGACCAAAAAGTCCCAGGTGTTCTCTACTGCCGATGACAACCAGGGTGCAGTCACCATTCACGTTCTGCAGGGTGAGCGCAAGCAGGCGACTCACAACAAGTCCCTGGGTCGTTTTGACCTGACAGACATTCCTCCAGCACCCCGTGGCCTGCCACAGATCGAAGTCAGCTTCGACCTGGATGCCAACGGTATTCTGAATGTTTCTGCAAAAGACAAGGCAACTGGCAAAGAACAGTCTATTGTGATCAAGGCATCATCTGGTCTGTCGGACGAAGAAATCGATCAAATGGTCAAGGATGCTGAAGCCAACGCGGCAGACGACAAGAAGTTCGAAGAGCTGGCTGCTGCCCGAAATCAGGCTGATGCTCTGGCTCACGCAACCCGCAAGACGCTGGAAGAAGCGGGTGACAAGGCCACTGAAGAAGAGAAGGCGGCCATCAACAAGGCGATCGAAGACGTTGAAGCTGCTGTCAAAGGTGACGATAAGGAAGAGATCGAAGCCAAGACCAAGGCGCTGTCTGAAGCGTCTGCAGGTCTGGCCCAGAAGATGTATGCTGAAGCTCAGCAGCAGGGCGAAGCCCAGGCCGATGCCGGTGCTGAGCAAAAGGCTGACGCAGCTGACGATGCCGTTGACGCTGAGTTTGAAGAAGTAAAGGATGACAAGAAGTAAGACCGCATCGATCATCAATGACTGATGATAAGGTCACAACGCGGGATTCATTCCCGCGTTGTCGTATATATCAAAATGATGGCTTTGTCAGACTTGACCATGAATCCAGTTAGCTCTGTGTTTTCATGCTCGACTGGTGAATGCAGGTAGCTCAGGGTTTTTCTGATGTCAAAACGCGACTACTACGAAGTGCTGGGTGTAGAAAGGAGCGCTTCGGACAAGGACATAAAAAAGGCCTATCGTCGTATGGCCATGAAATATCACCCCGACCGTAACCCGGGTGATAAAGCAGCGGAAGAGAGCTTCAAGGAAATCAACGAAGCGTTTGAAATTCTTTCCGACAGCCAGAAAAAAGCGGCCTACGATCAGTACGGCCACGCCGGTGTCGACCCGAACATGGGTGGCATGGGTGGTGCTGGTGGTTTTGCCGGTGGCAATTTTGGTGATATTTTCGGCGATGTCTTTGGTGACATTTTCGGTGCTGGCGGTGGCCGCAGCCGCAGCTCCGTCCAGCGTGGTGCCGATCTCCGCTATCAGCTGGAACTCAGCCTTGAAGAGGCCGTTCGCGGCGTCACCAAGAAAATCCGTATTCCAACACTGATCAGCTGTACCGGGTGTGATGGCTCCGGCGCAAAAAAAGGCACTCAGCCCGTCAGCTGTACTACCTGTGGTGGTATTGGTCAGGTGCGTATGCAGCAGGGCTTCTTCTCTGTGCAGCAAACCTGTCCTGACTGTCGCGGCACTGGCAAGATGATCAAGGATCCCTGTAACGTCTGCCACGGTGAAGGCCGCGTTCAGGAATACAAGACCCTCTCTGTCAAGATTCCTCCCGGTGTTGATACTGGCGACCGAATCCGTCTGGCCGGTGAAGGTGAAGCCGGTGTGAATGGTGGGCCAGCCGGTGACCTGTATGTTCAGGTCAGTGTTGCTGATCATCCGATCTTCCAGCGCGATGGCAAGCATCTGTACTGTGAAGTACCCATCACGTTTGTGGATGCAGCACTGGGCGGTGAGCTGGAAGTTCCCACCCTTGAAGGCCGGGTGAAGCTGAAGATTCCAGCGGAAACCCAGACGGGTAAACTGTTCCGTCTGCGTGGCAAGGGTGTTGTCCCGGTTCGTGGTGGTGGTGCTGGAGATCTTATGTGCCGGGTTGTGGTCGAAACTCCGGTGAAACTGACCGAACGCCAGAAAGAGTTGCTCAAGGAGCTGGATGACACCTTCAAAAAAGAAGGTGCCGGTCACCAGTCGCCTAAAAAGCAGTCCTTCTTCGATGGCGTCAAGAAGTTCTTTGATGATATGACTTCCTGATTCACACCCTCAAAAGACCTCTGTTATCAGGGGCTTCAATTCCAATGACCTTTCTAACTATAACTACCCACTGCTTTGGGAAGTTAAAGACTGAACCACAAGTAAACAACTGATGACGTCTCGAAATGTGGTTCGATGGCATCAAAAATGGAGGGTCCTACCGCTGACTCGATAGAGCACGAAGAAGAGCTTTTCTTTTCCTTTGTACCTTTGTGGTTCAAACACAGAACAGTAGCCACTTACACTTAAATAGATAGATACTTAATGTCTACCGTAAGAAACTGAACAGCGCCCACTCACTTCAGCTTTGCACCCCCAGACTTTCAATATATTCATCATAAATCTTCTGAACATCTTCTGACCTGATAACCACCAGATCCTCACAATCCATCATTTTTTTGATTCTGGCGTCTTCCAACATTGCAACATTGTCTTTTTGTTTGGCGACAAACTCAGAGGCGGATTCGGCATTATAGTACTTATCTGTAGCAAAGACCTTATCATAGTTGAGTAGCAGATTTTTAACGTGAACCGTGCTTGTTGGTTTATCCACATGGAACGGTCTGAAACTAAGATGCTCTCTTCCGGCCAGACCAATACTCACCGGTGCCCTCAAAACTTGGGTACGTTTGTACAGATAGTGCGCAAAGCGCGTTTGAGTCTCTTCCGGCTGGCCGCGGGTATCAATAAAGCCATTGGTCATAAGGAAGAGAGGCTTACCCACTTGGGACTGACTTGAAGCCACTTTTTTGTAGGCAGGAATCCCCTGGAGAAGACGACTGATATCGGGTATCCCATCTTCTGGCTGGTCAGTCCACTGCTCAAGTTTGGCAGAAGCACCCAGCAACGTTTCAAAGGTTTCCGAACACCCAGTGGGCATGGTGTCTTCATCTATCTCTGTCACCATCTCGTTGAGCTGTTCGGTATAACGTATTGGGAAGTTGAAAGAGCGTTCATTGCGTTTCCAGAGATTATACCAATATTCAATATTCTGGTTGGCAAGCATTCTCAACGATGAGATATTTTCTTCGATCCAGCGCCATTGTTTGAGATTTAGAAAGCGATTAAATGACGGTTCTTTTTTAGGTTCCACCCACTTCTTTTGGACAATAAAAGCAGCCAAAACAGAACACCATCCGGTATTGGTCACTTTTTTTTCCATGCAGTGCTTCAAATGAGCAGTCAATACCGATTCGAGGAAACCCCACATTTTCTTCGAAGGGGCATAGCGACACGGTGCATCAAGGCAACTTTGACAATGTTCAATATGTTCCACAACCTGCCTGCAGGCATCTGAACCCGACTCAGCCATTTGGTTCAAACCAGTCAATAATGCATCTTCGACCTGTGTTTGTTCCTCCATGAAATAACCATCATATTGTTTGCAGGTTGACAATCGTTCACATCCCTGACTAATGCCTTCCAGATTGGCTTTTTTGAAATGCCCCATTACCTCGGGGGCTAAAGCAGCAAGGGAGTTCTTGATAGTCTCCCGCTCTGCGTAATCATGAACATCAATTTTTGGAAAGTAAGGGTTGTAGCCATGAGTATCCATTTCCGAGTCAGCACCTCCCAAATCATAGGTTTCCCAATCATGGCCATTCCAGACTTCTGCCCATACATGGATCTCACTTTCAACAATACGGCAGGTAATACCAAAATATTGCAGAATAAACTTGAAAACAGGTACGCGGTGCCTGCAAGAGCCAACAGTCTCTGAGAGCAGAATCTGTGCCAAATCATCTGAACCATTGATCTTACGGTAACTTTGAGTGTCAAACTGGCGACAATATTCCGCTGCTGCTGCAATTCGACCCTGATCATCCGTTGCGTTGATAATATCCAGCACCAACTGCTGCTTATCGGTCAGCATGGTTATGGGGGCTTGCGCAGCTGCCTGCACCGTATTGAACAGGTCATCGACGCGATGCCTGATCGGTTCCGGACAATAGTTGTCCTGTGGAATGATCAGGTCATCACGCTGATTATGGCCATGGGGTTTGAACGGTTCTCCCGGGAGGCAACAGAATTTATCTTGTTCCTGAGTCTCTACTGGTTGAGTATCATGCACTTTATTAACACCGGCTTTTTCAAGCAGACCAGCGCTACTCCATTTTTTGCTCAGTTTATAGTGGACATGAATAGTGCGGTTTATTAAACCTGAAAACTGAATCCAGTGCTGGCCAGTATAGTTATCCAGGAATATCTCGTGAGCCTGCACTGGTTCCGTCCGAAGTTCCGTTATCTCCTCCCTGGGGAATCGGCTGGGCAGAGGAAATAATTTATGGTTTGGTCCGACGTTGATCGTGTGACACCCATAAGCTTCCCCCGGATACAGTTGAACAGTATTATTTCCCAATGGTGGATCCATTCTCTCAGGAAAGACCCTGATTAAATCTCTCTTTCCGGGTTTCCATTTGTTCTTATAAATATTGCCATTATCGGTCACTTCATAATGAATGAACTCTAACCGGTAATGCCTGATGTCCTGAGCGTAGAATGTCCTTTCCCTCCTTATGGGTCCGGATTCAGACCCACAACATCCAATGACTGTTCTGGTTTCTATGGATTGGTAGTCATCCCCACTACTTCCCCTATCCCCACTTTGCCGGGTCTGCGCACCGGGAACAGACGTAACATTACCGTCAAGTCTCTTGCCATCCATTGGACGCAAGTAAGGCAAACACTGTGCAATGGCAAAAGCGGGAAGACAGCAAGCAGCCGCAAATGGCAGACAGGCAGGCTTCAGATAAGCCTCCCAGACTGAAGCTGGCTTGTCGATGTCCACTTGCAGGTCACCGCGCAATAAGCGTTCCCAGATTTCTCTTTCTGACAAAATGTGTCGGTACCCATCCAGGTACCTCAGAGCTTCCTCGTGCCCGGCTGAAACCTGCTGCTCTGCAGGGCCAGCCCTCCAGCCACTGAGCTTAAATACCTCCGAGGGGGGAACGCCACTGCCTTTTATTCGTGCACGAAACCACTGTCGCTGCTGCATAACATAGAGCGCCTTGCTTTGCTTATCACCACTGCCTCCCAGAACATCTGGCATGCCTGTTTCTTGCCGCCATAACCACTGGGCAGTCCGCTTGATAATTTCTGTCCTGGTATCGCTATCCGACAGCTTCTCATCAATAACGAGCTCCCGCGTCTGCGTGACACCAAAACCGCCGGATTTTGCACGCTGAATAAATAATGGTCTGTCCAGGCTGGGAATGGTTTGAAAAAGCCAGTTGCATAACCTGTGATCGTAACGATGACCATCAACAGGTGTGTGTTGCTGTTGCATTGAGTGCTGGAGGAAGCCAGCAACTTCCTCTTTGGTGATTTTTCCGGCTTCCATATAGAGGAAGTAATGCTGACTGAATAATTCCGTTAAGTCGGATTGTGGCGTGACCGCCGCCGCCAGGTTTTGCAGATCCCGGCAAACCGGGAAAAGCGCCTGCCCCGATTGCTTTAACCGTTTGTGAAGGTAACAATGCAGCGCGGCAATATGCTCAGCTGTTTGATCCTGGTTTTCAGGGGGTAATATCTGTCGGGCAATTTTGCCTAGCTCCTGCTCATTGTAATCATCGATTCTGATAATCCGGAAACGATCATTAAGTGCCGGTGAAAATGCGCTGCGCCCGCTGTATTCCGGTGGGTTGGTGGTGGCAAAAAGATGGAAGCCGGGCGTGCAAGGCTCGGTCAGCACATCATTGAGCTCACCTTCAAGGTCGGCACTGCTGATCATGTTCAACTCTGAAACCACCAGAACCTTTCCTTCCTGCTGAGCTTCCCTGATGGCTTTTTTCAGTTCAGTCCAGTCACAGTCTCCGGCATTAAAATAACGGACATCGGTGGGCTTGCTCTTTTCATCACTGGTGTCCCACATATCCAGCAATAATTTTAATGTTGCATCCTTGCCTCTGCCGGCAGGGCCTTCAACCAGCGTAGCCCTTCGCCCTGAATGACGAACGCCACTTTCATGCTCAAGACAGAGACGGTCAAGATCCTGGGCCAGCGTCTGCATTAATGATTTAACGGACTGCGACGATGCATCAAATTCAGGTTTTTCCAGGGTAACGTAGTGACAGAATTTCCTGTAAAGCTCATCAAGACGCAGGTCGTACTCCTTCTGTTCAGAGGTTGCCAGTTTGTGGGTTTTATAGTGGTGCCCAAACCACAGCTTTAAAATCTGATAAGACTCCTGTGTCTGATGTTGCATTGAGTGAGCGATGACACTGTCAAACCCGTTCCAGACCATGTCGTTGAGTTGGGTTTGCGTTACACTCTTGCTGGTGTAATGGAGCTGACAGGCCATCCAGCCACAGACATCGGTAAGATCCCGGGGGCTGAAGACCCGGTCCGGTAGCAATAGTTTCAGTTGCTTTTGCAGCTCCATAACCGTGTCGGCAGTCTGCCGGGCCGCTGCGTCATCAAGCCCCTTCAGAAGGGTTCCATGAAATATCCTGTTCAGTGCAGGCAAGACCACCTGTTCTTTCAGGAACTCCGGGCTTAAAGCGGGATAGTGAACCCTTGTACCCCGATCCTGCAGTACCGTTTGCTGACTTCGACCGGAGTAGGCACCGGGATTACAGGTGAACACAACCCGGTGTTGCGGTGAAATGTCCACTCTTTCAGAGCCACAGAATATATGGGGATTTTCGGACCAGATACCGGCCAGGACGTTATCCAGAAGTTCGGCGGCAAGGTTCGCCTCATCCACCACCAGGGTTACCCTTTCGCCAGGCCCAGGCTCTGTTTTGGCCCATTTCAGGATAATTCCCGCCTGCTCTTTCATCCCACGGTCATCACCCTGCTGTTGCCAGACCCACCGCTTGAGGAGATGGCTCTCTTCTGCGCTAGGGCCAATAGTCAGGGTAAATGTGGGACCTAACGATTTTGCTGCCTGATGGGCGAGATAGCTTTTGCCCGTACCGGTGGTACCCTCAAGAGTGATCAATTTATTGCCCTGGATTCGTCGCTTGAGTCGAGCCAGTCTCCTGAGGCCTCGGCTGTCCTGGGATATGCGTTTTGAGAGTATTTGATCCAGCACTGCCTGATCATCATCAATGGCATTAATGAATTGCCGTTCCAGCAAGCTGCGGATCAAATTCTGCTGCTGGTTAGCGGGTACATTTTGCTGGATCTTCAGAATCCGGGTGGAGAGGTAGTCCAGTCGCGTCTGAACCGGAATACCCTGTTGCTTCCGGAAAGCCCAGCCAGCGTAAAGGGCATTGTTCAGAATCCGGGTAATAACGGATGAGCGGTAGGTCGCATCAGGCAGTGCGTTAAAGATTTTATTATCACACTGAAGTCGTTTTTTCAGCGCTCGCTGGTAAATTTTGGGGGCGTGGCGACATAGCAGTGCGATCAGTGTTTCCGTATGGCCAGGCTGGTTATAATCAAGCGTCATTGGCTCAGGGCTTGAGAAAAATCCCTCTCCGAACATATCAGCCAGCTCCCACCCGTTGCTGGTAATATAGTGACGGTCGATAAGGTGACCATCCCCAAGAACAGCGGTCAATTGATCAATATCTACCCAATAGCCATTCCGATCCGGCCATATTTGTCGAGTGACTGACTTTGCGAACGCTCTGACTTGCCTGTTTTCCCTGGCGACATGTGTCACCAATGTTGCAATGGCTTTTCGATAGTGAACAGGATGAGCTTCGGTGCCTCCTTCCTGCGTGACGATAGCATTAGCTTCGTTGAGTACCGATTGCACCAGGGCATCCGATAACTTTGGCAATTTAATAGTGGCAAACCTTTCCGGCAGGGTCTTTAAAGCACTTTGCAGTTTTTCCAGCCCCTCTTTCAGCTCGTTCCAGGCTGGGGAGTGTTCAGGAACTGGCGGAGTCACCACGGCTTCTTTGGCAATGGCACTCTGCCATATCACCGATTCCGTTCTGGCACCTTCAGGCCATAAAAGGTAAATTCTGGAATCGGCTGGTATCTGCTCTTTACTGCCATTGACAAAAAAGTGGCCGGGTTTCAAGAGCAGGGTTTCCAGCTCAAGTTGCAACCTGGGGTTTTGCTCCAGGCCACACAAAATAACCGGTTTATTTGACCGCAGAGCCTTCATCATACCGGACCAGCGGAATCCGTACCGATATCTGGCCTCAGAGGCTATATGTGGGTTATTCACTAACTGTGACAGGGTCGTTTCAGGATTGACACGGACAATCTCAGCCTCTGGGTGCCTGTTGCACAGATCATTCACCAGTGCTTCCTGATCCTGACTGCGCTGGATCTTTATCATTTGATCAAATGCTTCACCAGCAAGTTGTGGCGAACTGTCAGGCCCGGCAGGAAAGAAAGACTGGGGTTGCCTGGTTTCAAGTAATGTCAGTTGTACTTTGGTCTCTTCGACCTCCTTTATTGTTGTCAGCCTATGGAGTAATTGTGCCCACTGCGCCTCCTGCAATGAAGAGGTCACCACTATTGACCTTGACCCTCCCGCCTGAATGGCTTCTTCCAGAGGATTGTGCTCGCAACTCTCTCCTTTGGCGTTAATCCCCACTGTACTGAGCCAATTTTTAAAATTAGCGGAATTGATGGTGATAAGCGGTCCATCAGGGATATTGGCTTCAAGCTTGACACTGTTAAGGAGCCGGGACCTGTCTTCACCCCCGGATTGTCTGACCAGGAAGAACATGTCTTCAGGCAATGACAGTTTTTCTCCCTTTGCTTCAATTTCCCTGGTGATTTTTATATTACGCAGAGCCTGGGTAAATGCCGGATCCCCTTCGGGGGCATCGGTTATCCACAGGTTTTTTGGTTTCTCTCTCTCAATGACTCCCGCCTCCCAGCCGAATCCACGATCGGCGTTAACGCCATAGCTTCCGAGCAGTGTTTGCCGCCAGGGAACATTGCCGTGACACAAATTAATGGAGGGCTCTTCAGGGTTATTTTCATCCGTGACACAGGGTGAAAAATCAAGAATGGAACGGTGCTCTTCAGGGGTGCTGGTGAGCGATGCCAGCTTTTTCTGATAATCCCAGGTATTTTCAACCCGGTTTATGCGCCGACAGGTATCGGCTCCCAATGAATAGGTATTACCTGCGTGAAGCTGTTTTTTTTGCACCAGAACCAGTATCTCGACATGACGGCCTAATCTGATTTTATTTAACGCAGGGTTTTCCGGGTCGAGCAGATCATTGAGCGCCACAGTATCGCAGGGGTTCATCTTCTGTAAATCAACCACTAACCGGATCGGTCGATTGTTTTCAAATAGCTTGCCGGGTGAACGCTCGCATTTGCCACCACCTTCTTTTAGATGAACACGCTGGCGTAAGTTGTCCTTGGACAAATCTTCAAAACTTTGTATCAAATGAATCTCAGCACCGGCCTCTCCATTTTGTGCACGTTGATACTCAAAAGTTGACAGCTTATCCAAAAGTCCATCCAAGTCAGCATCAGGCGGCATGATGACACAGTCAAACTTCACCGGGTTGATGGCGGCAGAAGTTCTTTTAATATCAATGGCGGCAATATCAAAGCTTTGAATTGGGCGTCTTTCACACCGAAGCACCCGGGGAGGCGTATCATTTTCCGGAAACGTCTGAAGAAGTGGAACATTTTCTTCAGGTAATTGTTCACTTGATGTTTTATTGCCAACAGTCAGCGGCCTGGTGGGGAGCATGCCTGCAAAAGATAAACCGGAAATTTTTTCGAAAGCATTCATATTTATATGCCATCCCTAGTCCAGTAGTTGGTCGAATGTTTTAATCATTCTGTATTGACCATAATTTCGTAAGAATGTTCCGTATCTTTCCCTTATCATCAATTGATTGATAACCGGTCATTGGCTAACCGGCGCTTGCAAAAACGGGGCGAACCATAGACCTGTGTGGTTCAGCATTTAACTTACCAAAGCAGGTAGAAAGCGCTTTTAGTAGTTGGATAACTACTTGTGCACACTTGAAAAACAGTTATTGAAACTTTTCAGGAAAAATGCTGTCTGACTTATCAGCAAAAAAAAATTAATTTATCAGGTGGAATATTATGGACTCGAGTTCCTGTCTTAATGACAGTTTTCGCTATTGTCTTAATGACATCTTACTTCGCCCCGACTGTAAAGAGTGCTGGCCATGTTCCAGCTGCCTTGGTGGGGTGTTTGGTGTAATTGGTGGCTTGTTCACTGGCCTTAAAGTTGAAATTGTGGGGGTAACTGGCAAGGCGTTAACTACTGGCCAGGCAGTAGGTTGCAGCATGGGAGTGGGGGCGGTAGGAGGAGCGATTGGTGGTACTGCAGTAGCGGCTGGATTCCTTGCCTATTGTTGCAAAGATAACGATCAGGACGATACCCAAAGCCAACAAGAACGTTCTATTGCTTCCAGACCGGTCACACAGCAACCATGCAAGGTGATCCATTTAACCAATCCCAACCACTCTGGTAACCGTTCTGCACACTTAAATTACCTTTCAGCCGCTTACTTCATCGGTAGTCACGGCGGATACTTCGATGGTAGTTCTAGCGGTGGTCATGGTGGTTGCTACGATGGTGGTCATAGCGGTGGTGATTTTGGATGCGGCGGTGGTGGTGGTGGTGATGGTGGTGGATGCGGCGGTGGCGGTGATTGAACAAATCCCGCAAAATTCAGGCGATGGCCGATCTTGGCTTTCAAGGTTGGTGTGCTTCAGGGTGTCGAGTCTGAGCTGATGAAAAACATGCTGAAGTTCCATGATCTCCAGATTGTGGAAATCATGACCCCTCGTTCAGTGCTGTTTTCAATGCCAGAATCTACCACCACTGATGCTTATATGAAGGAGTTTACCGGTTCCAGCTTCTCACGTATCCCTGTGTACGATGAAGACCCGGATGATATCAATGGCTTTGTCATGAGAAATGACATTCTGCTCTCCCACCTCCGGGAAGGCGGCAATACCAAACTGGAAAGCCTGAAACGTCCGATTATTGCCGTGCTGGGGAGCCACTGCCAAAACTGATGGCCACTTTCCTGGAAAAACGCAGTCATATCGCCATGGTTGTCACCGAATATGGCGATATCCGAGGTATCGTGACACTGGAAGACATGATTGAAACGCTGCTTGGACGCGAAATCGTTGATGAAAGTGACGAAGTCGTGGATATGCAGCTGGCAGCAAAAACCAAGTGGGCCCATCGCCTGACAGCGACTGCTTCCTGATAGCCTTCATTTCCAAGTAGACGACTGGTAAGGACTGCTGAATGCATGGCCACTGGACGAGGGCCTGATCGATTATACCCAGCCCACACATTATGACTATGAGATGGGCAATGATGGTGCCCTGGCAAATATTGTCAGCAATACCGAGTTAACCGTAAACGGTGAAAAGTCACCTATGAACAAGGTGAAGAGCGACCGGGTGGCCAGACATCAGCCACCGTTTCAGGGCGTAATTCCTTTTCCCTTCCCTCGGCCAATATGGCGGTGAGTCGTCGTCTGGACTTCAGTGTTGGCAACAGTTTTTTCCGCAACCCCTGGGCCCCCGCCAGCACCAACGCCAGAGATGCTCTGGGTCCCATTTTTAACACCAATGGTTGCCAGAACTGTCATATCAAGGATGGACGAGGCCATGCACCGGAAGACGGTGAGCTGAACCGTGTATCCCTGTTGGTCAGGCTCAGCATCGCTCCCAGCCCCGGAAGCCAGCCGTTATTGCCCCATCAGCGGGTAATCCCCCATCCGGTTTATGGCGACCAGCTGCAGGATTTTGCCTTGCCCGGCGGTATCGCTGAAGGCCATGTTCGAGTCAGCTATGAATACCATCAGGTTACATTTCAGGATGGTAAAACCGTTGAGTTAAGAAAGCCGGTTATTGCCATTGAAGCGCCTGGCTACGGCCCGCTATCCTCAGACGACCATGGCAACGTCATGATGTCAGCACGAATAGCGCCCCCCATGGTTGGTCTCGGTCTGCTGGAAGCTATTTCCGAACAGGACCTGCTCGCTAATGAAGATATTGATGATAACAACGGTGATGGTATTTCCGGAAAAGCAAACCGGGTCTGGGATGTGGAACAGAAAAAGATCGCTATCGATCGCTTTGGCTGGAAAGCCGGGCAGCCAACCCTGAAGCAACAGAATGCCGCTGCCTTCAATGGTGATATGGGACTGACCACCAGTCTATTTATGGAAGAAAGCTGCACTGCCACACAAAAACGCTGTCATGAGCAAATGGCAGGTGAGCATCCCGAAGTATCGGACAACATTCTCAATAAAATAACCTTCTATAGCCAGAACCTCGCCGTGCCCGTCAGGCACGATGCCAAAGAAGGCAAAGTGCTGGCAGGTAAACATATTTTTTACGACGTTGGTTGTGTTTTCTTCATGATGGTCGGGCAAGGACACTGATAGAAGCTATTCTCTGGCATGATGGCGAAGCAGCCGAATCCAGACAACGAGTATTGGCAACGACTGCCAGAGAGCGTAACGCGTTGATTCACTTTGTAGAATCCTTATGAAGAAGTACCTGAAACTGATCATGCTTTTTGTGGGCTTGAGCGGGTGCGATCAGTTTTTTCCTGAAAGACTGGATTTATCCCGTTCGCCCATGACCGTCTTGCTGGAAGACCAGATCCAGCCACGTTATACCAGCCTGGTTTCTGAAGCATCGAACTTGAGAAACCTTGCCTCGGAGTTCTGCCTCAATCCGGATAACAAAAATTTCGGGCTTCTGCAGCAACAATGGCGTACAACCATGTTAAGTTGGCAATCAGCGGAAGCGGTTAGTCAACTGATGCTGGAAGAGAACATGGAAAGCTGGCGTTTTCAGTTCTGGCCAGACAAGAAGAATCTGACCGGCCGAAAAGTTGAAGCACGGCTCAAGAGTGCAACCCCTATCCCTTTACTGTCAGACAGCGTTATTCTTCAGGGTCTTTCAGCTTCCGAATACCTGCTCTTCGATTCCCGGGCTAATGATGCCCTGGCCTTAAAGAAAAGCGAATATTGCCAGTTTCTGATGGAAAACACTGAAGCACTGTTTGCCAACAGCATGGAGTTACAGCAGAACTGGGAAAAGTCAGGTAACTACTACCTCAAGCTGATGGCAATGGAGCGTGGCCAATATGCCCCGGGCCTGGATGGCTGGGTGCTGAACAGCCTTGATGCCCAAACTTCACGGCTGAAAAAAGAGCTGGCCCTGCCCCTGGGGAAAAATCGCACCAACCTTTTCCTGGCGGAATCCTGGCGCAGCCAACAATCTCTGGAAAATATCCGGACAGTGCTCGCAACCGCAGATTCTCTGGTCGCCCTGGCCATTGAACAATCCGCAAATCAGGAACAGGCTGCGTTGTGGCAAGGCATTGTTCTGGCGCTGAACCGTCTCTCATTAGCCATGCAAAACCTGCCTTATGATTTCACCACAGCGATTGAACAAGGAAGAATCGAAGAGCTTCACCAGCTAAAAGAGCAAATTAACTCGCTTAGCCAACAGATTGTAAAAACGGCGGGCAAGCTTCAAGTCCCCCTGGGCTTTAATTCAAGTGATGGTGACTAGGAGGCTGTCCGAGAATA
>NZ_JAHHPM010000158.1 GCF_024606345.1 Endozoicomonas sp. YOMI1
ATCCTCAATTTCTCGCAATCCTCGCTACGGACGCTTAAGTCCGACAGGCTCCTAGCTTGATAAAAGCAGGCTGGCTGGGTTTAGTCTGTGCCTGTACATAATTATCAGCAATAAGTGGTACTACCTAACTAAATAAAAGTTATCAAAAATAGAGAAAAGGAATGATCTGTATCAATTTTGATCAGCTTTCGCACCTGCCACGGATTGATTTAGGGTATATGGCAGGTGCTTAAGTTGGTCCAACAGCCTGCCCTGTGGTGCAAGGGAGATTGGTGGATACGTGCATGCCATTAAGGAGTATTACGGCATTTTTCTGGAGTAATCATTGGTAGCTTCTCAGCTGTTGGCAAACTCAGGCATTTATCAACAGAAATATTTGTGAACTGTGAAGACTTTATTAACCAGTGACACTCTTGCTGGTTATCTGGTAAGTGTCACTCGACGGTAGTATTGCTCTCTGTTTTCCATATGGCCTTTGAATTCAGGTTTATAACAGGGATCAAATGAAGTTTTGGCCTGGAAACACACAGAGGCCATTTTTTCCATTTCGCTTCTCCCCGTTTCCTCCTGGATAAATCGGAAGATATGGCCAAGACCACTTCCTGCACGGCACCGGATATTGTGCCTCATATACTGTTGCAATTTTTTATCGCCGCCAAAGTTATCGATGTTATCAAGCCAGTCAGTTAGCGATGCAATACGGTCGTTAACCAGCTGATCATCGTATACTATCTCAGGGTGTTTAACCGTGTGTTGCAGGCATATAATCATCATCTGCTTTGCTAAATTCAGAGCATCCAGCCGCTCTTTTTGACTCGATCTGAAACCACCACTATGTGGATCTTCAGTGCAATGAAGAAGAGTCCATGTTGCTTCTTCGAGCAGGCGTTCGAACTGTAACATGAACATAAATTTCTGGTTTTTGAGAATGTCATAACATCTGACCTCCTCTTCGAGATTGTTGAAAATTCTACAGGTATGAATATGGCGAAGCAGCTTGTTTATGATAGGGTCTCGGTTTTCAGGCTTCATTGCTTCAAAAGGGTTGAGTTTTTTTCCCTTCCATCCAATTACTGTATATTCTTTAACCTCTTCGCTATTGGGGGAACTGGCATCGTGATGATATTGATAATTCTTAATGAGAGCTTTTGCCAATGACATAACTGAAGAGAGATTGGTTGATGGCGCTTGTCTTGTTTCTATGGCAGGTGATGTTGAAGGTTTGGCTTCGATTAACTCAGCCCTGACATTCTTCTCAGAAGGATTGGCCTGCAATGCATTATTGCTCAAGGGTGTTACTTGGCTTTCTTCCTTCAGGAATATAAGTTGATTAACCTTTGCATTACATTGCAACCATAAAGGCCGTTCTGCTTCATGGAGTTTGGATTCTGATTTCTCTAATAAAGATTTGATGGTTGCAAGTTTTTCAAGATCAGGTGATTGGCAGTGCTCAAGGTAAAACAGACCCAGTTCAAAATGTATCGTTTCATCTTTACTTGCAGCATCAACCAATAACCGTTCAGACTTCTCTGGGTCAAGCTGATGATTAAGGGCAATCATGGCTTTCAACCAAATAATGATGGGCTTTTGGCTATCTAATGCACAAACTTCCGCTACGTTACCGTCAAGGTAAGCAATCAGAGCATCAGAAACATCTGATGCAGTGTTTTTGCAAGAAGAACATAAGATACCAGATCGGGATCGGCTAATTGTCTATCGATCATTATCTGAAACAATTGAAGTGTCGCTTCAGCGATTACATGCAGTTTACTATCAGAAGGCTGCTCAATAGCATCTGTTTTCAGCATGCAGCGCATGGTTGCCTGAAACCAGTTATGAAAGTTTTCCTTGTCTGTTTTTGTCAGGAACTCCTTGCTTTTTCTTTGTAATGTACCTGATAAATCAAGCGCTATTGATTTAAGAACTTTTAATTGAGTAACAGGAGTTTGTTCTTTTATCTGTTGAAGTTGCTGGTTTATCCCGGGTTTTCCTGGGTACTGTTCACTTTTTTTTATAACTGTTTGAATACCATCTGTAATGTCAGTATAGGAAACTGTGGTGCCCATAATTTTATCCAGTTCATCTTCTCGTCCCTCTTGAATCAGTTTTTGTATTTGTTTTAATCCTTGCCTCTCAGCAATATGCTGTCGTTGAAATTCTTTAGGAAGGTGAGCGACTTCTGATTGCCACTCTTTTTTAAGAACCCGGTCTGGAATATGTTTCATAGAGGAAGCCCCCCTGTCATATAGAGCTTTTGCAACTTTCTCTCTTTCTGAGAGGCAGCGAGCAGGGGTACTCCTGGAAGCTTCTTTTTGTTTTTTAAGCTCTCGATGCCTATGCCGTGAATAAGGTCTTGATTGATTGGTGGAAGTCTCAATTTGTGCGCTGGGTGAAGAACCTTGAGTTGCTGAAGCCGACTGATTAGCGTCCATCTCTTTAACCTTTCCGAGCTATTCTGTTGTCAGAATAGACTCAGATTTGATGTTAACTACTTATAGTTCCAGTATTAGCCTGTTTCAGGTGGTTTATTTTGAGCGTTTTGCATGGCGCTCGCGGTTTTCCAGTTTTTCCCGCTCGCTTTTTCTGATCATCACATACAGTGCTCCAGAGCCGCCATGGACTTTCAGTGCACTGTGAAAGGCCAGTACCGCTTCCATCTCGGGTAGCCAGGTATACAGGTAACTTTTCAGCAGGGCAGGCGGGGTGCTTTTCTCACCGCGTCCATGGGCTATCAATACGGTACGCAGTTCGTGCTCCCGGCAATCATTGATAAACTGGAAAACCTGTTCCCGTGCTTCCCGGGCGCTTTTGTGGTGGAGGTTAAGGCGTGCCTCAATGTCATATTTACCCAGGCGGAGTTTTTTGAACACGCCTTCCTGCACACCATCCCGCTTCCAGACCAGAAAGTCATGGGGTTTGACCATTTTCGGGTTGAGCAGGGAAAGAAAATTCGGGTCGGTAAAGGTGTCTTCAGCAGCGGCCTTGCGAATCTCCTGGCCCGGTGTGACCCGCTGAACTCTCTGGATATCAGCGGTTGCTTTCTTTTTTAACGGGTTTACCCCTTTCATCTCTTTCAGGAAAGCAGAGATGTCATCGTTTTCTGATGAATTGCCTGATGAGTTGTTTGTTGAGTTGCTCATAGCCGGATAACTGACCAAGTGAAACTGTTAATGGCTGAAACAGTGGGACCAGTCTTTCCAGACCGGCTCGAGCCCTTTGGCCCGAATGGCATCCGCTACTGCTTCTGGACGTCGATTGTCGTCAATGGTGAACTGTTCCAGATCTTCATTGCCCAGGATATTGTCATCTGCATAGCCACCGGGGTGGGTGCTGGAATAGGCGCTCATGGTGGTGATGCCCAGGGGCAGGACATTATCCCGGAACTTTGCCGATTCACGGGTGGATAAGGAGAGCTCGGCTTCGGGTTTGAACAGGCGGTAAGCGCAGATCAGCTGAACCAGCTGTCGGTCAGAGATCACCGATACTGGTTGAAACTCACCTTCACAGGGGCGCAGCCGGGGGAAGGAAATTGAGTAGCGCGTTCGCCAGTAGGTCTTTTCCAGGTAATCCAGGTGAGCCGCCACCATGGCCGAGTCGGTTCGCCAGTCTTCCAGACCAATCAAGGCACCAACACCGATTTTATCAAAGCCTGCCCGTCCCAGTCGGTCAGCGGTTTCCAGGCGGTAGTTGAAATTCATTTTGCTGCCCCGGAGATGGTATTGCTCATAGGCGGATCGGTGATAGGTTTCCTGGTAAACCAGCACCGCATCAAGGCCTGCGGCCATCAGGGATTGATAATCTTCCTGATCCAGAGGCTGGACTTCAATACTGATATGGGCGAAGTGTGGCCGCAGCCGCTCAATCACTGATTTGATGTAGCTGACACCGACAGTCCCGGGAGCTTCGCCAGTCACCAGCAGGATGTGATCGAATCCCATCTTTTTGATTGCAGCCACTTCCCGGTCCAGCTCGTCCATCTTCAGGGTTTTTCGGCGAATTTTGTTGCCGAGACTGAAACCACAGTAAGTGCAGATATTGGTGCACTTGTTGGAGAGATAGAGGGGAATAAAGAGCTGCAGAGTATTGCCAAACCGTTGTCGGGTCAGCTGCCTGCTTTTTTGCGCCATGGCTTCCAGGTAGGGCTCTGCAGCAGGGGATATCAGCGCCAGAAACTGCTGATGGTTCAGTCTGGCACTGTGCAGGGCATTCTCTACATCTGCAGTGGTCTGGCTGTGGATGGTCATTTTCAGCTCATCCCACTGGATCTGATTAAAGTGGTCAAGAAAGGTCATCACGTCCTCTCCTAAAGGTCATCCAGAAAGGCCGTTAAGGGGCTGCTGGCCTGAGCCTGCAGTGAACGCCCACCAAGACCGGCCTGGTAAGCCCTGCGCCCGGCGATAACGGCGTCTTTAAAAGCGATGGCCATTTGTACCGGATCACGGGCTACGGCGATGGCGGAATTGACCAGAACGGCATCAGCGCCCATCTCCATGGCCAGGGCCGCGTCGGAAGGGCTTCCTATGCCCGCATCAATCACCACCGGTACCGAGCTTTGTTCAATAATAATCTGGATAAACTCTTTGGTCTTCAGCCCCAGGTTACTGCCAATGGGGGAGCCAAGGGGCATAACAGCAGCAACACCCACTTCCTCAAGGCGTTTACAGAGAACCGGATCTGCATGGATATAAGGCATGACGGCAAAACCCATAGCACTCAATGTTTCGCAGGCTTTCAGGGTTTCAATGGGGTCTGGAAGAAGGTATTTGGGGTCTGGATGAATTTCGACTTTGACGAAATGGGCGCCGAGGGCTTCTCTGGCCAGCTGGGCTGCGTAAATGGCTTCATCGGCAGTGCGGGCACCTGAGGTGTTTGGCAGCAGGTTCAGGTTGTGCTGCAACTGCCGGTCTAAAAGAGGGCCGAGGATATTATCCTGCTGCTCATTCAGGTCCACACGCTTAAGTGCCATGGTGACCAGTTCACTGCCGGAGGCAATGATGGCATCGGTCATCAATTGGCTGTTACTGAACTTTCCGGTTCCGGTAAACAGTCGTGAAGAAAAGGTTTTATCCGCAATTTCCAGCATGCCAGCCTTACGTTATTTATAGAACTTCGGTTTATGTCTGTTCAAATTTACACTAAAACAGTAGAGGTTTAGGAACTGTCCTGAAATAACTTCCATATCGTATCCAGTTAAAGAAAAACCTTGCCGCGGAGTCACGGAGAAAAGAAAAAATCTTTTCCTCTGTGACTCCGTGGCAAAAAAGAGGAAGTTA
>NZ_JAHHPM010000159.1 GCF_024606345.1 Endozoicomonas sp. YOMI1
ATCCTCAATTTCTCGCAATCCTCGCTACGGACGCTTAAGTCCGACAGGCTCCTAGTGCCTGGCAAGACTCTTGATCGATGCTCTGACAATATCATCGACTTGAGGCAGATAATGGTCTTCCATCCTGTAGTAGGGCATTGTCGTATCAAAACCGGTCACCCGTTCAACAGGCGCCTTCAGATCATCAAACGCCCTTTCCATAAGACCGGCAGCAATCTCGGCCCCAACACCAAAACTCCGACAAGCTTCATGAACGATGACACAGCGCCCGGTCTTTCTGACTGACGTCAGAATAGTCTCCATATCGAGAGGCTTGATGGTAGCCACATCAATCACTTCTGCAAAAATGCCATGGCCCTCCAGAATGTCGGCTGCCTCCATGGTTTCACGAACCGACGCCCCCCAGCTGACCAATGTGACATCCTGCCCGACTTTTAACGTGAAACAGGTGTCCAGTGGCAGAGGGGCGCTGGCAGCATCAATTATCTGCTTACTCGCCCGGTAGATACGCTTTGGCTCCAGGAAGATAACCGGATCAGGTTCATTAATAGCAGCACGAAGCAAACCGTAGGCTCTGACCGGTGAAGACGGGATGACCACTCTTAACCCCGGAATATGGGCAAACAGTGCTTCCGTGCTTTCCGAATGATGTTCCGGGGCATGGATGCCTCCACCGAAGGGGGCCCGCAGCACCAGGGGACACGCCAGCCGTCCCCGGGTTCTGTTTCTCATGCGTGCTGCGTGGCAGATTAATTGTTCCATTGCCGGAAAGATGAACCCCATAAACTGTATTTCTGCCACCGGTTTCATCCCCTGGGCAGCCATACCCACACTGATACCGGCTATCAGAGTTTCAGCCAATGGTGTATCCATCACCCGCTTCAGGCCATACTTATCCCGCAGTCCCTGAGTTGCCCGAAAGACGCCACCATTGATCCCGATATCTTCGCCAAGCAACACAACATCCGGATCATTGTCCATAGAATGATCAAGCGCCAGGTTGACGGCCTCAACCATGGTCAGTTTGTTATCCATTGAGATGACCTCCGGCTGATTTCATGCTTTCCTGACGCAACTTTTTTCTGGTAAGTTCTCTGGCAAGCGCCTCGTTTTTCTGTTGCTCCAACTGGGCTGGCATGTTCGCGTAGTGATAATCAAACAGGTCTTCAATAGCAGGAAGCGGTGTGTTCAGGTAGGTTTCCACTGCCTGCTCAATGATACCATCGGCCTCTTCCTTTAAAGCCTGCTCTTTTCTCTCATCCCACCAACCCCGATGATGCAGGAAGTTTCGGAGCCGCTTGATGGGTTCTTGTTGCCAGGCATCCTTGAGTTCTTCACTGGCACGGTAACGGCTGGCATCATCGGCCGTGGTATGATCACAAAGCCGGTAGCTGACGGCTTCTATCACGGTAGCGCCCTTACCCTGGCGTGCACGATCAATAGCGGCGCTGACCACTTCATGAAGGGCAATAACATCATTACCATCAACCTGATAAGACGGCAGGCCAGCGGCCAGCCCTTTCTGTGCCAGCGTCGGTGCTCCGGACTGAATTTTTCTGGGAACCGATATCGCCCACTGATTGTTATTAATGATATAAACCACGGGTAGCTGCCAGGCTCCCGCCAGATTCAGGGCTTCCCCAAAATCCCCTTTAGACGTAGCGCCATCACCCAGTGCACATAATGCCACTTGCAACGGATCACCGGCCTCGTGGCGGATTTTAATGGCGGTGGCGATACCTGCCGCGTGGCCAGCCTGAGTAGCAATGGGTACACAATTAGGCAGATCCTGGCCCCAGGCCGCACTGGCACTCCCTCGCTCATCACCGCCCCAGTAGAGCATGACATCACTGAGAGAAATGCCTCTTCGCATCAATCCCGGAAGATCGCGATAATAAGGAATCAGAACATCTTCTTTTTCCAGCAGGGCAGCACACACCGAACTGATGGCTTCCTGTCCAAGGCAGGAAGGGTAAGTGCCCATCTTACCGGTCCGCTGCAATGCCACCGCTTTCTGATCAGCCTGCCGGGCGATCACCATGGTTCGGTAGTAATCAATGAGAGTTTCTTCATTACTGACCCAGGCTGGCAGTTTTTTGATGACTTCGCCTTCAGCATCCAGAAACTGCTCCATGGCGAGAGAAGTGTTTGTTCCTAAATCCATTCCTGCTCTCCCTTTGCTGTCAACTGTGAAGGGTTATCACCATAAATAATGGCTTCTGCCATTTGGTCAGCAATAACACTGGCGGGTAACCCTGCCTGATTCTGCCGGCTGAAAATCTGTAACAGGGTGTCATGAATGCCACGAAGGCGCCGGTGCATATCACTCTGACTGCTTTGCAAATAAGTCATGGCCACAAAAATCAGTCCACCGGAATTAATCAGGTAGTCCGGGGCAAAGAGAATTTCACGGTCGAAGAGAGCAACGCCATCTTGCTCTGTAAGTAGCTGATTATTAGCTGAGCCAGCAACTGCAGCACACTGTAACTGATTAATCGTGTCGCTATTGAGAATGCCACCAAGACCGCATGGGCTGAACAGATCGCAGGGAACGGAGTGAATTTCATCCGGTGCAACCGCTTTGGCACCAAACTCCCGAACACACTGATCAACTCGTTGCTGATTGATATCAGCAACAATGAGCTGCGCCCCATCATTAACTAGTCGTTCACAAAGGGCATAGCCCACATTACCCAGCCCCTGAACGGCAACTCTTAAGCCTTTCAGATTATCTGGCAACGAGGGGTGGGCTTTAAGGCAGGCAAGCACACCATAATAAACCCCTTCTGCGGTAAAAGGTGCCGGGCTGCCACCGGATGAAGTACAGGTCACATGAGTTGACTGAGTAGCAATGGTGTCCATATCCGCCACCGTTGTGCCACTGTCCATAGCCGTGGCATAACGACCGCCAAGCTCATTGAGAAAACGCCCGAACGCTTCGAACAGTGCTTTCCGGTCATAGTCACCTTCCGGTTCCATAATGACCGCCTTGCCGCCCCCGAGTTCCAGGCCAGCCAGTGCTGATTTGAAGCTCATACCACGGGCAAGACGAATGGCGTCAGTGATGGCTTCGTCAGAACAAGAATAAGGAATGATTCGACAACCACCGAGGGCAGGCCCTCTGCGGGTACTGTGAATAGCGATGACGGATTTGAGGCCGGATTCTTCATCAAATTTACAATGAAGATCGTTGATACGCGCCTCGGTAATCTGTCTGAACATGACGGGATCCCTCCGTATGTTGCAGAGCAGTGGGCTCTGGTTTAATGCCATATCTATCGGCATTCCCGGGGTTAGGGCAAGCTGACAAAAGTGGCTATTTATTGTTATTTTATTTGGTAGAACTTTACTCACGGTTAGCCGTTAAAGCTCTATCAACGACCAGGCTTTCTTATAACGCCTTACTCGATTACAGAGGAAGTTAAGTCCTGTTGTCAACAGCCAAGAAGTTATAAAAAACTTCATCCCCTGCCGCTATTGGCCGCTATTTAAATCAACTATTTGACTTAAAATCTCACAACCCATAAAGCACGTTTTCATGAAAACCTGTTTTGGCAAAATCAGGTAAAAGATGCATTTTGAAAACAAAAGGTGATAACTTAGTTCTTCCTTCCCTCTACTGCATGGAGGCCAAAATGTCACAAATACAACAAGAAAAGCGTCGATTTCCAAGAAAAACATTGGAAAAAACCGCTGAAGTACTGGATAACGACACCGGTCTGTCTATCGGCATTCTTGAAGATGTCTCAAAAGGAGGATTCAGCATACTGACCGATCAGGGTGTCAGGCCATCAGAAACCCGAAATGTCACGCTGATCCTTCCCGGGCCACAGGAAGGTGCTTATCGGGTATCCATGAGTGCAGAGTGTGTCTGGTGTCAAACCATCAGTGAACAGGCTGATTTCGCCGCAGGTTTTGTTTTACGCAGTATCGAAGACCAGGACGAAGTCGCACTGAACTACTACATAAGGGATTATCAGGTAGCGGGCGAACCTCAGGAAGGCTAAACACCTTTCTGAAGCCTCTCTGAAGCTCACCTGGTCAAAAGTAAACACTCACTAAATCCTTTAACAAGCCAGGGAGCGGTTAGTCTGCAATTGGCAGGCTGAGTGTTTCCTTGAGTTCTTCCATCACGATATAGCTCTTGGACTCCCTGACACCCGGCAACTTCAGAAGAATATCCCCTAACAACTCGCGGTAAGAAGCCATCTCTGAAATCCTGGCCTTGACCAGATAATCGAAGTGGCCAGACACCAGATGGCACTCCAGCACGTTCGGCAGCTTGATGACCGCTTTGCGGAAGTCATCAAAAATATCAGCGGATTTGGTATAGAGGCTGATTTCAACAAACACGAGAAGCCCAGCCTGAAGATACTTTGGGTTCAAGCGTGCAGAATAGCCCTGAATAATGCCTTCCCTTTCCAGGCGCTTGACTCGCTCCATACAGGGCGTCGTACTCAACCCAACCTTATCCGCCAGTTCTACATACGATATACGCCCTTGCTCCTGCAGGGTACGGAGAATATTGCGATCAATACGATCCAACTGGCGGACAACTTCTTTTCGGCTTCTCATGATTTCAATCGTTTTTTGACAATGCGCGTTCAGGCACTATGAAAAGTGGAACACGATAGCATAAGGGATTAGTGAGCTTTGTATTCATCTTTATTTAAGACAGATCCTGATTAAGACAACCGTTCTTCTAATGTCAATGGGCAAATCACTTCCCCTCCAGCTGAGGGAGGTTAGGGTACGAATGGTAAATCTGCAAGTGAGGATTACTAATATCCTCAATCAGGGTTTATCGCAAAATCATTTTCAATCCCGGCATTTTTATGGACAATGCGCGGGCTTTTCACTTCCTTGAGGGTTTGAAGGCTTTTTCGTATGTAAAGAACCCATGGTCACCACAAGCGAGCCTGAGTTTCTGACGATAAACTTATGTCAGCTGAGCCTATTAAAGCACACTCACCGGGTTCTACCCTGTTCTTTATATTCCGGGCTGGAGAAAATTTTAGATGAGTACAGCATCTGCCTCCCCGAAACATTCCCCAACGCCGTCGACGCTTTCGACACCAGCGACAAAAAGTTGCTCAGGTAATGAGATACTGGTCAAAATCGACCAGGTCACCAAAAAGTTCGATGACGTTATCGCTGTTGATAATGTCAGTCTGGATATTAAAAAGGGTGAGATTTTTGCGCTGCTGGGTGGCTCTGGATCTGGAAAATCAACATTACTACGGATGCTGGCGGGCTTCGAAACACCGTCTGAGGGCAAAATTTACCTGGATGGGCAGAATATTACTCACCTGCCACCGTATCTGCGCCCCATCAATATGATGTTTCAGTCCTATGCCCTGTTCCCTCATATGACGGTGGAGCAAAATGTGGCATTTGGATTAAAACAGGACCGCCTGCCAAAAGACATCATTGCCCAGCGCGTCGAGGAGATGCTGAAACTGGTGCATATGCAAAAGTATGCCCGCCGTAAGCCCCATCAGCTTTCAGGCGGCCAGCGCCAGCGTGTGGCCCTGGCGAGAAGCCTGGCAAAGCGACCAAAGTTGCTGTTGCTGGATGAGCCCATGGGTGCGCTGGATAAGAAACTGCGCAGCCGCATGCAGCTTGAGGTTGTGGATATCATCGAAGAGGTGGGCGTCACCTGCATCATGGTGACCCATGATCAGGAAGAAGCGATGACCATGGCTGAGCGCATTGGCATCATGGATGCCGGCTGGATTGTTCAGGTGGGTACCCCTATCGATATCTACGAAAACCCAAATAGCCGCATGACTGCCGAATTCATTGGCTCCGTCAATATGTTTGAAGGAGAAATCACGGAAGAAGAGGCAGGTTACGTCATCATTCAATCCCACCAGGTCCAACAACCTATCTACATTGGCCACGGTATCATGGCACCACTGGAAGACCGTAAGGTCTGGATTGCCGTGCGTCCTGAAAAAACCATGGTCACCAGAGAGCAGCCGGAAGGGAACTACAACTGGAGCAAAGGTGTGGTTCACGACATTGCCTATCTGGGGGGGCATTCGGTTTATCATATCCGGCTTCCGTCAGGTATGATGGTACAGTCCAACATGGCGAACGTGATCCGGACCGCTGATAACCCGACCTGGGAGGATGAAGTCTATATCAGCTGGGATGATGACAGTGGTGTCGTCCTGAATAGCTGATCAATCACCGCTAACCTTATTCAGTATTTTTGGTGGAATCATCTGTCATGTCCAACCTGTTAACAAAAGGTGCCTCCGCGACAGTGTGGGGACCAGAGAGGGTAAACGCCTTAAGGGAACTGTGGGGACGTCGCCTCGTTCTTGGCATCCCCTATCTCTGGCTACTGTTATTCTTTCTTGCCCCCTTCCTGATTGTGGTCAAGATCAGCTTTTCATCGGCAGAAATTGCCATTCCGCCCTATTCGGCCATCGTTGAGTACTTTGATGAAGTACTGACACTTAATTTAAATCTGGGCAACTACCTGTTCCTGGCCGGCGATGAGATGTACCTGCAGGCCTATCTGACCTCGATCAGACTGGCTCTGGTTGCTACCTTTTTCTGCCTTCTGCTGGGCTATCCCATGGCCTACGCCATGGCTCAGGCACCCGGAAGAAAACAAAGTTTCCTGCTTATGCTGGTGCTACTGCCATCATGGACCTCATTCCTGATCCGCATATACGCCTGGATGGGAATACTGAAAAATAACGGGTTATTGAACAACCTGCTCATGTGGTGTGGCATTATTGATCAACCCCTGCAGCTCCTGAACACCAACATCGCCGTTTACATAGGCATCGTTTATGCCTATCTGCCATTTATGGTGCTCCCTATTTATGCCAACCTGACCCAGCTGGACAAATCCCTGTTGGAGGCGGCCAATGATCTGGGTTGTCGTCCATGGGAAACCTTTTTCAGGGTCACACTGCCACTGTCCATGGGCGGCATTGTCGCGGGCTGTATGCTGGTCTTTATTCCTGCCGTGGGTGAATACGTGATTCCTGAACTGCTGGGTGGGCCTGAGAGCCTGATGATCGGTAAAGTGCTCTGGCAGGAGTTTTTCAACAACCGTGACTGGCCGCTGGCCAGTGCCCTGGCCATGATCATGCTGTTGATCCTGTGTCTGCCCATCGCCTTCTTCAATCGCCAGCAGGCGAAGCAATTGGAGGCCAGTCTGTAATGACACTTACTACAGAAACAGGAACTGAACGCACAAACATCCCCGGGCGAGTCAAAACGCCGGGCTTTTCCACCATCATGCTGATTCTTGGTCTGATTTTCCTCTATCTGCCCATGTTTATCCTTGTGTTTTACTCCTTTAACGCTTCACGACTGGTGACCGTCTGGGCAGGCTTCTCAACCAAATGGTACGTGGAACTGTTTCAGGATGAACAACTGATGGGCGCGGTATGGATCAGCTTGAGAATTGCTTTCTATAACGCGTCAATGGCGGTCATTCTGGGTACAGTGTCGGCTTTTGCCCTTGACCGCTTTGGCAAATTCCGTGGCAGAACCCCCTTCAACAGCATGTTGACGGCTCCCCTGGTGATGCCCGATGTGATTACCGGCCTGTCGCTGCTGCTGCTGTTTGTCACTATGGCAGACTTGATCGGCTGGCCTATGGAACGGGGCATGCTGACCATCTGGATCGCCCACGTTACCTTCTCCACCGCTTATGTGGCTGTTGTCGTTAGCGCAAGGTTGCGGGAGGTGGATCGCTCTATTGAAGAGGCGGCGATGGATCTCGGTGCTACGCCAGTGCGGACGTTCTTTCTGGTCACGATTCCAACCATTACCCCATCGTTAGCCGCTGGCTGGTTACTGGCGTTCACTCTGTCTCTGGATGATCTGGTCATTGCCAGCTTTGTCTCTGGCCCGGGCTCAACCACCCTGCCAATGGTGGTATTTTCATCGGTGCGCCTGGGGATCTCACCGAAAATTAACGCCATGGCGACACTGATTATTCTGGTGGTCTCTCTGGCAGCCCTGTTAGGCTGGTGGTTTATGCGCCGCTCGGAAAGGGAAAGAAGAGCCAGCCTGGAAAGGTTTGGCATCAGCTGATCCGCTCCTTGAATAATTTCCACATTTTGGAGCCCCCAAACTCTGTTCGTCCTGAGTGCTGAGCTTGTCGAAGTATCGAAGGACCCACAGGGCCTAAAGGCGTAAACTCCGAAGCATGATAGATCGTGCAGGCACCCTTCGACTCCGCTCAGGGTGAACGGAGAGTTCTGAATGACGGAATTATTTAAGGACAATTACTTAGGGTGGACATTCAGCTTATAGGGTTAACCACAAAGGGAACGAAGGAAAAGAAAATCTCTTCTTTGTGCTCTTTATGGTTCCGTCTTTAACTTCCCGAAGCAGGTAGTAGGCGCTTAGATGATCCGATAGAAATCAACCTCAACAGTTCTGACACGTCAAGTCTATCTCCAAGTGAGTGTGTTGCTCCCAGCCCCGCTATTTCAGATGCAGCCCTCTCGGGGTAATCTTTGTCTGGATAACCATGATTTGGCACACCACCAGAATCCGAGGTTTTCAAGTGGAAGTTGAATGTGATACCGAACTTGCCCGTGGTATTTGACTTATCAATTTTATAAATCAACTTCTCTTCATGGAGTACCTGAAGCAGCCTGAGAAGCTCGTTGCCTACATCATTATCGGGCAAATAATGCGTTTCAGTTTTACGGGTAACGTCCAGCATCCGTCCATCACTCAAGCGGGCAGGTGCAGTTGCATCAATACCCACAACAATACGGCCTGCTCCCGGGTATTCTGGCAAGTTTAAATCACTGCGAAAGACTTTCAAAGGTTGGTAATTGATTGCCGCATACTCTTCTGCAAGCTTTACGGATAAGTCAAGACCTTGCTCCCGGTAGTATTCTGTACAGCCAGAGCAAACCTTGACCCCTTGATGCTGCTGAGAACCTTTTTCGGGCTTTGATTCATTACAAACACCGCAAACAAATGCCTTTTCACTCCCACTAAAGGCGGTAGTTGCACTTTCACCAGACTTGGAAACCCCGGTACTGTCCCTCCACGTATTTCTACTTGATGTCTTCGCACTGGTAGCCTCAGGCTCAGGCTTTACACCCAGTCTGGTTAAATCAAGCGCTTGCGACAGGGAATAACTACTCTTTGGATGGCTCCTGTCCGAACCCGTAGTCGTTTGTGCAAAAGCATCACCGGACATCGACGATGTCCGGGCTTTATGAACAAAATAGAGCTTTGGCAGCTTATCTTGCCCGGCCATCCTTAATACCTGAGGATCTGAATAAACCCGCTTCAGCACATCCTTGAATGCACTATCTGTAACCCCTTCAAGCTCGTACAGCGGGAACAGTAGCCTTTCTCCCGGAGCAGCTTTGATGAGTAAAGTTACCAGCTGCTGCGAAAACCCACTTCTATCGGTTATTTTTGGAAAGAGCACCGAGTGAATTTTCTGGCAGCCTTGGTAGCCGTCAGTATGTTTGTAGTCCCATGCCTCACATTGATAGTATTTCTTGCTTCTCAGGGCATGTTCGCCACCGTCCATGATCATATGTTTTCTATAACCAGCTTGAACACCGGCATTGGATGCCACCTCAGTATTCAGGACATCACTCGACTTGTGCACGGCATTTACCAGTGAGAACGGCATAATATTGCCATAGTACTTCCAGGCAAAGCCAAGTACCCCGCCAGGATGGATAAATCGCCTGGCAGCGTCTACTGGTATAGGCGAATCGGCTGGTGTTGAAACCGGGGATCGAGGCCTTGAGCCGGAGGACATTGCTGCTCCAGATCGGGCTGCTCCAGACCGGAAATAAGGGGAAGTTTTGTTTGGGGTCGTACCAGTTCCTACAGGAAGCACAGTGCCTGAAATACCCGCCGGGGGGGCGCTAACAGGGGTTATCCCTGAGGGTAAACGTACCGGATTAGAAGTGTTCAGACTATTAAATTCCTGAATAAACGAACCCTGTACCGTCCAATCAGCATCTCTCCAACCCACAAGTATTAATTTGGGTACTTTTGCTAATTTCTGTATGCGAGGATCCTGATAAGCCGCATGGAGAGCCCGAGCCATATCCTCACCACTGCCACCAAAAATAGCACAACCTATAAAACAACTGACAATGGTATTGCTGCCTTTATAACTGCCTTCAAGGAGTAGTGAAACAAAAGCATTGGTGAAATCCTTATGATACTTTTGTTTTAGCTCAAGGCGTGTTTTCATCCCTGCATAAGAACTGTTAACGCTAGCTTTATAATCTGCCTTATTTGGGGCAACCACGTTATGAATATGCTGACAATGACTCAAACCAAAACGGGGATCGCTGGCATACCCAAAGGGACCGGTGGTATAACAACCGCCAACCGGTACATGACGACGAGTAGACTGGTTAAACGCAGCGCCAAGATCATCTGAAAATTGTCTTGCGATACCTCCGCTATGATTCATTTTACTATTTGCAGCATTGACCAAATCAAATGGTATTCCTTGTTTCGAGAGATCTTTGGCATAACCGAACATTCCATTATCAGAGTTCATCACTATTTCCAGCTGATCAGGAATCAGCACAGTTGGCGTGTTGTAACCACTACCTGTGCTAGTTGTAGCGTTAATTGCAGTGACAGTGGCCGCTGCCCCGGAACGGCTTATTGCAGCGGGCATTTTCACACTGCGTACTGGTAAGCCTGTTGAAGGGGTTCGTTGAACTGACGCTTTCCACTGACTTGCAAAGTCTTCGCAAGCTTTTATGTCGCCAGCTTCAGAAGACCTACCCACCAGAATCAGTTCTGGTGCTTGCCTGCCTGTTGATTCAAAATCAGCTTTGGCTGCCGACACCGCTTCTGCCAATGCTACTCCTGAGCCACTGGCACGACCACAACCGAGCAGAGGGCAGAAAATCCGATCCAGTCCTTTACCATCAGCCGCGTTAAAAACCTCAAGAAAAGCATTTTTAAGCTTTT
Source organism: Endozoicomonas sp. YOMI1 (assembly GCF_024606345.1). Classification (GTDB taxonomy): domain Bacteria; phylum Pseudomonadota; class Gammaproteobacteria; order Pseudomonadales; family Endozoicomonadaceae; genus Endozoicomonas. The sequence continues at coordinate 10,957 of NZ_JAHHPM010000159.1, forward strand.
CTGCAAAATCCCGGTCACTTGAGAAAGGAACCAACACATTGTGAATCGTCTGGCAATTATTTAAATCAGAGGGTCTGCCTTCACGGGCACAATCATAAGTGAAACATTCACCGTAATTGATTTGATGCTGCCACGACATCTTATGGTAATCAGTGCCTCTAAACTTGCCTTTGATAACCTGTGCAATACCACTATCCAATTGCATAAGTTGGTCGACAGAACTCACTATCCCATAGGGTTTGATATCATTTTTACGTCCGACCCATGTCAATAAACCATCATTGCATGTAACCAGTGTTACCCGGCCAGGCAATGGTGTTTCAGTGCGAGCAACAGACAAGGAGGCTGAAGCTCCAGTGCTGGGAACGGTACTTGAAAAATATGTCGGTGGACGTGTTGAAGGGGTTTGTTGGCCAAACATAGGCCAATGATTTTCAAAGTCAATGCAAGCTGCTTTGTCTGTACCTGAAGAAGACATACCCACCAGAATCAGTTCTGGTGCCTGCTTTCCTGTTGATTCAAAATCAGCCTTGGCTGCCGACACTGCTTCTGCCAATGCTTTTCCTGAGCCACCCGCACGACCACAACCAAGCAGAGGACAGAAAATCCGGGGTAGTCCATTAAAATCAGCTGCTTTGAAAATCTCAAGAAAAGTTTTTTTAAGCTTTGATGCAAAAAAACTGTGATCGCCCGCTACAGGAACCAATACATTGTAAACCTTCTGACAATTACCTAAATCAGACGGTTTACCTTCACGGGTGCAGTTATAAGTGAAACATTCACCATAATTTATTTGATGCTGCCGAGAAATATTATGGTAATCACATCCAGTGCCTCCAAACTTGTTTTTGATAGCCTCCCCAATACCCCTGTTTAATTCCATGCGCTGGTCAACAGAGTTCACTATTCCATAGGGTTTAATGCCATTCTTGCGCCCTGCCCATGTCAATAACCCTTGATTACAGGTAACCAGTGTTACCCCGCCAGGCAATGTTTTTTCGATACCAGGAGCTAGATAATGGTAATGTACTGGCAGTTCATATTTTGTGACAACGCTTTTGCCAACTATATGCTCCAGAGCTGGATACTTGGTCAATTCTCTAAGCAGGCGTCCGTTATCAATTGAATCAACCGTTCGCCCACAGACAAATTGATTCTTTTTATTAATTCCGCATTCCTGCAATCTAAGAGCACCCTTATCACTTACCTGATCACAGAATGTTCTAATGGCGCCATCCATTTCAGCCTCCTTAAAGTATTGACATATCAGCTTTTATTCAATTGTGCTATCAAGTAAAAGCAACTGTAGCCCAAAATCCATAAAGGATTAGACTGAAATTCCGAGATATAGTTCCAAAATTAGAAAATGTTTTCTCTCACGTGATTCAAAGAAAAACAAACTATTCAGGAGGGTCAATTTGACAACAGGAGCATTAGGTTCGGCATTATCCAATACGCAGACCATTAATAAATGTGTCCCAATTGAACTCATTTCCATTAATTAATACTTGATTAAAATATGCCTGCCTCAGTCTACCTAAGTCAATTTCATTATTTTCAATCATATTGGCTAATAAAGCTACCTTATTAGCTTTGTCTTCAATTTTTATTAGTAGCTTAACTTGTGATGCAATGTGTAGAAAATATAAAGCATATGTTGTGGCGTATTCACCATCTTTTGAACACATTTTGTTATTAATATCGATCGCTAATGAACAAATATGTGCTCTGAAAAAGATATCCGTTGAATCATCCTTGGCGAGCATACATAGATGTTGAAATAATTGAACAAAATCAAATGATCGATATTTATAACTTCTAAGATTACTATTTAAGATAAGTCTTGCAGGACCCGGAGATATGGCCATCGGCGGTATAATTGCATTAAAATACTCATCAGCTTTAATTTTTGCATTAATATCAAAGGAGTATTGTTGTGCTTTTTGGTTTAAATCTTCGAGTCTTTCAATCATTCTTACTTTTGGTTCATTCTTAAGAACTCTTTTCACCAAAAGATCGTCCGATCTAAGAGAAAGGTAATTATCCACATTGATTGAGCTAAAGGCGACAAAGTCCTTCAAATTAAGGTATTGGGTAATTTCAAATTTTAATTCGTGAGACAATGGTAAATAATTATTTTCTGCAGGCTCTGAACTCACCTTACGTAACGGGTTGAAAATATTGGCTGTTGGATTTTTTTCAAATTCACTTGACCTTAGATAATCAGAAATATTGACAAACCTATCAACAACGGAATTTGCAGAGTTCATAATTATGCCTTTACTTGTCTCCCCTTCTGCTGAGCATAATTTTGGGAAAAAGTTCCGCTTCGGATTGATCAATGAAATCTTGAGTCAGATCTCCACTTGATCAAAATCCAGATGTTCAGGGAAGCAGATCTTTGACAGCTTAAAGATCGGAAAGTTCCGTTTTGCCAGTTTCTCCCCAATACCAAAGGGGCATAAAATCAAGGGGGCTAAGTTACCAAGTGAGCAGAACCCACAAAATGGCAACGTCAAAGCAGCGGGTGCTCGCTCCCGGGTGCGCAAGGGTGGGGAATTTCAGCTGGCAGTGCTGTCGTTTTCGACAAGGGTCAGTTTGACAACAGGGTAATTCGGTTTGTCATTATCTAACAACGAGGGACATTCGCATTGTCATTCTTTAATAGCAGATTATCAATAAAATTGTCCCAATCGAACTCGTTTTTTTCTCTTAATACTGATTTATAATAATAAACTTGACTTAGTTTACCTTTTTTAAGTTCATTGTTTTCAATCATATTGGCTAATGTATGCAGCTTCTGATCTTTTTCTTCAATACCTATCAGTTGGTTTACTTGTGATGCAATATCTATAAAATATAACGCAAGAGATGTAGCATTTACTGCATTTTCACCGCCTTTTAAACTCATTCTGTTATTAATATCTATCGTTAACGAACAAATATGTGCTCTAAAAAAGAGATCCGTTGAATCATCATTGGCAAACATACATAGATATTGAAATAATTTAACAAAATAAACTGATAGAGTTCTATAGCCTTCAGGATTACTATTTAAGAAAAGTCGTGCAGGCCCCGGAGATATGGCCATAGGCGGTATATCTGCCTCATAATTCTCATCCAATTCAATTTCTTCAGTAATATCGAATAAATATTGTTGTGATTTTTCGTTCAAATCTTTAAGTCTTTCAAGCATTCTTACTAGTGGTTCATTTTTAATAACTCTTTTTACCAAAAGGTCATCCGATCTAAGCGAAAGATAATTATCAACATTGATTGAGCTAAAGGCGATAAAGTCCTTCAAATTAAGATATTTGGTAATTTCAAATTTTAATTCGTGAGTCAATGGTAAATAATTATTTATTGCAGGCTCTGAACTTACCTTTCGTAACGGGCTGAATATATTGGCTGTTGGATTTTCTTTAAATGCACTTGATCTTAAATAATCGAAAAAACTGGCAAAACGGTCAATAATAGCATTTGAAGCGTTCATGATTATGCCTTACCTTAACTTCTTTCCTTTGAGCATAGGTTTGAGAAAAAGTTCCGCTTCAGAAATTTGCAAATAGCATTGGTATTGCTTTTCAATTTGATCAATGAAATCTTGAGTCAGATCTCCACTTGATCAAAATTCAGTTGCTCAGGGATGAGAATGCCGTGATATTGCACAGGAACACGGTTCAAATTACAAAGCAGCTGGTAAGGAATAGTGCCTGCACCCTGTGCCACCTCATTAATAGGCAAGTTATCTCCCCACAAGATGGCACGGTCCCCTATCTGCACATCGGGCAAATCGGTTAAGTCCACCGTCAGCATGTCCATGGATACTCTGCCCACCAGCGGTACACGGTAGCCATTAATAAACACCGGTGTGCCATTGATTGCGTGGCGGGGGTAACCATCCGCATAGCCAATAGCCACCACACCGATTCGAGTGGGTCTCCGGGCAATCCACTGACTGCCATAACCAACGGAACTACCGGCTGGGATGGCTTTAATACTGATGATGGCTGAACTCAGCTCCATAACCGGTTTTATTTTTTGCTGGATACCATGAGCTTGCGAAAATGGAGAGACCCCATAAAGCAGCAGCCCAGGACGATTCCACTCACCCTGCGCTTCTTTCAGGGCAACCAGCCCGGCAGAGTTACAGAAGCTGCGTTCACCCGGCAGGCCATGGGTATAGGTATTGAACGTTGTCAGCTGCTGTCGTGCATGTTCACTGTCTGGCTCGTCTGCACAGGCGAAATGACTCATCAACACAATGTCTTTAACAAACGAGAGATTGTTGAGCTGTTCCCAGGCCTTGCGATAATTTTCCGGGGCAAAACCAACCCGCCCCATACCGGAATCCATCTTCAACCACAGCCTTACCGGATGTTTGCAAGGATGGGCCGCTAATGCATCAATCTGATACTGATGATGGATCACCGTATCCAGACGATACTGGTCAATCATCTCCAGCTCAGAAGGGTCAAAGAAGCCTTCCAGCAGCAGTATCGGCTGCTTAATGCCAGCGGCACGAAGTTCCAGGGCTTCCTCAATAAAGGCAACTGCAAACCCACTGGCAATATCAGCAAGCGCGGTCGCACAGGCTGTTGCACCATGGCCATAGGCGTCTGCCTTTACCACCGCCATTACCTGACCATTACCAGACAATTGTTGGACAATACGATAGTTATTACGCAGTGCATCAAGGTTTATCGTTGCTATTGCTGGTCGACCCATGCCTTTTGAGATTCCCCCGGAAATGCCAGTTAAAGGCAGCATCCTACCAATCAATAACTAACAGATCTTTATGTGTTTATCGAAATCGTTATATTGAATAAATAATACCCTTTAGTCGTATTTTTCCATAGCATTGATCGCTTTTTATTCTTAATCAGGCCGAAAGAGCCCACCTGAAAACGTCAGTTTCTCAGTGAAAATAAAGGTATCAGTAGAACTAGAGATTAAGGAGTAACCTACAGGTGCTCCTTTAGAGGCTGTGGCCCTGAAAAACGCTCCCCCGAAGTAGGTCGGTTCGCATGGGAGCCGACTCGTGGCCTCACCGCCATCCCCCATGGAACTCAGAGATGATGCATGGGGGTTGGTTCGGGTGTCGGCTCCTTAGGAACCGCCCTACACGGAGAGACTCGCTTTCAGGATTCGCGACAGCCTCTTTAATGAAACAGAGAAAAGATCATTCTGCTTCCTTCCCGGGATCAGCCGCATTCCGAAACCGGGCGTCCATGGCAGCCAGGATACTTCTGGCTAAACGACCAATACCGGGTTTCTGATCATCAGCAAAAGGAATTGGACGACAGAGCGCCATGGCCCTCAGCCCCATCCGGGCAGAATAGATACCGACACCAACTCCGCTGGCAGCCTGGGCGCTGACCACGCCAAGCAATCGGTTGGAAGTAAAGTCTGATAACTGATCAGACAGCAGTTCTGTAGCACCAGCCAGCGCCATCTGTTCCAGAACCATGGTTAACAGGTGGGTACGGGCAGGCAATGAAGGTCTGACACCGTATACCTGACAGATCTCATCGAGCATCCGGATACTGCGCCAGACCGACAGCAGCATATCAACAGCGGCAAATGGGCTGAGAGCCACCATCAAAGCGACTTGCTGGCTATGTTGTGAAATACAGGTAAGTGCCTGCTGATCCAGTGTCTGGAAAAAATGGCTATCCAGGTAAGCCAGCAGCTCGCTGTCATCACTGTAATCCGGCATCTCAGACAATACTTGTTCCAGCAGCATCTGCTGGGGCTTACCCTGATAGAGTTTACTCAACTGCCCGGGCCAATGGTTTGTTAAGGTGGCCGTTCTCTGGTCTCGAAACTGTGCAGCCTGTGCCTGTAGTCCGGTGATCTGCCGGAAGTCCCGTTGATACAGGAAAAACTCCACAACGGCTTTAACGACAATCACCGCCAGGGCCAGTACAAGTAAAGAAAACAGTAAGGCTAATGACCAGTGCAGTTGATAGAGAAAAAAGCCCAGTTCGCCCGTTTGCCAAAGCACCAATATCAACAGCAGAGTTAGCAGTCCATAACATGCCGACCTGATAAAGCGCAGTGGTTTGGCAACCAGCTCAGGCCCCTGCAACACCCGATCCTGAAAACCATCACTGATGGACTCCGGTGTATCCAGGGATTGCTCTGGTTCCAATGGGATAAAGTATGGGTCGTGAGGCCTACTCATGAAAACCGGTCTCCCAGCAGATCATTAAGAATGCTATCCAGACGGATATGGGGTAATCGGCCACCAGCAATCAGCTGCAGCCCCTCTGGCGGCATCAACCGGCGCAGCTGCCATTGGCCCAAAGTCTGCCAGTCATCCATTGCCGGAATCTGTTCCGGAATATCCGGATGCAGTAGCACTCCCGGCCCCTGCTCAGTCATCCCCTGCAGAGCCTGGCGCCCCTGATAGTCTACATATGTCGTTGAACGGACCGCTGCAACCGCTTCACAGCGGACATCACTGGCATTGAACGCCGCTCTGCGCCTTGCCTCCTGAACCAGGTTTGCCGTCAGCCCTCTCACCGCTTCATGCTGATCAGGCAGCACCTGATCAATTTTACTGGCGGCAAAAACGACACGGTCGATTCGTGGCTGAATTAATCGTCTGAGCAGGCTGTTGCGCCCATAATCGAAACTTTGCAGTACCTGAGTCAACGAGAAGCGAAGATCATCAAACGCTTCCTGGCCACGGTTCAACGACTTGAGCACATCCACCAGCACCAGCTGTCGATCGACCTTCTGAAAGGTATTTTGATAAAAGGGTTTGACCCGGGTTTCCAGGTAGCGCTGATAATGCCTTTCACACACTTTGAATAAAGCGCCTTCCGTAGCTCCCCCCAACTGATCTTCTGAACAGCCAGCGATGGCAAGCAGGGGAATAAACGGCAGTTTACTCTCATCACCTGAAGGTGCGGCATGCAGCCAGCGTCCGGGTTGAATCATGGTCAAACCCGCCTGCTGGCAAGCCTTGAGAAAAGTCAGTTGTTCCTGCCACAGCACTTGCAGTTCCAGCTCGGAAATGGTCTCCAGAGGATTAATGGACTTCAGCTTTTCGATAAAACTCCGGCCAATAGACAGGCGCATGGCACTGTCAAAAAGGGAGTGGCATTGCACACACCAGCCACGGTAATCCATAGCCAGCAATGGCAGATCCAGTAACCACTCTCCCGGATAGTCACGAATCTCCAGATAAAGACGACTGATCCCCGGTTTTCCCCGGCGAAATAACCCGGGCGGATGGCGGAACTTGATCTCCAGCAGGCAGCCAGACTCATCCCTTGTAGCTTCCGGCCACCGCCCTCTCGATAAAGCGTCAATACCCCGCTGACAGGGAAACAGTGTGACATCATCCAGAGCAGACAGCTTTACCCCCAATAAGCGATCCTGCAGAACCGGGGGGAAAGCAGCCAGAAGTGCATCAGGATAGTGCTGTAACTGATGAATAAGGCTGGTAATCAGGGTAGTTTTGCCACTGCCGCTGAAGCCGGTCACCCCCAGCGTCATTCGCCGGTTAAGCAGCCGGTCGACGCTATTTTCCAGGGAACTGGCTGCTGACCTGGCAAGATCCATCGCTTTATCCTGCCCAATCAGCAAAGACTGCTTAACCTTATTTTTCAGTGGTTTCATCGCACTATCTTTTTTGCACTACCCGGGTTAACAACATTGGCATAGCAGGCTCTAACTAAAGGCTTCACCCATTAGCAACCAGAGACTGGGGCGGCATAGTAAATCAACAATATTCATAATATCGAGATATTCTGCCTTAAAGTTTGCGATTCCGGTATGCATTATTTTATTTTCATTGAACCATTCTCGATTTTAAGAGTCCAATCTTATAAAAATCACAAATAATTATTGGATCGGTTGAAAAATCATCATGTTAGCCTAGCCGGCTTAGGAATTGTCCCGAAATAATTTCGACATTTTGAACTCGGTCTCCGTTCATCC